>NZ_JBAJNS010000001.1:497500-805000 GCF_037911585.1 Streptomyces sp. GSL17-111
ACGCCACCGGACCAGTGGGCACCCGGGCGGCGGTCGTGACGCTCCCAAGGATGTGCCTACGGTCCGAAGCACGACGGGGCGATTACCCCTGACTGCGGGGACGAAACAAGGTTTTTCACTCCCTTCACGCGGTACCCGGACTCTGTTCGCGATCTTGCGACGACATGGTGGGTGAACGGGTGATGACCGAGTACGGGTACTTCCTCGCCTGCGAGGACCACGGGCCGAAGGCCCTGGTGGAGCAGGCGAGAATGGCGGAGGACGCGGGGTTCACGGCGCTGTGGATCTCGGACCACTTCCACCCGTGGACGGACGCACAGGGTCACAGCCCCTTCGTGTGGTCGGTGATCGGCGCGCTGTCGCAGGTCACGTCCCTGCCGGTGCAGACGGCGGTCACCTGCCCCACCGTGCGCGTGCACCCGGTGGTGGCCGCGCACGCGGCGGCGACCGCGGCCGTCCAGCTGGACGGCCGCTTCCGGTTCGGCGTGGGCAGCGGCGAGGCGCTGAACGAGCACGTCACCGGTGAGCGCTGGCCGCCCGCCGCCGTCCGGCTGGAGATGCTGGAGGAGGCGGTGGAGGTGATGCGCAGGCTCCACACGGGAGAGCGGGTCACCCATTACGGCCGTCACTACACCGTCGAGAACGCCCGGCTCTACGACCTGCCGGAGGAGCCGGTGCCGATCGACGTCTCCGGTTTCGGCCCGGCCGCCATCGAACTGGCCGCCCGGATCGGCGACGGCTTCGTCTGCGCGGGCCCGCAGGAGGAGTCCGTGCGGCGGTTCCACCACGCCGGAGGGGGACGGCAGGGCGGGCAGGCCCCGACCTTCACCGGGCTCAAGGCGGCCTACGACCGCAGCCGCGACGAGGCGGTGCGCACGGTGCATCGCCGCTGGCCCAACCTGTTCCTCCCCGGTGAGCTGGGACAGGTCCTGCCGACACCGGCCCACTTCGAGCAGGCGGCCGAGCTGGTGACGGAGGCGCAGGTGGCACGGTCCCCGATCCCCTGCGGTCCGGACCCCGAAGCCCACATCGCCTCGCTGCGCAGCGGTGCCGAGGCGGGCTTCGACCGGGTCTTCACGAGCCAGCTCGGTTCCGACGTGCGGGGGTTCTTCGACTTCTACCGCACCGAGGTCCTGCCCCGGCTCACCTGACCACCGCACAACCCCCTACCCGGGAGACGTACTTCATGAATCTCGCATTCCTCAGCCCGCTCTACGACCGCTCGGGCCCGTGGGCCAGCGCCTACGTCGCGACGGCCGGCGGCACCGAGGACGCGGCCGCCCGGCAGGAGCTGCTGGCCCGCGAGGCCCGCGAGGCGCTGGGCGGTCAGGGCGCGGACGACGCCACGTGCCGCGCGGTGTACGAGGCCCTGCGGACGGTCCCGGACGGCGCCAATCCGCCGGGACGCGCGGTTTTCGCGACCGAGGGGCGGGTCGTCCTCGACCGGCCGCTGTCCACGACGCCGGAGAGCCGCGTGGACGTCAGCTGGGCACCGCTGCCGCACGCCGCGCCGCTGGTCGACCTGGCCGCGACGGAGCCGGTGTGCCTGCTGGCCCGGATCGACCGGCAGGGCGCGGACTTCGAGCTGCGCGGACCGCTGAGCAGCGCGCCCGCGGGCGGCGCCGAGGGCGAGGACTGGCCGCTGCACCGCACCGGGAGCGCCGACTGGTCCGAACGGCACTTTCAGAACGCGGTGGAGAACACCTGGGAGCGCAACGCGGCTGTCGTCGCCGAGGCGCTGGCCGAACACCGGGAGCGGACCGGTGCCGAGGTCGTGGTCCTCGCCGGGGAGCAGCGCGAGTGCGTGGCGGTGCGCGACCGGCTGCCGGAGCCGCTGCGCGAGGTGACCGTCCTCGCCGAGCACGGCACCCGCCACCCGGGCAGCAGTGCCAGGGCCGGTGAACACCTGCTGGACCAGGAGCTGGCCGAGATCCGCAGGACCCACGCCGAACGGCACACCGCGGAGGTGCTCGACCGCTTCCGCGCCGGACGCGGCCAGGGCGACGGCGGCCGGACGGACGCCGCCGAGGGCGTACCCGCCCTGGTGGAGGCGGTCCGGGAGCACCGGATCGCGCAGTTGCTGGTGCGGACCGGAGGGCCGGACCTCGGCCGGGAGGTGTGGGTCGGCCGGGAGCCGGAGCAGATCGCGGTGCGCCGCACGGACGCGAAGATCCTCGGCACCGGTGAGCCCCTCTCGGCCCGGGCCGACGACGCGCTGCTGCGGGCCGCCGCGGCCACGGGCGCGGAGGTGCTGTCCGTCCGGCCGCTGATGGACCCGGAGGGGACGGGCGCGAACGTCGCCGACGAGCCGGCCGGCGGCTTCGGAGCCGTCCTGCGCTGGCCGTACGCCGAGGGCGAGACGGAGGGCGGCTGAGGGGCCGGTCCGGGCGCCGCCGCCCGGACGCGTCGACCCACTCAAGTCCGCGATGCGAGACGATAGTTCTCGTCATACGGACGACGCTCTAGGGTGGCGGCCATGCCGGAAGAGACCGCCGTGTACACCCACGGCCACCACGAGTCCGTCCTGCGCTCGCACCGCTGGCGCACCGTCGAGAACTCGGCCGCTTACCTGCTCCCCCTGCTGCGCCCGGGCAGTTCCGTGCTCGACGTCGGATGCGGCCCGGGCACCATCACCGCCGGCCTGGCCGCGCGGGTGGCGCCCGGGACCGTCACCGGGCTCGAACAGGCCGCGGACGTGCTGACCGCCGCGCGGGCCGCGGCGCGGGAGCACGGTGTGTCGAACGTGGTGTTCACCACGGGTGACGTCCACGCGCTGGACTTCGCGGACGACAGCTTCGACGTCGTGCACGCCCACCAGGTGCTCCAGCACGTCGGCGACCCGGTGCGGGCGTTGCGCGAGATGCGCCGCGTCTGCCGTCCCGGCGGGGTCGTCGCCGTCCGCGACGCCGACTACGACGCCATGACGTGGTACCCGGCCTCCCCCGCTCTGGACGCCTGGCAGGAGCTGTACGGCCGGGTCGCGCGGGCGGGCGGCGGCGAGCCCGACGCGGGACGGCGGTTGTTGGCCTGGGCCCGCGCGGCCGGGTTCACGGAGATCACACCCTCCGCCGACGTGTGGTGCTTCGCCACCGCCGAGGACCGGGCGTGGTGGAGCGCGCTGTGGGCGGACCGCACCGTGGAGTCCCGGTACGCGCGGCTCGCGGTGGAGGGCGGGCACGCCACGGCGGAGCGGCTGGCGGAGATCGCGGCGGCCTGGCGGGCGTGGGGCGCGCACCCCGACGCCTGGTTCAGCGTGCTGCACGGGCAGGTTCTCTGCCGGGTCTGAGCCCGGCCCCCGACTCCGGGAGAAGCCGAGGGGGCCACCCGCACGGGGCGGCCCCCGAAGCTCACTTGGCCACGTCGAGCGCCGCGAGCGCCTGCGCCCAGCGGACGTACTTGAGCTCGGCCAGGTCGCGCACGGTCTTGACGTTGAAGGCTTCCTGAAGCAGCTCCCCGTCCCGGTCCGAGACCCCCTTGAGCGCGGCCACGGGAGCGTCGAGAATCTCGTCGAGCTCCTTCTCGGCCCACGCCTTGTCCAGCACCTTGCCCAGGTCGATCGACGCCACGGACATCGCCTCCACACGTGACTCGGGCCCGCACCGAACGCGGGCCTCTACAACGGTGTAGAAGCATAGGCACGCGTCCTCCCGCCGGAACCAAGATCACGCGAACCGGCCGCGCAATGTCCGAAACCCACCCGTCCCGGCCCGGAACCCGCTCACGCGGCGGGCGTCCCGGGCCCGCCGCCCTGCGGTTGCCGGGGCCCCGGCCGGGGCGCAGGATGGCTGCTGTCGTACGGCCCCCGTGCGGCACCGGCTCGACGTGGAGGTACCTCATGACCACGGCGAAAGACATCATGCATCCGGGTGCGCAGTGGATTCCCGCGCACGAGACCCTCGACCGCGCCGCCCAGCTCATGCGGGAGCTCGATGTGGGCGCCCTGCCCGTGAGCGACGCCGACGAGCGGCTCTGCGGCATCATCACCGACCGCGACATCGTGGTCGAATGCGTGGCACGCGGCCACGACCCGTCCCGCGTGACGTGCGAGGCGCTGTGCCACGGCACGCCCCGCTGGATCGACTCCTCGGCGGACGTGACCGAGGTCCTGGACGAGATGGAGGGCCACCAGATCCGGCGGCTCCCCGTCATCGAGAACAAGCGGCTGGTGGGCATGATCAGCGAGGCCGACCTGGCCCAGCACCTCAGCGAGGACCAGATCGCCCACTTCACCGAACGCGTCTACGCCCGCTGACCTCACCTCCGGCCCCGGCCGCGCCGGTTCGGTGGCGTCCGGCCGCACACGCCCGCCCACCGCAGCGGACGTAGCGGTGGGCGGGCCCGGTCCGCTCGGTTCAGCGGCCGTGGAACGTGCTCCGGTACAGCTCCAGTTCCGCCTCCACCGCCCGCACGATGGTCTCGGCCCGGCGGAAGCCGTGGCCCTCGCCCGCGAACGTCAGGTAGGTGTGCGGGACCGGCTCACCGTCCGCCTCGGCCAGCGCGGCGAGAAAGCGTTCGCACTGCTCGGGCGGGCAGATGACGTCGTCGAGCCCCTGGAGCAGCAGGAACGGGACCGTCAGCCGGGCGGCGTTGCGGGCGGGCGAACGCCCGCGGTACCGCTCGGCGTCCCGGCCGGGGTGGCCGATGAGCCCTTCGAGGTACCGCGACTCGAAGTCGTGCGTGGCGTCCCCCGACCAGCTCTCCGGTTCGAGGATCGGGTAGCTGATGGTGCCGCAGGCGTAGACGTCGGCGGTGGCCGCGGAGGTGAGGGAGACCGCCGTCGTCCAACCGCCGGCGCTGCCGCCCCGGATCGCGAGCCGCTCCCGGTCGGCACTGCCCTCCTCGGCCAGCGCCCGGGCCACCGCCGCGCAGTCCTCGACGTCCACCACGCCCCACCGGCCGCGCAGCCGCTCCCGGTACGCGCGCCCGTAGCCGGTGGAGCCGCCGTAGTTGACCTCCGCGACGCCGATGCCGCGTGAGGTGAAGTAGGCGATCTCCAGGTCCAGGACGAGGGGGGCGCGGCCGGTCGGCCCGCCGTGCGCCCAGATCACGTACGGCGGCGCGGAGTCCTGCGGGCCCCGGACCCGGGGGTTGCGGGGCGGGTAGATCTGCGCGTGGACCTCACGTCCCTGGGCGGTGACGGTGCGCGGGACGGGGACCGGGTAGTACGCCGGATCCACGGGATCGGTGTGGTGTGCGGCGATGACCGTGCTGTGCCCGGTGGCCGTGTCGAGTTCGACGATCTCGTGGGCGGTGTGCGGGCCGGCGGCGATGCCCACGACCCGGGTGCCGTCCACGGCGAGGGCGGCGGACCACTCGGTCCACGGCCCGGTGGCGTCCACGACCGAGCCGGTGCGCGGGTCGAGCAGGCCGAGCCGCTTCGCGCCCCGGCCGTGCAGCACGGCCACCGTCCCGTCCTCCAGGGGCGCGAACCAACGCTGCCCGACGCGCCACAGCGCGTCGCCGAACTCCTCCTCGCGCGGGCAGAGGTTGACGGCCGGGCCGCCGCCGGGGTCGACGCGGTGCAGGTTCCACCAGCCGGAGGCGTCCGTCACCGCGAGCAGCGAGCCGTCGGCGGCCCACTCCACCTGCGCGACGGACTCCTCGGGCCCGCCCAGGACCGTGCGGGCCGCCCCCGGCACACCGTCCCCCGTCAGTTCGGCCAGCCGCAGCTCGGTGCCGTCCCAGGGCATCCGCGGGTGGTTCCAGGTGAGCCACGCCACGTGCCGCCCGTCGGGCGAGACGCGCGGACCGGTGACGAAGTCACCGCCGCCGGCGGCCGTCCCGTCGCCGCTCAGCTCCCTGACCCGGCTCCGGTCCTCGGCGGCGGAGCCGTCGAGCGGCACGGCGGCCAGCACGCGGCGCACGTCGGTGGGCCGCTCCCCGGTGAACTCCTCCAGGACGCACCAGACCTCGCCCCGCTCCGGGCGCACCACCGGGTCGGCCCAGCGCAGGCCGCCACCCACCCCGGAGACCGGCGTGAGCGGGCGTGGCGCCGCACCGGGTACGTCGGGCTCCACGGCGTACATCCGCTGGTCGCCCTGGTGGGTGAAGACCAGCAGCGGACCGCCGTGGTCCCGGGGCGCTCCGGCCCAGGGCAGACCGCCGTACTCCATCACCCGGTTCCGCACGTTCCACGGCTCCGGAAGCACGGACTCCGGCTCCTCGGGGGCGGCCTCGGACGCCGCCCCGCCCGGGGCGCGCAGCCGCATCAGCGCGCGGCGCCCGCCCTCCTCGGGCCGGGGTGCCGTCCACCACAACTCGCCGCCGACGGCGCCCAGGTACTCGGGCCGGCCGTCGTGCGCGGCCACCAGCGCGGCGTCGATCGGCGTGGGCCACGTGCCGTGGGGGAGGGTCTGCGAAGCCGTCACCGGTGCGTCTCCTGACGGTTGCTGCGGTCTCGGGCGGGCGGGTGCGAGGCGGCCGGGGGAGCTAGAGGGACAGCAGGGCGCGGTCCAGGGCCCGCACCCCGAAGTGCAGGGCGTCGACGGGGACCCGCTCGTCCACCCCGTGGAAGAGCGCCCCGTAGTCGAAGCCGGGCGGCAGCCGCAGCGGCGAGAAACCGTAGCCGTCGATCCCGAGGCGGGAGAACTGCTTGGCGTCCGTGCCGCCGGTCAGGCACCACGGGACGGCGTGCGCGCCGGGGTCGAAGTGTTCCAGCGCCTCGCACAGGGCCGCGAACGTGGCGTTGTCGACGGGCGCCTGCAACGGGATCTCGCGGTGCTGGAACTCCCAGTCGACGCCGTCACCGGTCAGCGCGTCGAGGGTGCGGACGAAGTCCTCCTCGGCGCCCGGCAGCATCCGCCCGTCGACGTGCGCGCCCGCGCGGCCGGGGATGACGTTCACCTTGTATCCGGCGTCGAGCATCGTGGGGTTGCTGCTGTTGCGCAGGACCGGCCGGATCAGGTCGGCGGCGGACCCGAGCGTGCCCAGCAGCTCCTCGGCGGCGCCGGCGGCGTCCGGGCCGTCCAGTCCGGTGGCGTCGACCTCGTGCAGCTCCGCCAGGCGCCGCAGGGCCGCCCGCACGGTCGGCGTCAGGTGGACCGGCCAGGTGTGCTCGCCGATCCGCGTCACGGCGGCGGCCAGCCGCGTCACGGCGTTGTCGGGGTGGATCTTCGAACCGTGACCGGCACGGCCCTGGGCGGTCAGCCGCAGCCACGCCGTACCGCGCTCCCCCGCGCCGACCGGGTAGAGCCGCAGCCCGGTGTCGGTGTGGAAGGTGAACGCGCCCGACTCGCTGAGCCCCTCGGTGCAGCCGTCGAACAGCTCGGCGTGCTGCTCGACGAGGTATCCGGCGCCGTACTCGGCGGTGTCCTCCTCGTCCGCCGTGAAGGCCAGCACGACGTCCCGGCGCGGACGGACGCCCGCACGGGCCCACGCCCGGACCACGGTCAGGGCCATGGCGTCCATGTTCTTCATGTCGATGGCCCCGCGACCCCACACGCAGCCGTCGCGCAGCTCACCGGAGAACGGGTGCACCGACCACTCGGCGGCGTCTGCGGGGACGACGTCGAGATGGCCGTGGACGAGCACGGCGTCGGCCGTGGGGTCGGTACCGGGGATCCGGGCGACGACGTTGGTGCGGCCGGGGGCCTTCTCCAGCAGTCGGGGCTCGACGCCCGCGTCGGCCAGCCGCTCCGCGACGTACTCGGCCGCCGGCCGTTCGCAGCCCTCGCCGCCGCCCCGGTTGGTGGTGTCCATGCGGATCAGGTCGGCGGTGGCGGCCACCACCTCATCCAGCGCCCGCTCGTCGATGTGCGCCCCGGACGCCGCTCGCTCAGCCATACTGCTCCTCCACCGCCGCCGACACGACCGTCGTCACGGCCTTGAAGCAGCGGATGCCCTCGTACATGGTCGGGGAGGCGTAGCCGACCCGGCGCTCCCCCGTCTGCCGGACGCCGGGCACCACGGTGGCCGCACCGGCCAGGTGCTCGGCGTCGAACTCCAGCGTCACCTCGTGCTCGGTGACGACCGGCTCGTGCCGCACCGCGAGCGGCGCCGCCGCACGGGCCGCCGCACGGATGGCGGCGGCGCTGCGGGCGGGCGGCAGGCACACCGCCGCGTAGCGCGACACGTACTCCTTGACGGCGGCCGTGCGCGCCCCCGGCGCGTACCCACCGGCGTCCTCGCAGGCCTTGTCGTCACCGGTCACCAGGACGACGGGCACGCCGTACTCGGCGCACACCAGCGCGTTGAGGAGGCCCTCGCTGGCCCGCCTGCCGTCCACCCACACCCCGGTGAGCGAGTTCGCCAGGTAGGTGTGGGCCAGCACGCCCTCGGCCCCGGCCGCCGCGTGGTAGCCGACGAACGCGACGCCGTCCACGTCACCGTGCTGCACGCCCTCGACCATGGACAGCGCCTTGTGCCGCCCGGTGAGCAGCCGGGCCCGCTCGTCGAGCTGTTCCAGCAGCAGGTTCCGCATGGACCAGTGCGCCTCGTTGACCAGGACCTCGTCGGCACCGCCGGCGAAGAACCCGGCGATCGCCGCGTTGACGTCACCGGTGAACATCGGCCGGTGCCGCTCCCACTGGGCGTGCCCCGGCAGGACGTCGTCCGGCCAGGTGACGCCGGTGGCCCCCTCCATGTCGGCGCTGACAAGGATCTTCATGGCGGGACACGTTACGCGCCCCGCCCGGCTCGTGGAAGCGCGCCCGGCCGGGGCGGGCGCACCGGGCCCGCGTGTCAGCCGTTCCGCCCCACCACGAGCCACTGCGCGGGCAGCCGCACCGCGACGCCGTCCGGGCCGGGTTCGGTCGTCACGAGCGGTTCCCGACCGGAGGCCAGCACCGCGAGCCCGGCACCGGCGAAGGCGGCGGGGACCTCCTCGTCGGCCATCTCCGTGGGCGCTATGCCGTGCTCGAAGACGGCGGCGAGCGTGGGGGGCGGCCCGCCGGGGCGGCCCATCAGCCCGCGCAGGGCCTCCTTGGCGGCCGCGGCGGGCTCGCAGACGAACGCCCGGCCGCGCGCGCCCAGGAGGACGGCCACGGCCTCGGTGAAGCGGGCCCGCTCCGGCGGCGGGCACTGGTGCAGGACGCCGCGCACGTAGACGTGGCTGTCCCCCAGCTCGGCGTGGAGCCGGGCGGCGACGTCGGGGTCGGTGACGTCGGCGGCGCGGAAGTCCACCCCGGCGGCGCCGGGCTGCCGCCGGGCGAGCTCCACGGCGGCCGGGGATATGTCGAGGCCCAGGACCGGCGTGTGGTGCCCGGCCAGGACCACCGTCTGCCGCCCGGAACCGCAGCCGAGGTCCAGCAGGGGAAGGTCGCCGGTGAAGTGCGGTGCGAACAGCGGGCGGTGCCGCTCGACGGTCACCTCGGGGGCCGCGTCCCAGAAGACGCGCCCCGGTTCCGCCGGAGCCTGCTGCCAGTATCCCTCCCACCGCGTGCCGGAACCACCGTGGATGTCCTCGACTGTCGTCATCTCGCCCCCTGGGCCGGTTGTCAGCGGCGCCGCAGCGCCAACTCGAACCACACCGTCTTACCCCGTCCGGTGCGGCTCGTACCCCACCGGGTGGCGAGCCGGCTCACGACCCGCAGGCCCCGTCCGGCGGCGGCGTCCGGTCGTGCGCTGAGGAGTTGGGGCAGGGCCGGGTCCTCGTCGGAGACCTCGCACAGCAGGGCGTCCCCGCGCACCAGGCGCACCTCGACGCCGGCGGTGCCCGCGTGCTGCACCGCGTTGGTGACCAGCTCGCTCACGAGCAGTTCGGCGGTCGCACCGAGGTCCTCGTGCCCCCACCCGGCGAGCTGAGCGCGGACGAAGGCGCGGGCCCGGCCGGGCGCGCGGACGTCGGCGGCGAGGGTGTGGGCCGCCGTGTCGTCGCCGTCGATGCCGTTGAGCCGCGCCATGAGGAGGGCCACGTCGTCCTTGCGCCCGTCGCGCTCGGCCGCCGCCGCGGCCGCCAGGGTGCGGATGATCGTGTCGCAGGCGTCGTCCATGGACGCGGCCGGGTGGGCCGCCGACTCGCACAGGGCGGCCAGCCCGGTGCCGATGTCCTGACCGCGCACCTCGACCAGTCCGTCGGTGCACATGACCAGCCGGTCGCCGGGTGCGACGGGGACCTCGGCCGTCTCGAAGGCCACGCCCCCGACGCCGATGGGCGCGCCGGTCGGCAGCTCCAGGAGTTCGCTGCGGCCGTCGGCCGCGTGCACCAGGACGGGCGGGATGTGCCCGGCGTTGGCGATGAGCAGCCGGGAGCGGATCGGGTCGTACACGGCGTACAGGCAGGTGGCGAGGTAGCTGTCGCCGAGCCGCTGGGCCAGGTCGTCGAGGCTGCGCAGGAGCTGGGCCGGCTCCAGGTCCAGGCCCGCCATCGTCTGTACGGCGGTACGCAACTGGCCCATCATCGCGGCCGAGTTCAGCCCGTGCCCCATGACGTCGCCGACCACGAGGGCGGTACGGGAGCCGGGGAGCTGGATCGTGTCGAACCAGTCGCCGCCGACCCGGCCGAGGCGGGTGCCGGGCAGGTAGCGCGTGGCCGTGTCGCAGCCGGGCATGCGGGCGGCGATCCGCGGCAGCATGCTGTCCTGGAGGGTGTCGGCGACGTTCTCCTGGTAGGTGTACATGCGGGCGTTGTCCAGCACCAGACCGGCGCGGGCGGCGAGTTCGGCACCGGTCACGCGGTCCATGTCGTTGAACTCCGGGCGCTCCCGGTGGCGCAGCAGGATCATGAAGCCGAGCACGACGTTGCGCGCCTTCAGCGGCACGACGAGCATCGAACGGTGGGTGATGAGCGGGCGGATGTCCCGTTTCTCGAACTGCGAGGCGATGGCGTGGCCCATCTCCTCGGTGATGCGCGGCACCAGGACCGGCTCCCCGGTGGTCATGCACTGGAAGAAGGGCGTGTGCGCGGGGAAGGGCATGGACTCGCCGACGGGGACGACGTCCTCCCAACGCCCCGGCTCGTCGGTGTGCTCCAGCGCGACGCGGTGCCACAGCGTCGTGGTGTCCGGGACGCCGTCGGGGAAGCCCTCACCGGCCACGACCTGCTCCCGCAGGTAGGTTCCGGCGACGTCGGTGAAGCGCGGGACGACGGCCGCGCTCACCTCCTGGATCGTCCGCGCGAGGTCCAGCGAGGTGCCGATGCGGCCGCTGACCTCGTTGAGGAACTCCAGGCGCTCGCGGACGGCGGCGTGTTCGAGGTCCGACTCCAGTTCGGCGGCGGCCGCTTCGGCGGCCTTCGGGTCGATGTCGGCCTCCGCCGCCGCGCGGATCAGCCGGGCACGGCGGGCGACGCGCCGTGCCACGCCCCAGTCGGGTGTGACGGGCACACGCTCGTGCCGGCTGACCTCCAGCACCGGGTAGCCGAGCTCCAGGACCTGGGAGACCACCCGGGCGCTCTCCTGCGGGCTCATGCTCGGCAGGATCTCGGGCAGCCGGGCGGCGAGCCGGTCGGCCCCGGGGAAGTCGGTGTGCAGGGCGAGCCCGGGCGCGATGCGCCGCTCCTCCTCGTCGGAGGCGGTCAGGCCCTCGGTACCGGTGGCCAGCACCAGCAGCCGTTCCGGACCGGGGCCGACCAGGGGGTAGGCCCACCACAGGACGTCGCCGGGGTCACCCGCCCCGGAGCCGCCGGCCCGGCCGGTCGTCGCGTACCCGACGGCGTCGCCGCGCAGCCCGGCCTCCCAGCCCGGATCGCCGAACGCGCCCGAGACCGGCATGAGTTCGGCCGCCGGACGGCCCACCGCCTCCTCCCGGGACGGGCCGAAGAGCCGGCGCGCGCCGGTGCTCCAGTGCGTGATGGCGCCCTGCCGGTCCACGACCACGACGGCCAGCGGGATGCGCCCCTGGGCTTCGGGCCCGTCGGAGTTCACCGACGGATCCGACGCCGTCGAGGCACCGGGCCCCTCGCGGGCAGGGCCGCCCGACGGGGCCGCGGTGCTCGGCTGCTCGTGCTCCATGGGCTGCCAGTCTCCTTCCAGCGGACCCCTACCACGGTAGAGGCGTGGAGGTGCCGCGCGCCGGAGAATCCGGGCAAAGACCTGCTGAAACCCGGCGGGACGGCGACTACGGCTTGCGCGCGACCCCGCAGTAGAACGCGACTTCCTCGGGCTGCTCGGGCTGTGCGGGCTCTCCGGTGCCGCCGGGCGCCGGGGCCACGACGGGCTCCGGCCGCCAGCGGGAACAGGAGACGACGCCCGGCTCCAGCAGTTCCAGGCCCTCGAAGAAGCCGGCGATCTGCTCGGGGGTGCGCTGCTTGAGCTTCGGGGTTCCCACCGAGTTCCAGAACCTGACGGCCTCGTCGACGTCCTCGAAGCCCGGCGCCGTGATCGTGTGCGACAGCAGGAGGTGGCTGCCGGAGGGCACGGCGTCCATGACGTGGCGCACGATGCGGTACGCCTCGTCGGTGTCGTCGACGAACATGGCCACCCCCAGCAGGATCACCGCCACCGGCCGGGAGAAGTCGAGGGTCTTCGCGGCCTGTTCGAGGATGGCGCCGGGGTCGTGCAGGTCGGCGTCGATGTAGTCGGTGACGCCCTCGGGGGTGCTGGTGAGCAGGGCGCGCGCGTGGGTGAGGACGAGCGGGTCGTTGTCGACGTAGACGATGCGGGAGTCCGGCGCGACGCGCTGGGCGACCTCGTGGGTGTTGTCGGCGGTCGGCAGCCCGGTGCCGATGTCCAGGAACTGCCGGATGCCCACCTCACCGGTCAGGTGCCGCACGGCGCGGCCGAGCAGCGCCCGGTCGGCCCTGGCGTACTCCAGGATCCCGGGGTGCAGGCGGTGGATCTCGTCCCCGGCGGACCGGTCGACCTCGTAGTTGTCCTTGCCGCCCAGCCAGTAGTTCCACATCCGCGCCGAGTGGGGCACGTTGCTGTCGATCCGCGGCACACCGGGCTGGGCTGCGGTCGCGTCGTGGGTCATGGGAACTCCGTGTCTGGGGCGGGGAGGTGGAAGGTCCCAATCTAGAGGGGCGCGGCCCGTCGCACGAGCCCCGGGAGGGTCCTGCCCCTCGCCACCGCCGGACCGCGCGGTCAGGCCCGGGCGCGGACGACGCCGTCCAGGCGCGCGAGGAGCTCGTCGTAGATGCGGCCGAGGCCCTTGGGGGCGAAGGTCTTCTCGAAGAACCCGCCGATGCCGCCGGCTCCCTGCCAGGTCGTCTCGACGGTGACGCGGCTGCTGCCCGTGGTCGCCCCCGGGGTGACGGTCCAGGTGGTGACCATGGACGAGTTGCGGTCACGCTCGGTGAGCCGTCCGGCGGAGGGCTCGTCGACCTCCAGCAGGCAGTCGCGGACCCGCTTGCTGGTCGCCTGGAGCCTCCAGTGCACGAGCGTGCCCGCGCCGGTGCCGCCCTCGCGCACCTCGTACTCGCCGAAGTGCTCGGTGAGGACGCGCTCACGGGTGCCGGCGTAGTCGGCGAGGGCTTCGAACACCGTGTTCGGGTCCGCCGCGATCTCGCGCTCCCTGCTGACCTCGACCTGGGCCATGGCTCCTCCTGGTGTCGCGTCGTGGGGTGCGCCCGGCGGATCCGGTGGACCCGGCGCACCACCGGCCATCCCACCACCCCGGGCCATGCGGGCCAAATCACGGTTGACACGGATGGCCCGAACAGGTGTTCTATTCTCGAAGCGGGGGGGGCGACCGAGGCCGGGGGCGAGCACGAGGAGGCAGTCATGCGCTGGGACCACCTGGGCGGGGACGGCTCCGCCGCCCTGTTCGGCACGGACGCCGTCGTCACCCGCACCGTCGACACCCCCGAGTTCCGGGGCGTCACCTTCCACGAGGTCCGCGCCCGGTCGATCCTCAACCGGGTGCCCGGCGCCTCCCGGATGCCGTTCGACTGGACGGTGAACCCCTACCGGGGGTGCACCCACGCCTGCGTCTACTGCTTCGCCCGCACGACGCACAGCTACCTCGACCTGGACACCGGGCGGGACTTCGACTCCCAGATCGTCGTCAAGACGAACGCCCCCGAACTGCTGCGGCGCGAGCTGGCCTCCGCCCGGTGGCGCGGCGAGCACATCGCCATGGGCACCAACGTCGACTGCTACCAGCGGGCGGAGGGCCGCTACCGGCTGATGCCGGGCATCCTCACCGCCCTGCGGGACTTCGCCAACCCGTTCTCCATCCTCACCAAGGGCACCCTCATCCTGCGCGACCTGGACCTGCTGCGTTCGGCGGCGGCCGTGACGGAGGTCGGCGTCGCGGTGTCGGTGGGCTTCACCGACGAGGAGCTGTGGCACACGGTCGAACCGGGCACCCCGGCCCCCGAGCGTCGACTCGACGTCGTCCGCACGCTCAGCGGGCACGGCATCGGGGTGGGGGTGCTGATGGCACCGGTGATCCCGTTCCTGGGCGACTCGCCGGCGCAACTGCGGGCGACCGTGCGGGCCGTCGCCGCCGCCGGGGCCACGTCCGTCACACCGCTCACCCTGCACCTGCGCCCGGGGGCGCGGGAGTGGTTCACGGCCTGGCTCGCCCGCCACCACCCGCAGCTCGTGCGCCCCTACGAGAACCTGTACGCGGAGGGGCCCTACGCGCCCACCTGGTACCAGCGCCGGATCACCGGCCAGGTGCACGAGCTGGCCGCCGAGTACGGCATCGGCCCCTCCCGGGCGGGCGCGGCCCGGCGGCTGCCGCCCACCGGTGAGCCCCCGCCGGGCTCCGCGCGGGAGGACGGGGGCGTCCAGCTGACGTTGCTGTGAGGCGGACGGACCCGGCCGGGGCACATGCCAGCCGGATATGCGGCGCGGACTATATCCCGTGCGCGGCGATTGCGGAGCAGTACCGCCGAAATCGCCCGAACGAGTGGCACGAAGCGTAACTTCACCCTCACGTCCGGTGCCAATCCCGGTGCCGGAATCCGGGGAGGAATGCTGGCGTGTCCGGAATCGACGAGTGCCTGCTCGCGGCGATGGGACTGTCCGGTGCGCGTGGGGCGGCCGTGGTCGACTGGACCAGCGGGCTCGCCCTGGGCACGATCGGCTCCGCCGTGTCCGGCGACCACGAGGTGACGGCGGCCGACACCGCCGAGCTGGCCCGGACGGCCGCCGAGCAGGTGACGCTCGCCGAGGCGGCTCCCGGCGGCCCGCCGGCGGCGGCCGGCCCACCCGACGCGTCCACCCCTCCCGAGCCGGCCGTCGAGGACCTCATCATCACCACCCGCGACGGCTACCACCTGCTGCGCTTCGTGGAGACGGCCTTCGACAGCAGTGTCTTCCTGCACCTGTGGCTGGACCGGCGGGACGGCAACCTCGCCCTGGCCCGCATCCGGTTGGCCGAGCTGGCGCGTGAGCTGGTGCTGAGCTGACCATGGCGACCGCTCTCGACCACCTCCTGACACACCTGGCCGACGAGGCCGCAACCGGCGCGCTCGTCGGGCCCGCCGGCACCCTGTACCTCCTCGACGGCGCCGTGGCCCACGCCGAGTGCACGGGGGCCCCCGACGTGGGCACCCTGCTCGTGCGGGCCGGTCGCCTGGACGCCGCCGTCTGGCGGGACGCGCACGACGGCGGCGCCCGGTCGCTCCTGGAGCACGGCCACCTGACGCGGGGCGAGTTGGAGATCTGCCACCTGGGAGCGCTCCACGACGCCGCCTACCTCCTGCGGTCCCACCCCGAGGGGCCCGTCCGCTTCGACCACGGGGTCCGGCACTGGCTCGGCCCGGTGCGTTCGGCGCCGGTCGCGGCACTGGACCGGGAGATGCGGCGGCGCAGCCGGCTGCTGCGGCGGATCTGGCCGCACGACGAGGTCGACTCCGCGCCGGTCCGCCTCCGGCGGGCGGCGGAGCGGGGCCCGGCGGCGCGATGCGCCGTCACCCCCCGCCAGCTCGACCTCCTGCGGCTCGCCGACGGCCGTCGCACGCCGGCCGACCTCGCCACCGCGCTGGCCCGTCCCGCGTACCGCACGCTGCTCGACGTCCGCCGACTGGCCGCGGCCGGGCTCATCGAGACACCGCACACCTCCCCGCCGCCGCTCCCCCGGCGCCGGGCGGACGACCCGCCGCCCCCGGTGCCCACGCCGACCGACTGCCCGGACATCGCGACCCTGCGCCGCATACGTGACGCCCTGGAGGCCCTCCGTTGAGCCCACCACCCGACCGCACCCCGTCGTCGTCCACCCCCACCGCGTCATGAGGCGTGCACTGCGCCAGCGCCCGGTGGGCGAGCGGACGCCTCCTCCCCCGCCCCCGCCGCCCGCGCCGCCCCGGCCGCCCCGCCCGGACGTCTTCGACGAACTCGTCCGACTGCGCGCCCGGCTGCCGCAGGTCACCGGTGCCCTCGCGGCGAGCGTCGACGGACTCGTGCTGGCCTCCGACACCGCGCGGGTGGATCCCGAACCGCTGGCCGCCGTCACCGCCGCCTCCCTCGGCGTCGCGGTACGGCTCGCCGACGTCACCGGGCAGGGCGGCTTCCGCGAACTCGTCGTCCGCGCCGAGGGCGGCTACGTCGCGACCTACGCGGCCGGCACCACCGCCGTCCTGACCGTGCTGGCCGAGCCGCGCAGCAACGTCGGCCGCGTCCACCTGGAGGCCCGCCGCGCGGGCGCCCGCATCGGCGCTCTTCTCGAAGACGCCGCTTCCTGACCCTCCGTCACACCACAGAAAGGACATCCCATGGCGAACACCGAGACCACTCTCAAAGAGGCGATGACGACCATCGACGGCGTCGTCGGCGTCGCACTGGTCGACTACGAGAGCGGCATGGCGCTCGGCACCCTCGGCGGCGGCAAGGACCTCGACCTCAACGTCGCCGCCGCCGGGAACACCGACGTCGTGCGGGCGAAGGTGCGCACGATGGAGCACCTGGGACTCAAGGACGAGATCGAGGACATCCTCATCACGCTCGGCACGCAGTACCACCTGATCCGCCTGCTCAAGCGGCGGGACGCGGGCGGGCTGTTCCTCTACCTCGCGCTCGACCGGGGCCGGGCCAACCTCGCCATGGCACGGCACCAGCTCCGCCGCGTCGAGGCGCAGCTGGAGATCTGACGGCCCGTAGGCGACCCGGCCGGACGGCCGTCGCACCGCGCGAGGACCTCCGCACCGGCGGTGCGGGGGTCCTCGTGCCGTCTCCGCCCCTGTGTGCACCATCCCTTCAAGAAGTCGACGTGCCAGGGGCGTTGACGGCCCCCCTGCGTCCATCTATAAAACTGCGAGAGCGCTCTCAGCCTTGTGCTTCCCCCCACCCAGGAGGTGCTCTCCTTCATGTCCGCACACGTCCACAGACGACACGCCCTGCTCGGCGTCGTCGCCCTGCTCCTCGCCGTCCTGGCCTCCGGCCTCGGGACGTCCTCCGCCCGCGGGGACATCCCGCCGCCCGCCGACGGCTGGGAACTCCAGTGGGGCGACGACTTCACCGGGCCCGACCGGACGCCGCCCTCCAGCGAGAAGTGGATCACCGACCTCGGCCACTCCTATCCCGGCGGCCCCGCGAACTGGGGCACCGGGGAGATCCAGCGCTACACCGACTCCCCCGACAACCTGAGCCTCGACGGCAACGGCAACCTGCGCATCACCCCGCTCCGCGACGAGGCCGGGAACTGGACCTCCGGGCGGATCGAGACCCGCAGGAGCGACTTCAAGGCGCCCGAGGACGGCACCCTGCGCATCGAGAGCCGGCTACGGATGCCGGACGTCGCCGGTGAGCAGGCCCTCGGCTACTGGTCGGCCTTCTGGGCCCTCGGCTCGCCCTACCGGGGCAACTACTGGAACTGGCCGGGCATCGGCGAGTTCGACGTGATGGAGAACGTCAACGGGATGAACCGCGTCTGGGGCGTCCTGCACTGCGGCGTCGCCCCCGGCGGGCCGTGCGACGAGAACAACGGACTGGGCGCCAGCCGTCCCTGCCCCGGGGCGACCTGCCAGGCGGCCTTCCACACCTACCGGTTCGAGTGGGACCGCAGCGTCTCCCCGAACGAACTGCGCTGGTACGTCGACGACCAGCTCTACCACCGGCTCGCCCAGGACCAGTTCGACGCCACGACCTGGGAGAACATGACCGGTCACGCCGGATACTTCATCCTGCTCAACGTGGCGATGGGCGGCGGGTTCCCCGACGGGGTCGCCGGGCACGCCACGCCCACCGCCGCCACCGAGCCGGGCCACTCCATGCTCGTCGACTACGTCGGCGTGTGGACGCGCGGCGGCGACGGCGGACAGGACCCGGGCGACCCCGGTGAGCCGACGCCGAGCACCCTGTACCTGCGGGACGGCGGCGGGCTCGGCGAGGCGGCGCCCGCCTCCGGGACGGCGACGCTGGCCTCCGCCGACGGCCGCAACCACGACGGCACACCCCACGCGCCGCAGACCTTCACGGCCCGGGGCGTGACGGGCGACTACTCCGGTGGCGCCACGGCGTTCGACCTCTTCGTGGACGCCGGCACCACCGTGGGCAACGGCCAGCAGGTGCGGATCTCCTACGACCGGACCGGTGACGGCAGTTGGGAGCGCTCCGAGACCTACCACTACTTCGCCACCGATCCCGTGCCCGGTTTCGAGCACTACACGGCCGAGCGCGGGCTGCACTCGGCCACCGGCGACCACGGCGACATGGTGAACGGCACGGTACGGGTGGAGGTGTGGAACGCCATCGGCAACGGTCCGAGCACGCTCGGCACCGGCGACCGGTCCGTCCTGCACCTGCCCTTCGGCTGAGCCCGGGCCCCGCCGGCCGTGCCGACCGCTCGACGGTTTGGCACGGCCTGCGGGGCCGCGTCATGCTGGCCCGGTGCTGATCAGAGAAGCGACCGAAGAGGACTGGCCCGCGATCTGGGCCTTCATGCGCGGCGTCATCGCGGCGGGTGAGACCTACACCTACGACCGCGACACCCCGGAGGAGGCCGCCCGCGCCCTGTGGTTCGTGCCGCCGCCCGGCCGGGCGTTCGTCGCCGTGGACGACGACGGGACGGTGCTCGGCACCTCCAAGGTCACGCGCAACCAGGCAGGGGGCGGTTCCCACGTGGCCAACGGGAGCTACCTGGTCGACCCGGCCCGCAGCGGGCGCGGCGTGGGCCGGGCGCTGGGCGAGCACTCGCTGGAGTGGGCCCGCGCGGCGGGCTTCCGGGGCATGCAGTTCAACGCGGTCGTCGCCACCAACACCCGGGCCCTCGCGCTGTGGCAGTCGATCGGCTTCACGGTCATCGGCACGGTTCCCGGCGGGTTCGACCACCCCGACCAGGGGTCCGTGGACCTCCACCTGATGTACCGCGACCTCTAGCCGGAGGACGCGGGGGGCTTCCGGGACGCGGGGGACCGCGGGGGCCGGAGCGCGCGCAGGGCCGCCTCGGCGGCGGGGCGCAGCGGCGGGTGGGCCAGGGCGTCCGTCAGCAGCGGGCGGGACGCCGGGTCGGCCAGCACGGCCAGGCCCTCGACGCAGGCCCGCGCGACGGGCCAGTGGTGTTCCGGGCCGGCCAGCAGCCGCCGCAGCAGCGCCGAGAGCGTCGGTGCGGCCTCCGGCGCGCGGAGCCGGGCCAGGAGGCGCACCGGGTGGACGGCGTAGGCCGTGCGCAGGGCGTTGCCGGCCAGCGCCGCCGCGGCCCGGCCGGTGCGGGGGTCGGCCAGCCGGAACAGCCCCTCGGCCGCGTTCTCACCCCGCCCGGAGTCACGGTGGTTCAGCAGGAAGACCAGCGTCTCGAAGGCGCGGCGGTCCCCCGCGAGGGCGAGCGCGTAGGCGGCCATCTCCTGTTGCCACAGCGGGCGCCCGACGGCGGTGAGCCACTCCGCGAGCGCGTCACGGGCATCGGCGCGGGCCGGTGCCGTCGCGGCCAGGGCGAGGAGACGGTCGCGCGTCGGGCCGTCCTCCTCCTCGACGCGTTCCGCCATCGCCCGCAAGGTGTCGTCCACGGCCCCGCCCCTCCCGGCGCCCGTCCCCGGCGCCCTCCCCCGGTGCTTCCCCGGCCGGGCGGGCGGCCACACCGGTCACGTGGCGGGGACCACACGACATCGCCCCGCCACCCCTCTGGCGTTCTTGTTACCAGCCGGTTAGCCTGCTCATCAGAGCGGGACAACCGCTCAGGCGGTCTGGTGACGCAGCCGCCGAGAGTGTCAGTCGGTTCAGCATCCGTACGTCCGCGTACGCACGTTACGGCGTCGGCCCGGGACAGGGCCGTGCCGGCTCACCGCCCCGCCGCGGTCCTCCCCCAGCGCCCCTGCACCGCCCCAACGGGTGTGCGCGGCGCACCGGTCCACGCGGCAGGCCGGCACCCTTTCTCTCGTCGTCACCCCTGGAGTCCCGTGATGGACCGTCCTTCCCTGAGCACAGTCGCCGTCGTCGGCCTCGGCACGATGGGCACCGGCATCGCCGAGGTCCTCGCCCGCGCGGGCCGCGAGGTCGTCGGAATCGACACCAGCGACGAGGCGGCCCGCCGGGCCGTGGCCGCGCTGGAGGCGTCCACCGCCCGCTCGGTGGCCCGCGAGCGGATCACCGAGCGGGAGCGGCAGGACGTCCTGGGCCGCTTCCGGACGCACCGGGACGTCCGGGCCGCCGCCGAGGCCGACCTCGTCATCGAGGTGGTCCCCGAGGAGTACGCGCTCAAGCACGAGGTGTTCCGGGCGCTGGACGAGGTCGTCAAGCCGACCGCCGTCCTGGCCACCGGCACCAACGCCCTGTCCGTGACCCGCCTGGCGGCCGACTCCGCGCACCCCGAGCGCGTCCTCGGGCTGCACTTCTTCAACCCGGCGCCCGCCATGAAGCTCGTGGAGGTCGTCTCCTCCGTCCTCACGGCGCCGGCGGCCGTCGACGCCGTGACCGAACTGGCCGAGGAGCTGGGCAAGGAGCCGATCCGGGTCGGCGACCGCCCCGGCTTCGTCGCCGACGGCCTCCTCTTCGGCTACCTCAACCAGGCCGCGGCGATGTACGAGTCGCAGTACGCGACCCGCGAGGACATCGACGCCGCGATGAAGCTCGGCTGCGGCCTGCCGATGGGCCCGCTGGAACTGCTGGACCTCATCGGGATCGACACGGCCCGCACCGTCCTGGACGCCATGTACGCCGAGTCCCACGACCGGCTGCACGCCCCCGCGCCGATCCTGGGCCAGCTGAGCCGGGCGGGGCTCACCGGCCGCAAGGCGGGCCGCGGCTTCTACACCTACGACGCCCCCGGGAGCGCCGTCGTCGTCCCCGACGCCCTCACCCCCGACGCCGGGGCGCGGCGCGGCACCGCACGCGAGGTCGGCACCGTCGGCGTCGCCGGCTCCGGGACGATGGCCAGCGGCATCGCCGAGGTGTTCGCGAAGGCCGGCTACGACGTCGTCCTGGTGGCCCGCAGCGAGGAGAAGGCGGAGAAGGCCAAGGCCCGCGTCGCCTCCTCGCTGGACCGCTCGGTGAAGAAGGGCCGGATGGGTCAGGAGGACCGCGACGCGACGCTGGCCCGCGTCACCCCCGCCGGTTCGCTGGACGCCATGGCCGACGTCGACCTGGCCGTGGAGGCCGTCGCCGAGGACCTGGGGATCAAGCAGGAGCTCTTCGCCACCCTGGACCGCGTCTGCAGGCCCGGCGCCGTCCTCGCCACGACGACGTCCTCGCTCCCCGTCGTCGCCTGCGCCCGGGCCACCGGCCGCCCGCAGGACGTGATCGGCATGCACTTCTTCAACCCCGCCCCGGCGATGAAGCTGGTGGAGGTCGTCCGCACGGTCCTGACCGGGGACGACGTCCACGCCACCGTCCGCGAGGTGACCACCCGCATCCGCAAGCACCCCGTCGACTGCGGGGACCGGGCCGGTTTCATCGTCAACGCCCTGCTCTTCCCGTACCTGAACAACGCGGTGAAGATGCTGGACGAGCACTACGCGACGCTGGACGACATCGACGCGGCCATGAAGCTCGGCGGCGGCTACCCGATGGGCCCGTTCGAGCTGCTGGACGTCGTCGGACTCGACGTCTCGCTCGCCATCGAGCGGGTGCTGCACGAGGAGTTCCGCGAGCCGGGCCTCGCGCCGGCGCCGCTGCTGGAGCACCTGGTGGCGGCCGGGTGCCTGGGCCGCAAGTCCGGGCGCGGCTTCCGCGAGTACGCCCGTCGGTGAGCGTTCCGACCGGGTGGGGCGGGCTGCTGGAACCCTCTTCCGGCGGCCCGTCCGTCCCGTCCAGCGGCCCGTGTAACGTTCCCCACATGTCGCAGCCAGCCAAGCCCGCTCGAACGAGCACTCGTACCACCGCGTCGTCGCAGCGCCTGAAGCTGCGCCGGGAGCTGGCTGCCGCGGCGATGGAGCTCTTCGCCACCAAGGGCTACCAGGAGACGACGGTGGACGAGATCGCCGCCGCCGCCGGAGTGGCCCGGCGGACGTTCTTCCGCCACTTCCGGTCCAAGGAAGAGGCGATCTTCCCCGACCACGACGAGACGCTGGAGCGCGCGCGGGCCGTCCTGGAGGCCGCGCCGCCGCACGAGAACCCGCTCGACACCGTGTGCCGGGGGATCAAGGAGGTCATGCGCATGTACGCGGCCTCCCCGGCGGGGAGCGTCGAGCGCTACAAGCTGACCCGCGAGGTACCGGCGCTGCGGGAGCGCGAGATCGCCTCCGTGGCCCGCTACGAACGGCTCTTCACCCGGTACCTGCTGGGCCACTTCGACGAGGCCGCGCACCGGGACGGCGACGACGACCCGCTGCTGGCCGAGGTGGCGGCCTCGGCGGTGGTCACCGCGCACAACCACGTCCTGCGCCGCTGGCTGCGCTCGGGCGGCCAGGGCGACGTCGAGGCGCAGCTGGACCGGGCCTTCGCCATCGTCCGCGAGACGTTCGGCACCGGCTTCGGCGCGAGCCGCGCCACGGCCCTGAGCGGCGGCGTGTCCGAGCCGGCCGCCGTCACCGCCCAGACGGACCGCGACGTGCTCGTCACCGTGGCCCGCACGGACACCCCGCTGCCCGAGATCATGCGCACCATCGAGGCGGCCCTGCGACCGGGCTGACGCCGCGCGCCCCGGCCGGTCCGACGCCGTGGGCGCCCCTCCCCGCCGCACCCCGACACCTCCCCCGACGCCGCCCCGGTGGACCCGCACGAGACGTCCCCCGGGGCGCTTCGGCCTGCCCGCACGGGGCGGTGGCCGGGGCCGCGCACCCGGTGTGACGTGCGGCGCAAAGAAATGGCACGGGGTGTCTTGCGAGGTGGCACTGCGTGTCATACGGTGGCCACCACGCCGGGCACTGTCCCCGCGGCCCCACCCACGGCCGCGCGCCCGGTCCGCCTGCGTCACCAGGCACAACGCTGAACCGACGGCGTCCCCCGCGTCCCTCGCACCACACGCTTCGCCGGAGGCATACCGTGACCAACCCCATCCTCGACGCGATCGTCTCGCCGGACAGCACCGCGAACGACTTCGCCGCGCTGGAGCTGCCCGAGTCCTACCGCGCGATCACCGTGCACAAGGACGAGCAGGAGATGTTCCAGGGCCTGGAGAGCCGCGACAAGGACCCCCGCAAGTCCCTGCACCTGGACGACGTGCCGGTGCCGGAGCTCGGCCCGGGCGAGGCCCTGGTCGCCGTCATGGCGAGCTCGGTCAACTACAACTCGGTCTGGACCTCGATCTTCGAGCCGGTCTCCACCTTCAGCTTCCTGGAGCGCTACGGCCGGGTGTCCCCGCTGACCAAGCGCCACGACCTGCCGTACCACGTCATCGGCTCCGACCTCGCCGGCGTCGTCCTGCGCACCGGCCCGGGTGTGAACGCCTGGACGCCCGGCGACGAGGTCGTCGCCCACTGCCTGTCCGTCGAGCTGGAGTCCGCCGACGGCCACAACGACACGATGCTCGACCCCGAGCAGCGCATCTGGGGGTTCGAGACCAACTTCGGCGGCCTCGCCGAGATCGCGCTCGTCAAGTCCAACCAGCTCATGCCGAAGCCGAAGCACCTCAGCTGGGAGGAGGCGGCGGCGCCGGGCCTGGTGAACTCCACCGCCTACCGCCAGCTCGTCTCGCAGAACGGCGCCGGGATGAAGCAGGGCGACAACGTCCTGATCTGGGGCGCCAGCGGCGGCCTCGGCTCCTACGCCACGCAGTTCGCGCTGGCCGGTGGCGCCAACCCGATCTGCGTCGTCTCCAGCGAGGACAAGGCCGAGATCTGCCGGCGCATGGGCGCGGAGGCGATCATCGACCGCAAGGCCGAGGGCTACAAGTTCTGGAAGGACGAGAACACCCAGGACCCGCGCGAGTGGAAGCGCTTCGGCAAGCGCATCCGTGAGCTCACCGGCGGCGAGGACATCGACATCGTCTTCGAGCACCCCGGCCGCGAGACCTTCGGCGCGTCCGTCTACGTCACCCGCAAGGGCGGCACCATCACCACCTGTGCCTCGACCTCGGGCTACATGCACCAGTACGACAACCGCTACCTGTGGATGTCCCTGAAGCGCATCGTCGGCTCGCACTTCGCCAACTACCGCGAGGCGTGGGAGGCCAACCGGCTCATCGCCAAGGGCAAGATCCACCCGACGCTGTCGAGGACCTACTCCCTGGCGGAGACCGGCCAGGCCGCGTTCGACGTGCACAAGAACCTCCACCAGGGCAAGGTCGGCGTGCTGTGCCTGGCCCCCGAGGAGGGCATGGGCGTCAGCGACCCGGAGACGCGGGCCCGGCACCTCGACGCCATCAACCGCTTCCGGAACGTCTGAGAAGAGACGCCACCACCATGACTGAGCGTCAGAACACCAGCGCGCGCCCGCAGCGGGACCGTCCCTGGCTGATGCGCACCTACGCCGGGCACTCCACCGCGGAGGCGTCCAACGAGCTGTACCGGCGCAACCTCGCCAAGGGCCAGACGGGGCTCTCGGTCGCGTTCGACCTGCCGACGCAGACCGGATACGACCCGGACCACGTCCTGGCCCGCGGCGAGGTCGGCCGGGTGGGTGTGCCCGTCTCACATCTGGGCGACATGCGGCGGCTGTTCCAGGACATCCCCCTGGAGCAGATGAACACCTCGATGACCATCAACGCCACCGCCATGTGGCTGCTGGCGCTCTACCAGGTGGTCGCCGAGGAGCAGGGCGCCGATCCCGGCAGGCTCCAGGGGACGACGCAGAACGACATCGTCAAGGAGTACCTCTCGCGCGGGACGCACGTCTTCCCGCCCGGGCCCTCCCTCCGGCTGACCACCGACATGATCACCTACACGGTGGCCCACATCCCCAAGTGGAACCCGATCAACATCTGCAGCTACCACCTGCAGGAGGCCGGGGCCACGCCGGTGCAGGAGATCGCCTACGCGATGTCCACCGCCATCGCCGTCCTGGACGCCGTCCGCGACTCCGGCCAGGTGCCGCAGGAGCGGATGGGGGACGTGGTCGCCCGCATCTCCTTCTTCGTCAACGCCGGTGTGCGGTTCGTCGAGGAGATGTGCAAGATGCGGGCGTTCACGCGCATCTGGGACCAGATCACCCGGGAGCGCTACGGCGTCGAGAACGCCAAGCAGCGCCGCTTCCGCTACGGCGTGCAGGTCAACTCGCTCGGGCTCACCGAGGCGCAGCCGGAGAACAACGTCCAGCGCATCGTGCTGGAGATGCTGGCCGTCACCCTCTCCAAGGACGCCCGCGCCCGCGCCGTGCAGCTCCCGGCCTGGAACGAGGCGCTGGGTCTGCCCCGGCCCTGGGACCAGCAGTGGTCGCTGCGGATCCAGCAGGTGCTCGCCCTGGAGAGCGACCTGCTGGAGTACGACGACATCTTCGCCGGGTCGCACGTCATCGAGGCGAAGGTCGACGGGCTGGTCGAGGAGTGCCTCACCGAGATCGAGCGCATCCAGGAGATGGGCGGCGCGATGGCGGCCGTCGAGTCCGGTTACCTCAAGTCGCAGCTCGTCTCCTCGCACGCGCAGCGCCGGGCCCGCATCGAGTCCGGCGAGGAGAAGATCGTCGGCGTCAACTGCTACGAGGCCACGGAGCCGAGCCCGCTGACCGCGGACCTGGACACGGCGATCATGACCGTGGACCCGGCGAACGAGGCCCGTGTCATCGAGGCGCTGGGCACCTGGCGGGACCGCCGGGACGAGCCGCGGGCCCAGGAGGCGCTGGCGGCGCTGAAGAAGGCCGCCGCCGGGGACGTGAACCTCATGCCGGCCACCGTCGAGTGCGCCCGCGCGGGTGTCACGACCGGTGAGTGGGCCTGGGCGCTGCGGGACGTCTTCGGGGAGTTCCGCGCGCCCACGGGCGTGAGCAGCGCGCCGGTCGCCGTGGCCGCCGAGGCGGGCTCCACGCTCGCCCAGGTGCGCCGCAAGGTCGCCGCCACCGCCGAGGAGCTGGGCAGCGGACGGCTGCGGCTGCTGGTCGGCAAGCCCGGCCTGGACGGCCACTCCAACGGCGCCGAGCAGATCGCCGTCCGCGCCCGGGACGCCGGGTTCGAGGTGGTCTACCAGGGCATCCGGCTCACGCCCGAGCAGATCGTCTCGGCCGCCATCGCCGAGGACGTGCACTGCGTGGGTCTGTCCATCCTCTCCGGCTCCCACACGGAACTGGTGCCCGACGTGCTGGACCGGCTGCGCCGGGCGGGCGCGGAGGACCTGCCCGTCATCGTCGGCGGGATCATCCCCTCCGCCGATGCCGCCGCCCTGAAGGCCGCCGGTGTGGCGGCGGTCTTCACGCCGAAGGACTTCGGCATCACGGAGATCATCGGCCGTATCGTCGACGAGATCCGCACCGCGAACCGGCTCGACCCTCTGGAGGTCCCCGCATGAGCACCCCCGTCAACCGTCTGCGTCCGCGCCGTTCCTGCCTGGCCGTGCCCGGCAGCAACCCGCGCTTCCTGGAGAAGGCGCAGGGCCTCCCGGCTGACCAGGTGTTCCTGGACCTGGAGGACGCCTGCGCGCCGCTCGCCAAGGAGGGCGCCCGGCACACCATCGTCGACGTCCTGAACAACGGCGACTGGAGCGGCAAGACGCGCGTCGTGCGCGTCAACGACTGGACGACGCACTGGACCTACCGCGACGTGGTGACGGTCGTGGAGGGCGCGGGCCCCAACCTCGACTGCATCATGCTGCCGAAGGTCCAGGACGCCACCCAGGTCAAGGCGCTGGACCTGCTGCTCACGCAGATCGAGAAGACGATGGGCTTCGAGGTCGGCAGGATCGGCATCGAGGCGCAGATCGAGAACGCCAAGGGCCTGGTGAACGTCGACGAGATCGCCGCCGCGTCGGACCGGCTGGAGACCATCATCTTCGGGCCCGCCGACTTCATGGCGTCCATCAACATGAAGTCGCTGGTCGTCGGCGAGCAGCCCCCGGGCTACCCGGCCGACGCCTACCACTACATCCTCATGCGCATCCTCATGGCCGCCCGCCAGCACGACCTGCAGGCCATCGACGGCCCGTACCTGCAGATCAAGAACGTCGAGGGCTACCGCGAGGTGGCCGGACGCTCGGCGGCGCTGGGCTTCGACGGCAAGTGGGTGCTGCACCCCGGCCAGGTCGAGGCGGCCAACGAGATCTACTCGCCCTCCCAGGAGGACTACGACCACGCCGAGCTGATCCTGGACGCCTACGAGTTCCACACCTCCGAGGCGGGCGGCAAGAAGGGCTCGGCGATGCTCGGCGACGAGATGATCGACGAGGCCAGCCGCAAGATGGCGCTCGTCGTCGCGGGCAAGGGCCGGGCCGCCGGCATGACCCGCACCAGCAAGTTCGAGGCACCGGAGGCGTAAGCGATGCAGTTCGGCCGTACCTACGAGGAGTTCGAGGTCGGTGCCGTCTACAAGCACTGGCCCGGCAAGACGGTCACGGAGTACGACGACCACCTGTTCTGTCTCCTGACCATGAACCACCACCCGCTGCACATGGACGTCAACTACGCCGAGAAGACGACCGACTTCGGCAAGAACGTCGTGGTGGGCAACTACATCTACTCGCTGCTGCTCGGCATGTCCGTGCCGGACGTCTCGGGCAAGGCGATCGCCAACCTGGAGATCGAGTCGCTGCGTCACGTGGCCCCGACCTTCCACGGCGACACCCTCTACGGCGAGACGACCGTGCTGGACAAGACGCCGTCGAAGTCGAAGTCGGACCGCGGCATCGTGTACGTCGAGACCAAGGGCTACAAGCAGGACGGCACGCTCGTGTGCGTCTTCCGCCGCAAGGTGATGGTGCCCACCGCCGAGTACATCGAGAAGCGCGGCGGCGAGCAGCCCGGCCGTCCGGAGCTCGTCGAGCGCCCGAAGGGCGGTAAGTGACATGGGACGCCTCGCACAGACCGACGGCCTCACCGACATCCAGCGGGAGATCCTCTCCACCGTCCGCGGCTTCGTCGACAAGGAGATCATCCCGGTCGCCACGGAGCTGGAGCACAAGGACGAGTACCCCACCGAGATCGTCGAGGGCCTCAAGGAGCTCGGCATCTTCGGCCTGATGATCCCCGAGGAGTACGGCGGCCTCGGCGAGTCGCTGCTGACCTACGCGCTGTGCGTGGAGGAGATCGCGCGCGGCTGGATGAGCGTCTCGGGCATCATCAACACGCACTTCATCGTCGCCTACATGCTCAAGCAGCACGGCACGCAGGAGCAGAAGGACTACTTCCTGCCGAAGATGGCGGCCGGTGACATCCGGGGCGCCTTCTCCATGTCGGAGCCGGCGCTCGGCTCCGACGTCTCGGCCATCTCCTCCAAGGGCGTGCGCGAGGGGGACGAGTTCGTCCTCACCGGCCAGAAGATGTGGCTGACCAACGGCGGTTCGTCGTCGCTGGTCGCGGTGCTCTGCCGGACGGACGAGGGGCACGCCGAGGGCACCGCCCCGCACAAGTCGATGACGACCTTCCTGGTCGAGAAGGAGCCCGGGTTCGGCGAGGTCAAGCCCGGCCTCACGATCCCCGGGAAGATCGACAAGATGGGCTACAAGGGCGTCGACACGACCGAGCTCATCATGGACGGGCTGCGGGTACCGGCGGACCGGGTCCTCGGCGGGGAGACCGGCCGGGGCTTCTACCAGATGATGGACGGCGTCGAGGTGGGCCGTGTCAACGTGGCCGCGCGCGGCTGCGGAGTCGCTCAGCGCGCGTTCGAGTTGGGCGTCTCCTACGCCCAGCAGCGCAGCACCTTCGGCAAGCCGATCGCCCAGCACCAGGCCATCCAGTTCAAGCTGGCCGAGATGGCCACGAAGGTGGAGGCCGCGCACGCGCTCATGGTCGGTGCCGCCCGCAAGAAGGACTCCGGGCAGCGCAACGACCTCGAAGCGGGCATGGCCAAGTACCTGGCCTCGGAGTACTGCAAGGAGGTCGTCGAGGACGCGTTCCGCATCCACGGCGGCTACGGGTTCTCCAAGGAGTACGAGATCGAGCGCCTCTACCGCGAGGCGCCCATGCTGCTGATCGGTGAAGGTACGGCAGAGATCCAGAAAATGATCGTCGGCCGTCGTCTGCTGGAGGAGTACCGACTCCAGGGCTGACCGGCGTTTCGCCCCGGTTCGGGCCGTTTCCCCCGTGAGGGAGGTCACACGCCCGGGCCGGGGTTCCGCGTCCTGACGGGGGATCGGGCTTTCCCAGTTGCCGTCCTGTGCCGATACCATGCGGAGGACAGCCGTGGTCCACCGTATCTGCGCGGCACCCTCCCGCTACGAAGGTCTTCCATGCCCCACCGCTCATCCTCTTCCTCCCGTGGTCGTGTCCGCATTGCTCGCGGCGCGTCACCATGGCTCCTCCCGACGGTGGCCACGGCCGCCGTCAGCCTCGCCGGGGCGCGCCGCTCCGGGAAGGCGCGGGCCGTGGCCGTGCCGGTCACCGCGCTCGCCGCCGGCATGCTGTGGTTCTTCCGGGACCCGGAGCGGGAGGTCGCCCAGGGCCGGGTCATCTCCCCGGCCGACGGCGTGGTGCAGAGCGTCATGCCGTGGAAGGACGGCCGCACGCGGGTGGCGATCTTCATGAGCCCGCTGAACGTCCACGTGAACCGCGCCCCGCTGGCGGGGACGGTGACGTCCGTCGAGCACGTGCCCGGCGGGTTCGTCCCGGCGTTCAACAAGGAGAGCGAGCACAACGAGCGCGTCGTGTGGCACTTCGACACCGAGCTCGGCGACATCGAGATGGTGCAGATCGCCGGCACCGTGGCGCGGCGCATCGTCCCCTACCTGCCCGAGGGCACCAAGGTCGAGCAGGGCGAGCGGATCGGCCTGATCCGGTTCGGCTCCCGCGTCGACGTGTACCTGCCCGAAGGGGTGGAGGCCGCTGTCGAGGTCGGCCAGAAGACGACGGCGGGAGTGACACGCCTTGACCGCGACTGACACCGACCGCACCCACGCCGGTTCCGGCTGGGGGCTCGACGAGGCGGACGACGACGAGATGCCGCTGTCCACGCGGCTCTCGATAGCGGACACCCTCACGCTGGGCAACGCCACGTGCGGCTTCATGGCGGTGTACTTCACCACCACCGGCGTGCTGATCCCCCACCTGACCGACAGCGGCGACGGCGGCATGGCGCGCTCCAGCGCCGCCACCGCCGTGATGCTGATGCTCATGGCCTCGGTCTTCGACCTCTTCGACGGGATCGTGGCCCGCAAGCTGCGGGCCTCGGCGATGGGCGCCGAGCTGGACAACCTCTCCGACCTCATCAGCTTCGGGCTGGCCCCCGCGTACTTCGTGCTGGTGTGGGGCATGGTCGCCACCGACGCGAACCAGCACGTCTCGGCACTGGCCGCGATCGTGGTCCTGCTGGCGGTGGTGCTGCGGCTTGCGCGGTTCTCCTGCGTGACCCTGCGCGACGGCATCTTCCAGGGGATGCCGAGTCCCTTCGGAGCCCTGACCGTGGTCTCCATCGTGCTGCTGGAGCTGCCGTTCATCCCGACGCTGCTGGCGATCATCGGTACGGCCTGGCTGATGGTGAGCCGCGTGGAGTACCCCAAACCGCGCGGCAAGCTGGCCGTGGGCATGCTGAGCTGGATCGTCCTGGCGATGGGCATGCTGGCCGCCTGGGCGCTGGACTCCCCCGGCGGGGAGCTGCTGCTCCAGACCGGCTGCGCGCTCCAGCTGGTGCTGGGCGCCGTCATCCCGCTGTTCGCGACGGCACGCCGGGTGAACACCTTCCGCTACAACCGACGCGAGGCCCGGGCCGCGGCCCAGGGCTGAGCACCGGGCACGGCGCACGGAACGCCGGGTGGGCCGCCGAAGCGGCGCACCCGGCGTTCCGCCGTTCCTAGAGGTGCTCGGTCGCGAGCCGCTCCGCCACGCGCTCCAGGAGCGGCCCCGCGTTCGCCATGCACCGCGCCGGGTCCGGCTCGATGGACGTCAGCGGGTAGACGGCCTCGATACCGGCCTCCCGGAGGGCCGCCTCGTCGATCGCCAGCCGACCGCAGACGGCCACCACCGGCTTCCCCGCCGCCCGCGCCGCCGTCGCGACGCCGGCCGGGGCCTTGCCGTGGAGCGTCTGCGCGTCCATGGACCCCTCACCGGTGATGACGAGTGCGGCCCGCTCCAGGGCCGGGGCGAAGCCGAGCACCTCCAGCAGCACCTCGATGCCGGGTCGGAAGGTGGCGTCCAGGCCCACCAGGGCGCCGTAGCCGATACCGCCCGCAGCCCCGGCACCGGGCGCGGCGGCGCACTCCGCCGCGCGCGGGCCGACGGCGCTCTCCAGCACACGGGCGTAGTGGGCGAGGGCGGCGTCCAGCGTGGCGACGTCCTCCTCGGAGGCGCCCTTCTGCGGGCCGTAGACGGCCGGGGCGCCCGTCGGCCCGGTCAGCGGGTTGTCGACGTCGCTGGCGAGCACCACGTCCACGTCCTTCAGGCGCGGGTCCAGGCCCGTCAGGTCGGCCTCGGCCAGCTCGCGCAGCGGGCCGCCGCCGGGCGCCAGCGGCTGCCCGTCGGCGTCGAGGAAGCGCGCGCCGAGGGCCGCGAGCATACCGGCCCCGCCGTCCGTGGTCGCCGAGCCGCCGACGCCGAGAACGATCGTCGTGGCCCCGGCCGCGACGGCCGCCAGCAGCAGCTCACCGCTGCCGTAGGTGGTCGCGGTGAGCGGTGCGAAGACCCCCTCGGGCAGCAGTTGGAGGCCGGACGCCTCGGCCATCTCGACGATCGCCGTCGAGCCGGCCAGCGCGTAGGCCGCCGTCACAGGAGACCCGAGCGGCCCGGTCACCTCGGCCTCGCGACGTTCGAATCCGCCGGCCACGGCCGCCGCGACGGTGCCGTCACCGCCGTCGGCCACGGGGAGGGCCTCGACGTCCAGACCGGGCCGGGCCCGGCGCAGGCCCTCGGTCACGTGGGCGGCGACCTCGACGGCCGTCAGCGAGCCCTTGAACTTGTCGGCGGCGATCAGCACGCGCCCTGTTTGGCTCATGTGGGTGTCCCTTGCTTTCGAACGGGCAGTCGCGCCAAGGACGACCCTATCCGGCGCGCCGCCCCGGCGGCCATCGACGTCCGGCGTGCCGGGTGACGACGCGCAATCGACCACTGATAGTGAGACAACATGACAACGGACACGACGTCTTCCCCACCGCCTTCGGAGCCCCTCGGGAAGGGCCCGCACCGCAAGGACCCCGGCCCCGACCCGACGATCGTCGGGATCGGTGTGGTGACGGTCCTGGTCGTCGTGGGCTGGGCGGCACTGGGGCAGGACTCGTTCTCCACCGCCGCCTCCGGCTCCCTGGAGTGGGCCCTCAGGAACTTCGGCTGGCTCTTCACCATCGGGGCCAACGCCTTCCTGGTCCTGTGCGTCTACATCGCGATCAGCCGCTTCGGCCGCATCCGCCTCGGCAAGGACGACTCCAGACCGGAGTTCACCAACCTGGCCTGGATCGCGATGATGTTCAGCGCCGGCATGGGGATCGGCCTGATGTTCTACGGCGTCGGCGAACCGCTCACGCACTACTTCGACCCGCCTCCCTTCGGCTCCGTCGAGCCGCGCAGCGGTGAGGCCGAACGGGCCGCGCTAGAGTACTCGTTCTTCCACTGGGCACTGCACCCGTGGGCGATCTACGGTGTCACCGGCCTGGCGCTGGGCTACGCGACCTTCCGCAAGGGGCGCGGCAACCAGATCAGCTCCGTGTTCGTGCCGCTCATCGGCAAGCGCAGGGCGGCGGGTTGGCCCGGCCGCACGATAGACCTCCTCGCGGTGTTCGCGACGGTCTTCGGCACGGCGACCAGCCTGGGGCTCGGCGCCCTCCAGGTCGCCAGGGGCCTGAACATCACCACGGGCATCGAGGACGGCCGGGGCCTGCAGTTGGCCATCATCGCGGTCCTCGGCGCCGCGTTCGTGCTGTCCGCCTTCTCCGGACTGCACAAGGGCATCAAGTGGCTCAGCAGCATGAACATCGTCACGGCGGCGCTGCTGATGGCGTTCATCTTCCTCGTCGGCCCGACCGTCTACGTGCTGAACGCCATCCCGGCCGGGGTCGGACCGTACCTGCAGGAACTCCTCATCACCTCCTCGCGCACCGGAGCCTTCGGCGAGCAGGACTGGCTGGGCCTGTGGACGATCTTCTACTGGGCGTGGTGGATGTCGTGGGCGCCCTTCGTCGGCACCTTCCTGGCCCGCATCTCGCACGGCCGCACCGTGCGGGAGTTCCTGGTCGGCGTGCTGCTGGTGCCCTCCGGAGCGAGCATCGTGTGGTTCTCCGTCATGGGCGGCAGCGCGCTGCGCCTCGACTCGACCGGGCAGGCCGACCTGTCCGGCCCGCTGGACGAGGGCGTGGAGTCCTCCCTCTTCGCCCTGCTGGACGCGCTGCCGCTGACGGCGGTGACGTCGGTCGTCGCCATGCTGCTGGTGATGACGTACTTCGTGACCAGCGCCGACTCCGCCTCCCTGGTCATGGGTTCGCTCACCAGCCGGGGCGCCCTGCATCCGCAGCGGTGGCTCGTGGTCACCTGGGGTGTGCTGATGGCGTCGGTCGCCGCCGTCCTCCTGGTCGCCGGCGGTCTGGACGCCCTCAAGTCGGGGACGATCCTGGTGGCCCTGCCGTTCGTGGTGGTCCTCATGGCGATGTGCTGGGCGCTGCTGCGGGAGATGCGCCAGGACCCCGGGGCCGGACCCACCCGGCACCACGCGCTGCACGGTCTGCGGGACGCCATGCGGGTCATGGTCGGTGAGGCCGTCAGCGAGCAGCACCGGTCCCGGCACTGGCGGCTGCGCCGCGCGGCCTCACGCGTCACCGAGGACGCGGAGTCCGGCGACGAGGAGCCGGACCGCGTCTGATGAAGCGCCGCCCGGCGCCGGACTCCGCTCCTCCTGGGCTCTTCGGGCCCTAGGAGGAGCGGAGCCGGCGCCAGACGGCCCGGGCGGCGTTGTGCCCGGACATGCCGTGGACGCCGGGGCCCGGCCACGTCGCCGACGAGCAGAGGTAGACGGCCGGGTGCGGCGTCGCGTACGGCACGCGGGCGAGCCGGGGGCGCAGCAGGGTCTGGAGGCCGGTGAAGGCGCCGCAGGCGATGTCGCCCCCGACGTAGTTGGCGTTGCGGGCCGCCAGCTCCGCCGGACCGCTCACCGCCCGCGCCAGGACGAGGTCGCGGAAGCCGGGGGCGAAGCGCTCGATCTGCCGCTCGACGGCGTCGGTGAGGTCGCCGTCCCAGCCGTTGGGCACGTGGCCGTAGGCCCACAGCACGTGCTTGCCCTCCGGTGCCCGGGTGGCGTCCACCGCGGTGGGCTGGGAGGTGATGAGGAACGGCCGCTCCGGGGCGCGACCGCGCACCGGCGCCTTCAGGGCGGCGGCGATGTCCCGCCGGTAGGGGCCGAGGTGGACGGTGCCGGCCCGGTGCGCCTCCGGTGCCGTCCACGGCACGGGACCGTCCAGGGCGTAGTCCACCTTGAACGCGGCGGCACCGTAGCGGAACCCCTGGAACGCCCGGCCGAGGCCCGCGATGCGGGCCAGTGCGGTGGGTGAGGTGTCGAAGAGGTAGGCGCGCGCCGGGGGGAGGTCGTCCAGCCGCTTGACCTCGAACCCGGTGTGCACGACGCCCCCCAGCTCCCGCAGGTGGGAGGTGAGGGCGTCCGAGACGGCCTGCGAGCCGCCGCGCGCGACGGGCCAGCCGTACGCGTGCGCGGCGAGCGCGAAGACCATCGCGATGCCGGACGTGGCGTTCGTCGTGAGCGGGGCCATCACGTGGGCGGCGAGCCCGGCGAAGAGCGCCCGCGCCTTGTCGTCGCGGAAGCGGCGGGTGAGCAGGGAGGCGGGCTGGATACCGAGCATCCCGAAGCGGGCGAGGGTGAGCGGTTCGGAGGGGAAGCGGCTCCACGGCACGCTCAGGAAGTCCGTCGCGAGCGTGTCCCACCGGCCGACGTAGGGCGCCATCAGCCGCCGGTAGGCCCCGGCGTCACGCGGGCCGAGGGACATCGCCGTCGCACCGACCGAGCGGGCCAGGACGGCGGCCGTGCCGTCGGGGAACGGATGCGCCAGGGCCAGCTCCGGGTGCACCCACTCCAGCCCGTGCCGGGCGAGCGGCAGGTCGAGGAAGGCGGGCGATCCGGCGCCCATGGGGTGCACGGCCGAGCACGGGTCGTGCCGGAAGCCGGGGAGGGTCAGCTCCTCGGTGCGGGCGCCTCCGCCCACGGTCGTGCCGGCTTCGAAGACCTCGACGGAGAAGCCCCGGCGGGCCAGCTCCACGGCCGCCGTCAGGCCGTTCGGGCCCGCCCCCACCACCACCGCGTCACACATGGACGGCACGTCGGCTCTCCCTCATCCTCGAGGCGTCGCTTTCCGGGGCCACGTCGTCCCTGGGGGCCGTGTCACGCCCCCGTCCCCGCCAACAGGGAGAGGATACGCCGCAGGGCCGCCTCGTCCCGGGCCACGGCGAACGGGAGCGCGTTGCCGCCGCCGACGGCGAACGGGCGGCCGTCGGCGGTGGCGTGGGCGCCGCCCGCCTCACCGACGAGCAGCAGGCCGGCCGCGTGGTCCCAGGCGTTCTCCCAGGAGAAGGCGAGACCGTCCAGCCGACCCGTCGCCACGTGCAGGTACTCCAGACCCGCCGAGCCGCAGGGGCGGGGGGCCACGCCCTCGGTCCGCAGCCTCATCAGGACGCGCCGGCGCTCCGCGTCCACGAAGTCGGGATGGTCGGTGGCCACGGTGAGGTCGGCCCCGGGGTCGGGGGAACCGGCCCGCAGCGGCGTGCCGTCCAGCCGGGCGCCACCGCCGCGCACCGCGACGGCCAGCTGGTCCCGGGCGGGCACGTACGTCCAGGAGGCGAGCAGCTCCCCCCGGTGGGCCAGGGCGACGAGGGTACAGAAACCGTCCTCCCCGCGCACGAACTGCCGGGTCCCGTCCACCGGGTCCACGATCCACACGGGCGCGTCCCCGTGCAGGGCGGCGAGCCGTCCCGGGTCGGCGTGGACGCCCTCCTCGCCGACGAAGGCCGCCCCGGGCAGCAGCGGGCGCAGGGCCTCCTCCAGGTGCGCCTCGGCCCGGCGGTCGGCGACGGTCACCAGGTCGTGCGGCCCGGCCTTCGACGTCACCTCGTGGTCGGCGAGCTGCCGCCAGCGCGGCATGATCTCCTCCGCCGCCGCCTTGCGGATGGCGGCCTCTACCCCGGCTGTGAGCGCGTCGTCGATCATGTGTCCATACAACCACGCCCCCGCGACACCCGGTCCCCCCTCCCGTCGGAGCAGGGGTCCGCATCTGATCACCGCACCGGCTCCGGCGACTAGGATCGGGGGGCGATATCGGTTGCGTCACCGCCGGAGGTGGGCCAGGGTGCGGGAGTTCCAGCGCGGTGCGGTGCGGCTGCACATCCTCCACCACGCAGCCGAGGAGGAGATCCACGGCGCCTGGATGACCGAGGAACTGGCCCGCCACGGCTACCGGATCAGCCCCGGCACGCTCTACCCGACGCTGCACCGGCTGGAGAGCGACGGACTGCTGGTCTCCGAGCAGCGCGTCGTGGACGGCCGCACCCGGCGCGTCTACCGGGCGACCGGCGCGGGGCGGCGGGCGCTGGCCGAGGACCGCAGGGCGCTCGCCGAGCTGGCCCGCGAGGTCCTGGGCGACGAGATCCGCTGAGGGGGTCTCACGGCGTACGGCCGGTCAGTGCGCGGCGGATCGCGTAGACGGCGGCTCCCGCGCCCAGCACCGCGGCCCCGGAGGCCACCGAGGACAGCGGCAGCGAGAAGGCCAGGAGCAGGCAGCCGGTCAGTCCGACCACCGGCACGATCCGCGCGGGCCGGCCCTCCTGCGCGCCCAGGGTCCAGGCGGAGGCGTTGGCGACGGCGTAGTAGACGAGCACGCCGAAGGAGGAGAACCCGATCGCCGCCTGGAGGTCCGCCGTCGCCGCGAGCACCGCCACGACCGCGCCGACGACCAGCTCGGCGCGGTGCGGCACCTGGAAGCGCGGGTGGACGGCGGCCAGGGCGTGCGGCAGGTGCCGGTCACGGGCCATGGCCAGCGTGGTGCGGGAGACACCGAGGACCAGGGCGAGCAGCGTGCCGAGCGCGGCGACGGCGGCACCGGCGCGGACGACGGGGACGAGCCACCCGGCGCCCGCCGCCCGCGCGGCCTCCGACAGCGGCGCGGCGGCCCCGGCCAGCCCGTCCGGGCCCAGCACCGTCAAGGCGGAGACGGCGACGAGGGCGTAGACGACGAGCGTGATCCCCAGGGCGAGCCGGATCGCCCTGGGGATCGTGCGGGCCGGGTCGCGGACCTCCTCCCCCAGCGTGGCGATGCGCGCGTATCCGGCGAAGGCGAAGAACAGCAGGCCGGCCGCCTGGAGCACCCCGCCGGCCGTGGCGTCGGAGCCGACGTCCAGCCGGGCCGCGTCCGCCGCCTGCGAGGTCAGGGCCGTGACGACCACGGCGGCGAGCACCGCCAGGACGACGGCCACGATCGCCCGGGTCAGCAGGGCGGACTTCTGGACCCCGGCGTAGTTGACGGCCGTCAGCGCCACCACCGCCGCCACGGCGACCGCGTGCGCCTGCCCGGGCCACACGTACGCACCGACCGTCAGCGCCATCGCGGCGCACGAGGCGGTCTTGCCCACCACGAAGGCCCACCCGGCGAGGTGGCCCCAGAAGTCGCCGAGCCGCTCGCGCCCGTACACGTACGTCCCGCCCGAGGCCGGATAGCGGGCGGCGAGCCGGGCGGAGGAGGTGGCGTTGCAGTAGGCGACGACGGCGGCCAGGCCCAGGCCGATCAACAGTCCGGAGCCGGCGGCGCGTGCGGCGGGGCCGAGCGCGGCGAAGATCCCCGCACCGATCATCGATCCGAGGCCGATCAGGACGGCGTCCGGTACGCCGAGCGTCCGCCGCAGCTCTCCGGGGACGCCGCCCGCCGTCGGGGGCTTGCTCATGGACACACTCCTCGGCGACACGGGGACGGCCCGCCTAACGGGATCCGATATCGGTGCACGATAGCGGACCGCCGACGGCGGGGCACGCCCCGTCCCGCGGGCCCCTACGACGTCCCGCGCGGCGCCGCGGTGCGCACCGCCGAGGCTTCGCCGACGCCCCGTGCGCCGCCCGTCCGCAGCGCCCGCAGGCCGAGGAAGAGCAGCACGCCCACCGGTGCGAGCAGGATGGTCAGCACGAGCAGCGGGCTCATGACGAGAGGGTGAACGCGGAGCCTGCGCGCCTCCCGGTACATCCACTGGCCGATGAGGAGGTCCCAGGCGATGACCTGGGCCCAGATGGCACCGGCGCCCGCGTCGAGGGCCAGGAGGTCCTGGAAACCGGCGCGCGAGGGGTCGGTGACGGCGGCCCACAACTCCGGCAGGACGGGCAGGGCGAGGGCGAGGTACACGGCCAGCACCGGAACGACCGTCAGGGGGGACGCGGCCACCCGGTCCGACACGCGCCGGCCGGGGGCGAGGATCAGCAGCAGCCAGACCGGGGCCGCCAGCCAGAAGGCGAGGTCGAAGAGGAGATCGGTCATGCCACCGGCTCCTTGCGGACGGGCGGAGCCGAAGCCGTCGGAACCGTCGACGGAGGCGCAGCCGGGGATGGCTCGGCCCCCGGCACCCGCAGTGCCGCCCAGGTGGCACCGACGCCGAGGACGAGCAGGGCCGCGGCGGCGGCGAGCGTGCGGCCGTCGGGGCTCGTCAGCGGCTGCCCGCGCAGGGCCTGCCAGGTGAGGAGGGCCAGCAGCGCCGTGTGGACGCCCGCCCCGACGAGGACGATGCGCAGGCGCACGCGCTCGTCCCGCAGCCGCGCCAGCCGGGGCGCCAGCGCGAGCAGCAGCACGAGCAGCAGCGGCAGCGCCTGCAGGGCGTGCATGCCGACGAAGTGCGGGATGCGCAGGTCCCCGCCCGTCGTGGACCAGCCGGTGAGCGGCATGGCCGGGCCGCCGTCCGGGACGCCGACGCTGTGGGCGCCGATCGTCTCGGTGACGCCCCGGCGGTCGGCGGCCCGCTGCTCCGGGGTGGGGAGGAGCATGAGCCCGCCGACGGCCAGCCCGAGGAGGGAGACGACCGCGCCCAGGCGCACCGCCCAGGCGGTGGCCGCGTCGAGCGTGCGGGTGCGGAAGAGCAGCAGGGCGACGACCAGGGTGCCGGTCCACAGCAGCACGATCGTGAGCCCCATGAGCGCGAACAGCCGCGAGTCGAGCGGAGTGGCGACGTTGAAGTGGCTGCCCTTCCCGCGCACGACCTGGGTCGTGATGAGCACCATCTCGACCGCGCCCGCCACCGCCACCACCGTTCCGGCCCACCAGCCGGCGCGCCGGTGCCGGGTGAGCAGGGAGAGCATCCAGGCGAGCGTGAGGGCGTACACGGCGAAGGAGAGGGAGAACTTGAGCGGCTTGAGCCAGATCGCGGCGCCGGACAGTACGCGGTCGTCGAGCACCGTGCCGACGGCGGCGACCGGCGCCAGCAGGGCCATGGAGAGGGCGAAGACCATGAGCGGCCGGTGCCAGGTCATGGCGGTACGCCAGGTGAGCATGAGAAACCCCCGAATGGATAGTGGTAAGTAACACTATCGATTGCTGATAGTGAGACTATCTACGACGGGGACTGAATTGGCAAGGTCCCCGCAGGAACCGCGAGGGGAGAACGCGCCGTGCGCATCGGAGAGTTGAGTCGCAGGACCGGAGTTCCGGTGCCGACCGTCAAGTTCTACGTCCGCGAGGGGCTGCTGCCGCCGGGCCGGTTGACCAGCCCCAACCAGGCCCACTACGGCGAGGAACACGAACGGCGGCTGCGGCTGATCCGCGCGCTCATCGGCGTGGGCGGGCTCTCCGTCGCCGCCACGGCGGAGGTGCTCGCGGCCATCGACGACCCCGCCCTCCCCGTGCACAAGGCGCTCGGCGCGGCCTCCCACAGCATCGCCGCACCCGTCGACGCGGGAGCGGGCACGGGCCGGGCCGATGACACGGCCGCCGAGCGGGCCGAGGACCCGGACCCGGCGGGGGACGGTGCGACGGACGCCGCGCGGGCCGCCGTGGAGGATCTCCTCGCCCGGCGCGGCTGGCGCGTCTCACCGCGCAACAACAACGTGACCGCCCTGGTGTCCGCCGCCGCCGCGCTGACCCGCGTGGGCCACGGCGACTTCCTCGGCCACGCCCTGGAGCCCTACGCCGACGCCGCCGAACGCGTCGCCGAGGCCGACCTGGACTACGTGGCGGGGCGGGAGCGGCGTGAGGACCTCGTCGAGCGCGCCGTCGTCGGCACCGTCCTCGGGGACGCGGTGCTCACCGCGCTACGCCGCATCGCCCAGGTCGACGCCTCCGCCCGCCGGTTCGGCGACCGGGCCGAGCCGCCCGGCGCTCAGCCTCCGAGCACCGGCACGACGTCCGCGCCGTAGGCGTCGATGACCTCCTCCCGGGCGTCGTGCATGCAGTACAGGGCGAACTGGTCCACCCCCGCGTCCCGCAGGACACGGAGCTTGGCGAGGTGGTCCTCGGTCGGCCCCAGGAGGCAGAAGCGGTCGACGATCTCGTCGGGCACGAAGTCGGTGGACGGGTTTCCGGCCCGGCCGTGGTGGCGGTAGTCGTAGCCCCGCCGCCCCGCGATGTACGCGGTGAGCTCCTCCGGCACCAGGTCGGAGTGCGCGCCGTAGCGGCCGACCAGGTCGGCGACGTGGTTCCCGACCATGCCGCCGAACCACCGGCACTGCTCGCGCGCGTGGGCCAGCCCCGCCGCCGTGCCGTCCGTGACGTAGGCGGGCGCGGCCACGCACACGGTCAGCGCCGCCGGGTCCCGTCCGGCGGCGGCCGCCGCCGTCCGCACCTCGCCGGCCATCCACGACGTCAGGTAGGGATCGGCGAGTTGCAGGATGACCCCGTCGGCCACCTCACCGGCGAGCGCGAGGGCCTTCGGGCCGTAGGCGGCCATCCACACCGGCAGCCGCCCCTCCCCCACCCACGGCAGCCGCAGCGGCGTGCCGTCCACCACGGCCTCGCGGCCCTCCGCCAGGCCGCGGATGGCGGTGACGGCCTCCCCGAGCCGCGCCAGCGTGCACGGGCGGCGGCCCGCCACCCGCATCGCGGAGTCGCCGCGGCCGATGCCGCACACGGTCCGGTTGCCGTACATCTCGTTGAGCGTGGCGAACGTGGAGGCCGTCACCTCCCAGGACCGGGTGCCGGGGTTCGTCACCATGGGGCCCACGACGAGCCGTTCGGTGTGGTCGAGGATGCGGCTGTGGATGACGAACGGCTCCTGCCACAGCACGACGGAGTCGAAGGTCCAGCCGTAGCGGAACCCGTTGCGCTCGGCGCGGCGCATCAGTCCGACGGTGGCGGCACCGGGCGGATCGGTCTGGAGGACGAGTCCGAAGTCCACGGGGGTCTCCTAGTCGAGCTGCTGGCAGGTGGCGCGGGGGAGGTAGCGGCCGTGGCCGGCGCGCCCGGTCCAGGTGCGGCGGTCGACGACGGTGCGGCCCCGGCTGAGGACGGTCTCCGCCTGCCCGGTGACCTCGCGGCCCTCGTACACGGAGTGGTCGACGTTCATGTGGTGCGTCTGGGCCGACAGCGTCTGCCGCGCCCCGGGGTCGTAGACGACGACGTCGGCGTCGGCGCCGGGGGCGAGCGTGCCCTTGCGCCCGGCCAGACCGAACATGCGCGCCGGGGCCGCGCAGGCCAGCTCGATCCAGCGGCGGCGGGAGATGCGGCCGTCCAGCACCGCCTGGTGCAGCAGGTCCATGCGGTGCTCGATGCCGGGCAGACCGTTGGGGATGCGGGAGAAGTCGCCGCGCCCCAGCTCCTTCTGGCCCGCGAAGCAGAAGGGGCAGTGGTCCGTGGAGACGACCTGGAGGTCGCCCGTGCGCAGGGCGCGCCAGAGGTCGTCCTGGTGGTCGGCGGGGCGCAGCGGCGTGGAGCAGACGTACTTGGCGCCCTCGAAACCCGGCCGGGCCAGGTCGTCGACCGTGAGGAAGAGGTACTGCGGGCAGGTCTCGCCGAACACGGGCAGCCCCAGGTCGCGGGCGCGGGCCAGCTCGGCGACGGCCTCGCGCGCGGAGACGTGGACCACGTACAGGGGCGCCTCGGCGACCCGGGCGAGCTGCACGGCGCGGTGGGTGGCCTCGGCCTCCAGGAGGGCCCGGCGGACCTCGCCGTGGTACCGGGGGTCGGTCCGCCCGGCGGCGAGCGCCTGCTCGACGAGGACGTCGATGGCGATGCCGTTCTCGGCGTGCATCATGATCAGGCCACCGTTGCCGGCGGCCCGTTGCATGGCGCGCAGGATCTGTCCGTCGTCGCTGTAGAAGACCCCGGGGTAGGCCATGAAGAGCTTGAACGAGGTGACGCCCTCGGCGACGAGGGTGTCCATCTCCTTCAGGGTGCCCTCGTTCACCTCGGCGAGGATCATGTGGAACGCGTAGTCGACGGCGCACTGCCCCTCGGCCTTGGCGTGCCAGGCGTCCAGGCCCTCGCGCAGGCTGCGGCCCCGGCTCTGCACGGCGAAGTCGACGATGGTCGTGGTGCCGCCCCAGGCGGCGGCGCGGGTGCCCGTCTCGAAGGTGTCGGCGGAGAACGTCCCGCCGAAGGGGAAGTCGAGGTGGGTGTGGGCGTCGACACCGCCGGGGACGACGTACCGTCCGGTGGCGTCGATGGTGTGGTCGGCCCGCCAGCTCGCAGCGGCCTCCGTGTCCCGGGCGGCCAGCGCCGCGATGCGCTCCCCCTCGATGAGGACGTCGGCGTGCAGTTCCTCGGTGGCGGTGACGACGAGCCCGCCCCGGATGACGGTCCGGCTCATGCCGCGCCTCCCGATGCGTCGTGCAGGGCCTTCTCCAGGATGGCCGCGCCCTCCTCGGCCTCCGCGACGCTGACGGACAGGGGCGGTGCGACGCGCAGGACGGCGCCGTCCGGCCCGCCCTTGCCGATCAGCAGGCCGCCGTCGCGGGCGGCCTCCAGCACGCGGGCGGCCGTGGCGGCGCTGTCGAGCTCGACGCCGATCATGAGGCCGCGTCCCCGGACGTCCCGCACCGCGCCGAGCCCGGCGGTGGCCGCCCGGACGCGCTCGATGAGCAGGCCGCCCACCCGCCGGGCGTTGCCCTGGAGGTCGTGTTCGAGCAGGTAGGTGAGGTTGGCCAGGGCGGCGGCCATGGTGACGGGGCTGCCGCCGAAGGTGGAGATGGACTGGGCGTCCAGGACGTTCATGATCTCGGCGCGGGCGACGACGCCGCCGACGGACATGCCGTTGCCGATGCCCTTGGCGAAGGTGATCATGTCGGGGGCGCCACGCCCGGCGTGGGCCTGCCAGCCCCAGAAGTGGTCGCCGGTACGCCCCCAGCCGGTCTGCACCTCGTCGCTGATCCAGAGGATGCCGTGCTCGTCCAGCACGTCGCGGAAGGCGGCGAGGAGGCCGTCGGGCGGTGCGGTGAACCCGCCGACGCCCTGCACGGGTTCGGCGATGAGGGCCGCGACGCCACGGGACGTCTGGCCGAGCAGGTCGGTCAGGTCCTGCACGCAGGCGTCGGTGAACTCGGCGTCCTTCAGCCGCGCGTAGGGGCCGCCGCGGACGGCGCCGTGGACGTACAGCGTCTGGAGCGGCGAGAGGCTGGTGGGCGACCAGGAGCGGCTCCCGGTGACGCCGACCGTGGAGAAGGAGCGGCCGTGGTAGCTGTTGCGCAGGGCGAGGATCTGGTTCGAGCGCCGGTAGGTGGTGGCCAGGAGCAGGGCCGCGTCGTTGGCCTCGGTGCCGGAGGTCGTGAAGAAGACCCGGGCGTCGGGAATGCCGGAGAGGGCGGCGATGCGCTCGGCGAGCTCCACCATGGGCCGGTTGAGGTAGAGCGTGGAGCTGTGGATGAGCCGCCCGGCCTGCTCGGCGACGGCCTTGGTGACCTCCGGCAGGGCGTGGGCGGTCATGGTGGTGAGGATGCCGCCGAAGAAGTCCAGGTAGCGGTTGCCGTCGGCGTCCCAGACGTGGCGCCCCTCGCCGTGGGTGAGTTCGAGGGGGCGCTCGTAGTAGAGCGTGAGCCAGTCCGGTAGGACGGCGCGGTGACGATCGTGCAGGGAGGGCGTGGGGTGGTCGGTCACGGGCGCACCAGCTCCTCGTAGGCGTCGGGGCGGCGGTCGCGGTAGAACGCCCAGGTGCGGCGGACCTCGTCGATGAGGCCGAAGTCCAGGTCCCGGACGAGGAGCTCCTCCTTGTCGCCCGCGGCGGCGCCGACGATCTGCCCGCGTGGATCGGCGAAGTAGCTCGTCCCGTAGAAGTCGTTGTCCCCGTAGCTCTCCGTCCCGACGCGGTTGATCGCGGCGACGAAGTAGCCGTTGGCCACGGCCGCCGCGGGCTGTTCGAGCTGCCACAGGTGGGACGACAGGCCGCGGGAGGTGGCGGAGGGGTTGAAGACGAGCTGGGCCCCGGCCAGGCCGAGGGCGCGCCACCCCTCGGGGAAGTGGCGGTCGTAGCAGATGGTGACGCCGATGCGGCCCGCCGCCGTGTCGAACACGGGCCAACCCCGGTTGCCGGGCCGGAAGTAGAACTTCTCCCAGAAACCGCTGAGCTGCGGGATGTGGTGCTTGCGGTAGGTGCCGAGCACCGTGCCGTCGGCGTCGATGACGACGGCGGTGTTGTAGTGGAAACCGGGCTGCTCGGTCTCGAAGAGGGGGGCCACGATCACCAGGCCCGTCTCCCGGGCGAGCGCGCGCATGCGCTCCGTCGTCGGCCCGCCGGGGACGGGCTCGGCCCAGCGGAAGTGCTCGGCGTCCTGCACCTGGCAGAAGTAGGGGGCGTTGAAGACCTCCTGGAAACAGATGACGGCGGCCCCCTGCCGGGCGGCCTCCCGGGCGTGCTCCTCGTGTTTGGCCACCATGGACGCGGTGTCGCCGGTCCAGGTCGCCTGTACCACCGCGGCACGTACGACATCGGGCATGAACGACTCCTTCGTCCGGGCGTGGGTCCGTCCTGCTTCCGGGGGTTTCGCGAGGATAGGACCGTAGATCCCGTCCCGCGCACTGGCAAGGGCATCTGCGCCCTCTTGGCCCGATCGGAGGGCACGGGCGGGTGACGGTGGGGGCGGTGACGGACCGTGGGCGGCGGGGGGCGGGGGGTAGCGGCAGGTTTGGCGCGGGGCGGAGCGAACAGACCCGGAACCAGCAGACCGTGTTCACCGGATGTCAGGAGGGGCACTCATGGCCGTCAGCGGAAGCGAGCGGAGCATACGGGCCGACGCGGGGGAGGAACGTCAGGTCCTGCCGCGCGGCCGCAGCGAGACGGAGGAGGAGCGCGCCGACCGGCGCTGGGTCGAACTGCTCCAGGAGGTGCGCGTCGCCCAGACCGGCGTGCAGATCCTGCTGGCCTTCCTGCTGAGCATCGTCTTCACCCAGCGCTTCACGGAGTTGGGCGACGTCGACGTGGCCATCTTCGTCGTCACCATCGTGCTGGGCGCCTCGTCCACCGGGGCGCTGATCGCTCCCGTCTCCCTCCACCGCTTCGTGACCGGACACCGGATGAAGCCGCAGACCGTGGAGTGGGCGGCGCGGCTCACCGTCACCGGCCTGTTCCTGTTGCTGTGCACGGTGACCTGTGCGCTGCTGCTCATCCTGCGGGTGGTCCTCGGCGGCCCGTGGGCGGTCGGTATCGTCGCGGCCGTCTTCAGCTGGTTCGTCCTGTGCTGGTTCGTGCTCCCCGCGTGGGCCCGCAGCCGCCGGCGGAGCAACGATGCCTGACGCCACTCCCCCGCCCGTCGAACAAACGCCCCAACGGCGCTAGGCTGCGCGGCCATGGACGACTCCCTGCGCGAACTCGTACTCGGTGTGGCCGCCACGGGACTCGGCGCCGCGATCGGCTGGACGTTCCGCACCTTCCTGTGGCGCCGGGCGCTGCGCCGCAAGCAGCGGTTCTTCGGCCTGCCGGACCACTCCGAGAGCGTGCTGGTGGTCAACCGCGACCCCGGAGCGGCCGGGGCCGTCGCGCGCAGCGACGTCTTCGCGCTGCTGGAGGTGACGTCGCTCATCAAGGACTGCCGCGCGCAGTTGCGGGTGCTGACCGCCCACGACGCGCGGCAGGGCTTCGGCGAACGCACCGAGTTCTGCATCGGCGGGCCGGTCTCCAACCCCCGCACGGCCGCGCACCTCGAAGCCCTGCTGCCGGGCGTGCACGTCGAGGCGGGCTCGCACGAGGCACCGGGCCACGGCACGTACACCGTCGGCGGCGAGAGCCACCGGCCGCGCAAGGGGGCCGTGGAGTACGTCCTGCTGGCCCGGCTGGCCCCCGAGGCGGACATGCGCCCGGTCTTCCTCATCTGTGGGCAGACCTCGGTCTCCAACCAGGCCGCCGCCCGCCATCTCGCCCGGCACCACCGGCGGTTGGCCCGCAAGCACGGCGGCACGGGGACGTTCTGCCTGCTGCTGAAGGTCGTCAGCTCCGCCGCGTACGGGCCCGACGTGGTCGAGGTCGTCGGCGACGTGACCCGGGCGGCCCTCACCCCCGCCCCCGCCCCCGCGCCCACCCCCGCCTCCGCGCCCGCCGGGCAGGGCGGCGACGCCGGGGAGGGCGCGGCTCAGGACTCGTCGGCCTCGGCGTAGACCTGGGAGAGCTCGGGCGTACCGCCGCTGGCCCAGGCGTGCCCGACGCCGACGACGTCGACCTCCCGCCCCGAGTCGAGCCGCACGACCGGCTGGCCGTTCGGCCGGACCTGCCACCGCGCGCCGGTCACCCGGCGGACGATGACCGTACCCAGATAGAGCCCCGCGTCGTTACCCAGCCAGGACATGGTTTCCGGGTCGTCACGCCAGCGCGGGAGCAACTGGTCGAGCGCTTCCAGGGACGCCGGGCTGTCGTCCAGGCGGACGCCGCTGTCCGCCGCCTGGCCGCGCAGCAGGTCGGCCTCGGCCAGCAGTTCGGCCATGCCCTCGGGATCGTGTTCGCCGCCTCCGAACACGGCGACGCCGCGCGCCATGCCGTGCCGCTTGCGCCAGTTGTCCAGGAAGGGGATGTTCATGCGGGTAAGGGTCGCACCCGGCGCCGCCGCGACACCACCGGCACGCGGTGCGCTCGGCCTGGCCGCCGCCCTCGTCTGCTGCCTGACGCTGACCGCCTCGGGCCTCACCACCGCGACGGCCACCGCCGAACCGCCCCCGGCGCGAGCGCTGCGGGAGCACTTCGACAACCGGGGCATCAGCGACGACCGCGACCCGGGAGCGGCCGACCTCGACGGCGCGGGCAACTCCTTCTCGGCACAGGACCTGTCCGCCGCCGGGTGGACGCCCGGCGCGCCGCTCGACCTCGGCGGCGCCCGGCTGACGGCGCCCCGCCCGGGCGGGTCCGACACCTCCGACACCCCCGACACCCCCGACAATGTCGTCGCCGACGGCCAGTGGGTGCGGCTGGACGGCTCGGGGGACGCCCTGTCCTTCCTCGTGGCGGCCACCTCACCGCACGGCCCCGGCGCGGCGCTGCGGCTCCCCGGCACCGTCCGCCACGCCGACGGCTCCCGCTCGGACTACGTCCTGAGCGCCGGTGACTGGCGCGGCGGCCCGGCCTCCGTCGCGGTGGTCGCGCTGCCGCACCGCAACACGGCCACCGGCTCCCGCACCGACACCGTGCGCCTGTACGCCGTCACGGTCCCGCTGCACGGCGCGAGCCCGGCGGTCGCCGTGCGGCTGCCCGACGACCCGGGGCCCGACGCGGACCTGCACGTCTTCGACCTCGCCCTGCAGCGGGCGGCGAAGGGCTGGACGGGCACCTGGGCGGCGAGCACGTCCGGCTACACGGCGGTGGGCCCGTGGACGGACCGCACCCTGCGGCTCGTCGTCCCCGCCAGCACCGGCGGCACGCGGGTGCGCGTCCGGCTCGCCAACACCTTCGGCACCCTCCCGGTGGACGTCGGCGCGGTCTCCGTCGCGGTGCGCGGGGCGGGGGCGGCACCACGCGAGCGCCCGGCGCCGCTGCGGTTCGGCGGCCGTGCCGGTGTGCGCCTGCCCGCCGGCGGACAGGCCGTCAGCGACCCGGTGGCCCTGGCGGTACCCCCGACGTCGTCCCTGCTCGTCAGCCTGCACCTGCCGGGCACCGTCGCGGCGGCACCCGTGCACGCCAAGGCGCTGCAACGCTCCTACACCTCCGCCGACGGAGCCGGTGACCTCACCCTCGGCGCGGACGGCACCGGCTTCCGGGCCGGGCTGACCACCTGGCCGTTCCTCACCGGGGTGGACGTGCGCGGCGGCCCCGGCGCGGTGGTCGCCCTCGGGGACTCCATCACCGACGGCACCGGGTCCACCCCGGGTACCGACCGGCGCTGGCCGAACGTGCTGGCCCGGCGGCTGGCCGAGGCCCGCGACGTGCCCGCGTACGGCGTGCTCAACCACGGCATCTCCGCCAACCGCGTCGTCACCGACCGCTACGACGGGGACGGGGTCAGCTCCGACACCGGCGGGGTCAGCGCCCAACACCGGCTGGACCGCGACGTGTTGCACCAGACGGGCGTGCGCACGGTCGTCGTCTTCGAGGGCATCAACGACCTGCGCCACGGGACCTCGGCGGCGGACCTCCTGGCCGGGCTGCGCGCCCTCGCCGACCGCGCCGGGGCCCGCGGGCTGCGGGTGCTGGTCGCCACCCTCACGCCCTGCGGCGGCTGGCCGGACTGCACGCCGGCCGTGGAACGAGCCCGCCAGGAGGTCAACGCCTCGCTGCGCGCGGATCGCGGCACGTTCGACGCCGTCCTGGACTTCGACGCCGTCCTGCGCGACCCGGACGCGCCCGAGCGGCTGCTGCCCGCCTACGACAGCGGCGACCACCTCCACCCCGGGGACGCGGGCCTGCGGGCCCTCGGGGAGTCGGTCGACCTGTCCCTGCTGTCACCGCACGCGGCCGACCGCCGGGCGCTCTCGCGGGCCGCCCGCTACGAGGCGGCGGGTTCCAGGTCGACGACGACGGGGGCGTGGTCGGAGGGGCCCTTGCCCTTGCGCGCCTCGCGGTCCACCCAGGCGTCCGTCACGGCCGACCGGAAGGGCGCGTTGCCGTAGACGAGGTCGATCCGCATGCCGCGGTTCTTGGGGAAGCAGAGCTGCCGGTAGTCCCAGTACGTGAACGGCACGTCGTACTTGAGCGGGCGCGGGTGGACGTCGTCGAGCCCGGTGGCGCGCAGGGCGGCGAGCGCGGCCCGCTCGGCCTCGGTGACGTGGGTGGCGCCCTCGAACCGGGCGATGTCCCAGACGTCCTCGTCGGTGGGGGCGATGTTGAAGTCGCCCAGGACGGCGAACGGCCGATCCCCGCCCGCCTCCCGCTCGACGACCTCGCGCAGCGCCTCCAGCCAGCGCAGCTTGTAGGCGTAGTGCGGGTGGGAGACCTCGCGGCCGTTGGGCACGTAGACCGACCACACCCGCACCCCGCCGCACAGGGCGGACACCGCGCGCGGCTCCTGCTTGCCCTCGAACTCCGGGCCGCCCGGCAGCCCGGTCACCGGCTCCTCGACGCCGACACGGGAGAGGACCGCCACGCCGTTCCACCGCCCGTCCGCGTGGACGGCCGCCTCGTAGCCCAGCCCGCGCAGCGCCTCGGCGGGGAACTGCTCCGCCGTGCACTTGAGCTCCTGCAGGCACAGGACGTCGGGCGCGGTGGCCTCCAGCCAGGCCGAGAGCCGCTCGATGCGGGTGTTGATCCCGTTGATGTTCCAGGTGGCGATGCGCGTAGCCATGGTGCTCAACCTACCCGCCGCCACCGACAGCGCTCACACCCGCGCGGACTCCCCCGGCGCCAGCCGGACGTGCTCGGCTCCGCCGAGACCGGGCCCGGCCGGGCCGAGCATGCGCCCGTAGACGGCGAGGCCGGGATCGGCCAGCAGCCCGTCGTGCACGTCGTACGCCCGGCGCGGGGCGACCTCCCGGACGTAGTCGACGATCTCGGAGAACTTGCTCCACGGCGCGTGGAGCGGCAGCAGCAGGGTCCCGACGGGGCGCTCCGGGACGGTCAGCGCGTCGCCCGGGTGGAAGAGGCTGTCCTCCCTCGCCGTGGCCTCCTTCGCGGTGGCCTCCTTCGTGCCGGAGGCGCCGTGCACCAGGTAGCCGACGTTCGTGACGCGCGGGATGTCGGGGTGGATGACGGCGTGCAGCCGGCCGTGCACCTCCACCTCGAAACCGGCGGCCTCGAAGGTGTCCCCGTGACCGACGGTGTGCACCCGGCCAGGGAAGGCCGCCGAGAGCCGCTCCGCGACGGCGGCCAGCGTCCAGATCTCGGCCGCCGGGTTGCCCTCCAGGGCCGTCCGGAGCCGGCCCTCGTCGAAGTGGTCGGGGTGCTCGTGGGTGACGAGGACGGCGTCCGCGCCCAGCGCGGCCTCGGGCTCGCTGAACCCGCCCGGGTCGATGACGAGCGTCCGTCCGTCGCGTTCCAGCCGTACCGAGGCGTGTCCTTGTTTGGTCAGCTTCATGGTTCGCCATTGTGCTACCGGCGGGCCGGACGGGCCGTCAGAACGTGGCGGTGGAGACGACGTGGACCTGCGGGCGTTCGGGGCGGGTCCGGTCGACGGTGACGGCGACCTCGGGGCGGGTGCCGGGCAGGTCCACGGTCAGGCCCGCGTAGTCGCGTCCCGCCTCGTCCAGCCGCCAGCCGACCTCGTCGGCCTGCTCCCGCGAGACGGCGTCGGCCTCGGGCCGGAGGGCGGCGGGCGTCGTGCCCAGCTCGCCGAGGAACCACTCGAGCTCCTCGGGAGAGGTGCGGAACTGCACGTAGAGGCTGCTGGTCTCCCAGGCGTTCTTCTCGTAGTAGCCCACGTAGGTCGACCCCCGGGGGATGCGCACCTCGAAGACGCGCCGCGTCACCTTGCGCGGCCAGCGCCACTCCAGCCCGGTGGCGGAGGCCAGCGCCTGCTTGTCCTTGCCGCTGTCCCGGCTCTGGTAGGCCGAAAGGGTGAGGTAGCCCGCCGGTACGGCGATGAGCAGGGCCACCACGACGGCGACCCGCCAGCGGCGGTGCGGACGGCCCGGCACGCCGGGGCCCGCTCCGGCCGGGCCCGCGGGGGCCGGGCCCGCGGCGGCCGTGTCCCCCTCGGCTGCGGGACCGGTGGCATCCTCGGACCGGTTCGCGGCACTCACCGGCTCACCTCCCGGTTGCGCGGGGTGAGCCCCAGGTGGGCGGCGGCCCGCTCGTACCGCTCGTAGCGCTCCAGCCGACGGCGGGTGGCCCGCCGGAAGCGGCGGGCGACCAGGCGGGCGAGGTCGGCGGCGCCGACGAGTCCGGCCTCCGGTCCGAGTTCGGCGCGGACGATCCGTGCCTCGGGCCGGTAGCCGCGCCCGGTGAGGTGGCGGTGGAACGCGTCGCGCGCCGGGTCGATCAGCAGTTCGTCGGCCGCGCTGACGCCGCCGCCGATGACGAAGCAGGAGGGGTCGAGCGCGGCGGCGAGGTTGGCGAGGCCGATGCCGAGCCAGCGGCCGATGTCGTGGAACAGCTCCACGCACATCGCGTCCCCCTCGCGGGCGAGGTCGGTGATGAGCGGCCCGGTGATGTCGCCGATCTGCCCGCCGACGCGGTCGAGGATGTTGTACGCGACCGGGGAGTCGGCCGCCGCGAGCTCGCGGGCCTCGCGGACCAGGGCGTTGCCGGAGCTGTACTGCTCCCAGCAGCCGCGGTTGCCGCAGGGGCAGCGGTGCCCGGCGGGCACGACCTGCATGTGCCCGAACTCCCCCGCCACCCCGTACTTGCCGCGCTTGACGCGGCCGTCCTCCAGTATCGCGCCGCCGATCCCCGTCCCGAGGGTGATCATGACGAGGTGGTCCTCGTCCCGGCCCGCCCCGAAGCGCCACTCGCCCCAGGCGGCGGTGTTGGCGTCGTTGTCCACCATGACGGGCACGGCCAGCCGGGCCTGGAGCGCCTCGCGCAGGGGCTCGTCGCGCCAGGCCAGGTGCGGGGCGAAGAGCACCCGGGAACGGTCGGCGTCCACCCAGCCGGCGGCGCCGATGCCCACGGCGTGCACGTCGTGCCGGTCGGAGAGGTCGAGCACCAGCTCGGTGATCACGTCCTCGACGACCCGGGGGCTCTTGGACTTGTCGGGCGTCTCCGTGCGGACCTTCTCCAGGATGGTGCCCTCGGCGTCCACCACGCCCGCCATGACCTTCGTGCCGCCGATGTCGATGCCGACGGTGGGCACCCGGGGCGCGGAGAGGTGCGAACGCCGCTCGCGCACCCCCGCCGTGCCCCGCGTGGCGACGGTGCGCAGCACGGTGGCCCGCGTCGAGCCGTGGGCGGTGCGGTCACGGTACGTACTCATCAGCTCGATTGTGCCTCACCCCTGGGGTCGTGGCGGAGCTCGTGGCGGAGCTCGTCCAGCTCGGAGCCGCCGGCCATCTGCCGGGTCAGCTCGTCCAGGCCGATCTCGTCGGCGGCGTACGCACCGGCCATCGCTCCCCGCTGGAGGAGCACGAACCGGCCCCCGACGAGGTACGCGTGGTGCGGGTTGTGCGTGATCAGGATGACACCGAGCCCCTCGTCCCGCGCCGCGGCGACGTACTTCAGCACGGTGCCGGACTGCTTGACGCCGAGCGCGGCCGTCGGCTCGTCCAGCACGAGGACGCGGGCCCCGAAGTGGACGGCCCGGGCGATGGCGACGCACTGCCGCTCGCCGCCCGAGAGGGTGCCGATCGGCTGGTCGACGTCCCGCAGGTCGATGCCCATGCGGCGCAGGGCCTCGCGGGTCGTGGCCCGCATGGCCCGGACGTCCAGGCGGCGGAACGGCCCACGGCCGGTGTGCGGCTCCGAGCCCAGGAAGAAGTTGCGCCACACCGGCATCAGCGGCACGACGGCGAGGTCCTGGTAGACGGTGGCGATCCCGGCGTCCAGCGCCTCGCGGGGCGAGCCGAGCCGCACCTCCCGCCCGTCGATGCGGTAGCTGCCGCCGTCGTGCCGGTGCCGCCCGGAGACGATCTTGATGAGGGTGGACTTGCCGGCGCCGTTGTCGCCGAGGACGCACGTCACGCTGCCGGATTCCACGGTGAGGGAGACGCCGTGCAGGGCGCGGACGTTCCCGTAGGACTTGGACACGTCCTCCAGCGCGAGGAGCGGCGCGTCGGCGGAGGGCGGGGCGGCGGCCCCGGTCGCGTCGGACGTCATGCGGCGGCCTCCGAACGACGGCGGATCCAGGCGTTGAGCAGCGTGGCGAGCAGGAGCATCGCGCCGAGGAAGAAGGTGAACCAGTTCGGGTCCCACTGCGCGTAGACGATGCCCTTGCTCGTCATGCCGAAGATCAGCGCGCCGACGGCGGCGCCGACCGCCGAGCCGTAGCCACCGGTGAGCAGGCAGCCGCCGATGACGGCGGCGGCGATGTAGATCAGCTCGTTGCCCACGCCCTGCCCGGACTGGACGACCCCGTAGGTGAACAGCAGGTGCTGTCCGGAGATCCAGGCGCACAGGGCGACACCGAGGTACAGGCCGATCTTCGTCCGGGCGACGGGGACGCCGACGGCGCGCGCGGCCTCGGCGTTGCCCCCCACCGCGAAGATCCAGTTGCCGGCCCGGGTGCGCAGCAGCACCCAGGTGGCCAGGGCGGTCAGCCCGAGCCACCACAGGACGGTGACGCGGAGGCGGACGTCGTCCCCGAAGGTGAGCTGCGAGGCGAACAGGGCGCCGGCGCTCCCGTACCCCTCCATGTCGGCGATCGAGGGCGTGGAGACGGTCCCGGAGATCAGCTTCGTGGCGCCCAGGTTCAGCCCGGTGAGCATGAGGAAGGTGCCCAGCGTGATGATGAAGCTGGGCAGGCCGGTGCGGGCCAGCATCCAGCCGTTGAAGAGGCCGACGCCGAGCGTGGCCAGCAGCGACACCCCGACACCGACCCACACGTTGGCCGTCAGCTGGTAGCTGACCATCGAGGAGACCAGCGCCGAGGTGGTGACCATCACGCCGGTGGACAGGTCGAACTCGCCGCCGATCATGAGCAGCGCCACCGGGACGGCCATGATCCCGATCGTGGACGCCGCGTACACGACCGTGGAGAGGCCGGCCGGGCGCAGGAAGCTGTCGGCGACCACCGCGAAGAAGACGAGGACGGCGACCGCGCCGACGACCGAGCCCAGCTCCGGGCGGGCGAACAGGGCGTGCCCCGGCCGTCGGCGGACGTCGACCCCGGTGGTGGCGGCCGTCACCGGGTGCCCCGTTCGGTGTACGCGGCCAGTGCCTCGGCGTCGTCACCGGTGAGGATCTGCGGCCCGGTGAGGACCGGCAGGCCGCCGCCGAGCATGGTGGCGTTGTAGCGGTACAGCCACAGCAGGTCGACGGCCTCGTAGCCCTGGAGGTAGGGCTGCTGGTCGACGGCGAAGGTGATGCCGCCGTCCCGCAGCCCGTCGACGACCTGCGCGTTCAGGTCGAAGGTGGCGACCTCGGCGTCGCTGCCGGCCTGCTCGGCCGCCTGCACGGCGGTGGCGGCGAAGGGCGCGCCGAGCGCGACGACGGAGTCCACCGCGCGGTCGGACTGGAGCTTCGCCTCGAGCGAGGACTGCACGGACGGCATGGAGGTGCCGTCGACGTAGAGGTTCTCCAGCGAGCCGTCGAAGGTGTTGCGGACGCCCTCGCAGCGCTCCTCGTGGCCGACGTTGCCCTGCTCGTGCAGCAGGCACACGGCCTTCCTCCGGCCCCGCTCGTTCAGCTCGGCGCCGACGGCCTCACCGGCGGTCACCTCGTCCTGGCCGATGTGCGCGAGCGCGCCGACGTCGGCGGAGTGGGCCTGCCCGGAGTTGATCGTGACGACGGGGATGCCGGCGTCGGCGGCCTTGCGGACGACGTCCCGCAGGGCGTCGGGCTTGGCGAGGGTGACGATCAGCCCGTCGACGCGCTGGTCGATGCGCGCCTGCACGAGCTGGGCCTGCTGGCCCGCGTCGTCGTCGTGGGAGTACAGGAACTCGATGTTGTCCTTGACGGCGGCCTGCTCGGCGCCGGAGCGGACGATGTCCCAGAACGTGTCGCCCTCGCCGGAGTGGGTGACCATCGCGACCGTCCAGCGCGGGGTGTCCACGGCGGCGCTCCCCCCGGCCTCCTGCCGGGCGCGCTCCTCCGCGGCCCGCTTGCCGCCGGTACTGCTGCACCCGGCGAGCGACACCACGAGGGTCAGCACGGCGGCCACCACCCCCGCCCCGCGCCTGCGGAACCCTGTCTCCCTGGCCACCTGAGCCCAGCCCTTCACTCGCGATCCCCGTTTCCGGTCGAACCGCACAAGTATCGGACAACGGTCACAGGCGGAAGGGGGCGGGGCGGGCGGGCCTCCGCGCCGGGGCGCGGGGCCCGCCGGTGGCTCAGCCGCCGAGGTGGCGGTGGCGGGCGTCGAGCGCCGCCGCGCCGTCCTCCGTCAGGGAGCCGAAGAGGCGCAGCCGGGAGATGCCGCCGTCGGGGAAGATGTCCAGGCGGACGTGGGTGACGGCCGGGGCGTCCGTCGGCAGGAACCGGTGGACGGTGTCCGGCTGGAGCCGGGTGCGCGGCAGCAGCTCGACCCACGCGCCGTCCTCGCCGTCCTTGCCGACGAGGGCGGCCCAGCCCGCCGCGTTGCCCTTCAGGTAGGCGGTGTCGATCTCGATGGCGCGAATGCGGGCCTGCCCGGTCAGGGCGTAGCTGATCCAGTCGTGGCCCTGGTCGCGGCGGCGGCGGGTCTCCCAGCCGTCGTCCATCTTCTGGGAGCGGCCCGGGTTGATGGTGTGGGTGGCCGGGGAGTAGAAGCGGTCGGAGGCGTCCAGCACCGCGCCGCCGTTCTCCAGCGCGACGACGTCGAACGTGCCGAGGGCGGCCAGCCACGCCGGGTCGGGGAGCACCTCGCCGTGCACCCGGAGCCGGGCGATGCCGCCGTCGGGGTGCTGGTTGACCCGCAGGTGGGTGAAGCGCTGTTCGGCGTCGACGGCGAAGCCGTTGGCCGCGTGCCCGCCGACGGGGGTGCGCGGGACGAGGACCGTCCACTTCACGTCGTCGGCCAGCAGGTCCTCCGGCGAGGCGGACAGCGGCGCGGAGGTGGCCTCGATCGAGACGGACTGCGGGTAGTTGCCGCGGAAGTGGGCGGTGTCCACGACGACGCCCCGGATCACGCCGGGCGCGCCGAGGCGGACGAGGGCCCAGTCGTGGTCGTCGTCGGCCGGGTGCGGGACGTCGGCGATGGAGCCGCGACGGCGGCGGGTCTCCCAGCCGTCCATGATCTTGCCCTTGTGGCCGAAGTGCTCGGGGTCGAACACGGCGGGCGTGGGGATCAGCAGGTTCTCGCGCTGGGCGAAGAACTCGTCGTTGGCGGCGATGACGCCGGCCCCCAGGCGGCGGTCGGCGAGGTCGGCGAAGGTGGTGAAGGGGAAGTCCGCGGTGCGGTAGTCCGCGTACGGGTCACCGCCGCCGTAGGGGCTCGCGTCACCGGTGAAGCGGGGCAGGGCGGTCATGCGGAGGTCCTCTCGATGAGTCGGCCGGCTTTGGCGGTGGTGCGGCCGTGGTCGGTGATCTGCTCGCCGCGCAGCCAGGTGGACCGGACAACGCCGTGCAGCGTCCTGCCCGCGTAGGCGGTGACCTGGTTGCGGTGGTGGAGCTCGGCCGGGTCGACGGTGAAGGTCTCCTCGGGGGCCAGGACGGCGAAGTCGGCGTGACGTCCGACGGCGATGCCGCCCTTGTCCCCGTCGAGCCGGGCCAGCGCCGCCGGGGCGGCGGACATCCAGCGCACGACGTCGTCCAGCCCGTGGCCGCGCGCGCGGGCCGCCGTCCACACGGCGGGCAGCCCGAGCTGGAGGGAGGAGATGCCGCCCCACGCCCGGCCGAAGTCGGGGACCTTGAGGTCGGTGGTGCAGGGCGAGTGGTCGGAGACGACGCAGTCGATGGTGCCGTCGGCCAGCCCGGCCCACAGCGCGTCCTGGTTCTCCCGCTCGCGGATGGGCGGGCAGCACTTGAACTCGGTGGCGCCGTCCGGCACTTCCTCGGCGGTGAGGGTGAGGAAGTGGGGGCAGGTCTCGACGGTGATCCGGACGCCCTCGCGCCGGGCGGCGGCGATCATCGGCAGCGCGTCGGAGGAGGACAGGTGCAGGACGTGCACCCGGGCGTCGAGCTTCCGGGCGAGGTCGATCAGGAGGGCGATCGCGTCGTTCTCCGCGGCGCGGGGGCGGGAGGCGAGGAAGTCCGCGTAGCGCGGGCCGTGCGGCTGCGGGGCGCCGCTCAGGTGGCCGGGGTCCTCGGCGTGGACGATGAGGAGGCCGTCGAAGGCGGCGATCTCGGTGAGCGCGGCTTCGAGCCGGGCCGCGTCCAGTTCGGGGAACTCCTCCACGCCGGACGGCGACAGGAAGCACTTGAAGCCGAACACCCCGGCCTCGTGCAGCGGACGCAGGTCGCCCACGTTGCCGGGGACGGCGCCGCCCCAGAAGCCGGTGTCGACGTGCGCCTTGTCCCGGGCCACCTCGCGCTTGACGGCCAGGTGGGCGGCGGTGGTCGTGGGCGGAAGGCTGTTGAGCGGCATGTCGAGGAGGGTGGTGATGCCGCCGGCCGCCGCCGCCCGCGTCGCCGTCCAGAAGCCCTCCCACTCGGTGCGCCCGGGGTCGTTGACGTGGACGTGGGTGTCCACGAGGCCCGGGAGCAGCGCGTCGTCGCCGACGTCGACGAGGCGTGCCCCGGCCGGGAGCGCCTCGTTCCCGCCCGCGGAGTGCGGCAGGACGGCGGTGATGCGGCCGTCGGTGACGGCGACGGCGGCGGGGCGCGTCCCCTCGGGGGTGACGACGCGTGTCGAGCGCAGGACGAGGTCGGCGTGGGACGGGGTGGCGGTCAATCGGCCCTCCTTCGCGAATTTCAACGTTCTGTTGAATTTTTCCCCTCCGGGGCGGCGGAGTCAAGGGCCGCCGGCCACCCCGCACGCGACCCACGCACACCTTGGAGGTTTCCACGAAATGGATATGCGATGTCGCATCACGGAATGGAGCTCCGCCCAGAACTCGCTCCGACGGGGACGGCGCCTCCCCGGCCGGACAGCCGCACAAACCCGCCCCTACCGGCGATTAGCGCACGTGGCGGGCCCCGCCACCACTCGACCCGACCGCCACCGGGCCCGGTAGCATGCGGCACATCCGGCCGAAAGGAACCGCCACGTGCCGCCGTCCGAGCACAAGACCCCTTCCGCCCCCACGGCCACCGGGGGCGTCCAGTCCCTCGAACGCGCCTTCGACCTGTTGGAGCGGATGGCCGACGCCGGCGGCGAGGTCGGGCTCAGCGAGCTGTCCGGCAGCAGCGGGCTGCCGCTGCCGACCATCCACCGCCTGATGCGCACCCTGGTGGCCTGCGGCTACGTCCGCCAGCAGCCCAACCGGCGGTACGCGCTCGGCCCCCGGCTCATCCGCCTCGGCGAGAGCGCGTCGCGGCTCCTCGGCACCTGGGCCCGCCCCTACCTGGCCCGGCTCGTCGAGGAGACCGGCGAGACGGCGAACATGGCCCTGCTCGACGGCGACGAGGCGGTGTACGTGGCGCAGGTGCCCTCCCGGCACTCGATGCGGATGTTCACCGAGGTCGGACGCCGCGTGCTGCCCCATTCCACGGGCGTGGGCAAGGCACTCCTGGCCGGGCACGACGCCGAGGAGGTGCGCGCCCTGCTCGCCCGCACCGGCATGCCGGCCGCCACGGACCGCACGATCACCACACCGGACGGCTTCCTGGAGGCCCTGGAGCTGACCCGGCGACGCGGCTACGCCCTGGACGACAACGAGCAGGAGATGGGCGTCCGCTGCATCGCGGTGCCGGTGCCCGACTCCCCCACGGCCGCCGCCATCTCCATCTCCGGCCCGGCGGGCCGGGTCACCGACACGGCCACCGACACGATCGTGCCGCTGCTCCAGCAGGTCGCCCGGGAACTCGCCGACGCGCTTGCCACCACCGCCCCGGTGAACGGCAACGGCGGCTGAGGCCCGGAGTCGACCGCCGGGGTGACCGTCGGCGGCCGGGGGTTCAGCTCCTCTCCGGGGGCTCCCCGAAGAGGGCGACGGCGCCGCGCAGCTCCCGCAGCGGTTCGGTCAGCGCGCTGACCGAACCGAGGGCCCCGACCACCAGCAGCAGCCCGTGCCGCAGGGCCGCCACCTCGACCGTGCCCGCGGCGGCCACCGCCTCCAGCCGTGCCAGCTCCTCGTCCGCCACCTCCCGGTCGGCGAGCCACCCCGGGTGGACGGCCAGGGCCCGGCGGACCCGCACGACGGCGGAGAGCAGGGCGGCCTTCCGGGGGTCGGCCGCCGGGGCCGCCCGGGTCGTCCGGGCCGTGGAGAATGCGCGGGACCGTACCGCTGTCGGTTCCATCCATCGCCTCGCAACGTCTGGGCCCCCGGGCCGGGGACAGCCTCGGTCGGCGCCCTCACGGCGGACCGTCGCGAGGAGCGGGTGACACAGTTAACGCCACTCTCCGCTCATCAGTCCATACGCAAAGCGAAAATCGGCCAGCGGCACCGGCCCCCCGTCAGGCGGCGGGGCGGCGGGCGTAGCAGAAGAGGTGGTCCTCCGGCTCCGCGCTCCCGCCCGCGGGCACGAAGGACGTCACGGCGTGGTGGACGACCTCCAGTCCGGCCCGGCGCAGCCGCAGGAGGAAGTCCTCGGCCGCGTAGCTGGTGACCCGCACCGGCCGGCCCATCCAGACGATCTCCAGGCCCTCCACGTCGGCGGGCACCGTCGCCGTGACGAGGTATCCGCCGGGCGCCAGCCAGCCGGCGACGCGGGAGAGCGTCGCGTCGATGTCCGGCCGGGGCATCTGGAGGAACGGGAAGAAGGCGCACACGGCGTCATAGGCGCCGGGCTCCGCGTCGAAGTCCCGGACGTCCCGCCGCTCGAAGCGGGCGCCGGGCACCCGGGCGCGGGCGAGCTCGACCATCGTCGCGGAGACGTCAATGCCCGTGACCTCGTGCCCGGCCCGCACCAGCGCCTCGGCCACGGGACGACCGGTCCCGCTGCCGACGTCCAGCACCCGGGCGCCCGCCGGCAGCCGCCCGGTCAGCCACTCCACCGCCGAGCGCAGCTCCGGGAGGTGGCCGAAAGCCCGTTCGTACTCCGCTCCGATGGCGTCGAACGTCGCCGCCGCCTCGCTGACCGCCCGCTCCGTCACCGCGACCTCCCGCCGCTCGGCCGTCCTGATCGTTCTGTCTACGCAGCCCGCCGCACCTCCGCAAGAGGCCGCGGCCGCGACGGGTGCGGCGGGCGGCGTGCTCAGCCGAAGGCGAAGGGCAGTGAGCGCACCCGGTTGTCGAAGTTCGACGCGGCGAGCACCGGGGGCGCGGTGGCGCGGATGTCCGGGGTGCGGGTGAGGAGTTCGCGGAAGAGGGCCGTCATCTCGCGCTTGGCCAGGTGGGCCCCGAGGCAGTAGTGCGGGCCACCGCCGCCGTACCCGAGGTGGGGGTTGGGCGTGCGCGTGACGTCGAAGGCGTCCGGCTCGGCGAAGACCGTCTCGTCCCGGTTGGCGGAGGCGAAGAAGAGAACGACCTTGTCGCCGGGCCGGAAGGTGCGTCCGCCCAGCGCGTAGGGTTCCGCGACGGTGCGGCGGAACTGGATGATCGGCGTCGCGTGCCGGACGATCTCGTTCACCGCCCCCTCGGCGTGCGCGTCGAAGTCGGCGGTCAGCAGGGCGCGCTGGTCGGGGTGGTCGGTCAGGAGGGCCAGGCCGTGGGCGATGGCGTTGCGGGTCGTCTCCACCCCGGCGACCATCAGCAGCGAGAAGAAGGCACCGAGCTGACGGGTGGTGAGCGCCTGTCCGTCGACGTCGGCGTGGACGAGCGCGGAGACGAGGTCGTCGGCCGGACGGCGGCGCCGGTCGCGGGCCAGCACGGCGATCATGCGCTGCATCCGGGCCAGCGCGCGCAGCCCCTTGCCCGGCACGCGCAGCCGGGTGCGCGAGACGCCGATGTGCTCCGAGGCGTGGTTGACGCGGTCGAGGATCTCCGGGCGATGGCGTTCGGGGATCCCCATCATGTTGCAGATCACCTCGAACGGCAGCCGGGAGGCGACGGCCGTCACGAAGTCGCCCGGCCGCTCGGCGACCATGTCGTCGACGATGCGGGTGGAGAGGGCCCGGATGTCCGCCTCGGCGTCGGCCAGCACGCGCGGGGTGAAGGCGCGGGCCACGGTCCGGCGCAGCCGGGCGTGCTGGGGGTCGTCCAGGTTGACCATGGAGTCGCCGAAGAGGGCCCGCACCCAGCGCGCGGGCTCGGGCGTGGTGACGCCCGGCGCGCTGGTGAAGACCTGCGGCCTGCGGCTGGCCTCGACGACGTCGGCGTGCCGGACCAGCGCGTAGAAGCCCCGGCCGGAGGTGGGGTCGGCGCAGTACGCGGGGGCGTCCAGGCCGCGCAGCCGGGCGAAGGCCGCCCGCTGCTCACGTTGCGGCTGCTGCCAGAAGCGGGGGTCGGCGGGGTTGGCGGTCAGGGGTGGTGCGGGGCGGGTCGTGGCCGTCATGGGCCCCATCGTGCGGGCGGCGGCGCGGCGGCGGGGACAGGCGCTCCGTAGGGTCAGGTGCATGGACGAGTGGACGGAACCGGAAGGGCTCGCCGGGCTGCTGCTGGCGGCCGGGGGCGGACGGCGGCTCGGCGGCCGCGCGAAGGCGCTCCTGCCGCACCGGGGGCGTCCCCTGGTGGAGCACGCCGTGCGCGTCCTGCGGGACGCGGGCTGCGACACCGTGTACGTCGTGCTGGGTGCCGCGCGGGAGCGGGTGCGCGCGGAGGCCCGGCTGGAGGGCTGCGTGCTGCTGGACAACCCGGCCTGGGAGGACGGCATGGGCTCGTCCCTGCGGATCGGGCTGCGGGCACTGGTCCCGGGGGCGGGGGGCGTCGTGGTGTCGCTGGTGGACCAGCCCGGCATCGGCGCGGCGGCCGTCGCCCGGGTGGCGGCGGCCTTCCGGGGTCCCGGCACGCTGGCCGCCGCGTCCTACGGGGGACGACGCGGGCACCCCGTCCTCCTGGGCAGCGACCACTGGGCAGGCGTGGCGGGCGCCGCCTCCGGCGACCAGGGGGCCCGCGCCTACCTGCGGGCCCACGCGGCCGGGCTCACCCTGGTCGAGTGCGGCGACGTGGCCGACCCGGCCGACATCGACACCCCGGCGGACCTCTCCCGCCTGGAGTGACGCCCGGGACCGGGCGGGGTATCTCGACCCCGTTCTTCTCGACGTCGTCCATCTTGATGTCAACAAACTATTGAAGTTCCACCATGAGGAAACTAGTCTCCAGTTTCGAAGGTGCGTGGCACCGAGTGCCGCGCACGCGTACCACGAGCACGGAAGTCCGGCGTCCCAGGCACCGGCCCCTGACCGTCAAGGGGACGGCGTGGGAGGGTCGTTCGGAGACCCAAGAGGAGTGAGCGCCCATGTCCGCACCAGCGCCGTCACCGCTGGCCATCGTCGATGTCGACCCCGACCGGGCCCCCGCCCGGCAGGACGAGGTGCTGACCGAGGCGGCCCTGGCGTTCGTCGCCGAGCTGCACGAGCGGTTCACCGCACGTCGTGACGAGCTGCTGGCCCGCCGAGCGGAGCGGCGGGCGGAGATCGCCCGGACGAGCACCCTGGACTTCCTGCCGGAGACCGCGCACATCCGCGACGGCGACTGGCGGGTCGCCCCGGCGCCCGCCGCGCTGGAGGACCGCAGGGTCGAGATCACCGGTCCGACCGACCGGAAGATGACCATCAACGCGCTCAACTCGGGCGCGAAGGTCTGGCTCGCCGACTTCGAGGACGCCTCGGCGCCCACCTGGGCGAACGTCGTCGACGGCCAGGCCAACCTGATCGACGCCTACGAGCGCCGCATCGACTTCACCGACGCCCGCGGCAAGTCCTACGCCCTGCGGCCCGCCGAGGAGCTGGCCACCGTCGTGATGCGGCCGCGCGGCTGGCACCTGGACGAACGACACCTCCAGGTGCGCGGGCGCGCCGTCCCGGGCGCCCTGGTCGACTTCGGGCTGTACTTCTTCCACAACGCCCAGCGGCTGCTGGACCTGGGGAAGGGCCCGTACTTCTACCTGCCGAAGACCGAGTCGCACCGTGAGGCCCGGCTGTGGAACGACGTCTTCGTCTTCGCCCAGGACCGCCTCGGCATCCCGCAGGGCACCGTCCGCGCCACGGTCCTGATCGAGACCATCACGGCGGCCTACGAGATGGAGGAGATCCTCTACGAGCTGCGCGACCACGCCTCCGGGCTCAACGCGGGCCGCTGGGACTACCTGTTCTCCATCGTGAAGAACTTCCGCGACGGCGGGGAGAGGTTCGTCCTGCCGGACCGCAACGCCGTGACGATGACGGCGCCCTTCATGCGCGCCTACACCGAGCTGCTCGTGCGGACCTGTCACAAGCGCGGTGCGCACGCCATCGGCGGCATGGCGGCGTTCATCCCCAACCGCCGCGACCCCGAGGCGAACGAACGGGCCCTGACCAAGGTGAGGAACGACAAGGACCGCGAGGCCGCCGACGGCTTCGACGGCTCCTGGGTCGCCCACCCGGACCTGGTCCCCGTCGCCCGGGCGTCGTTCGACGCGGTGCTCGGCGAGCGCCCGCACCAGAAGGACCGGCTGCGCGAGGACGTCCGGGTCGGCGCGGGCGACCTCATCGCCATCGACTCGCTCGACGCCCGCCCCACGCACCAGGGGCTGGTGGACGCCGTCCAGGTCGGCATCCGCTACATCGAGGCGTGGCTGCGCGGCCTCGGCGCGGTGGCCATCTTCGGGCTGATGGAGGACGCGGCGACGGCCGAGATCTCCCGCTCGCAGATCTGGCAGTGGGTGGACGCCGGCGTCGTCCTCGACGACGGTCAGCGGGTGACGGCGGAGCTCGTGCGCTCGATCGCCGCGCGCGACCTGGAGGCGCTCCGCGCCGAGCTGGGCGAGGAGGCGTTCGCCGCCGGGCAGTGGCAGCAGGCCCACGACCTGCTGCTGAAGGTGGCCCTGGACGCCGACTACGCCGACTTCCTCACCCTCCCGGCGTACGAGCTGCTGCCCTGACGGACCGCCGGCCTGAGGCCATGAGGTCATGAAGGCCATGGGGCCTCAGGCCGGGGTGACCGCGCGACCCTCGCGGCGGGACACCTCGCACGCCTCGGCCACCCGCAGCGCCTCCAGGGCCTCGCGGCCGTCGCACGGGTTGGCCCGCTCCCCCCGGGCGACGGCGACGAACGCCGCCAACTCGGCCTCGTACGCGGGGGCGAACCGGGTCAGGAAGCCGTCCCAGGGCACGCCGCCGCGCGGCTCGGCGGTGGGCTCGACGGAGCTGAGGGGCGTGCGGGGGTCCAGACCGACCGCGATCTGGTCGCGCTCACCGGCCAGTTCCATGCGGACGTCGTACCCGGCGCCGTTCAGCCGGGTGGCGGTCGCGGTGACGAGCGTGCCGTCGTCGAGCGTGAGCAGGACGGCCGCCGTCGCGACGTCGGCGGCCTCCCGGAACATCGGCGGCCCGGTGTCCACGCCGACGGCGTACACGGAGGCGACCTCACGTCCCGTCACCCAGCGCAGGGCGTCGACGTCGTGCACCAGGCAGTCGCGGAAGAGGCCGCCGGAGAGCGGCAGGTAGCCGGGCGGGGGCGGGGCCGGGTCGGAGGTGACGGTCCGCACGGTGTGGAGCCGCCCGAGCCGGCCCGCCCGCACCGCCTCCCGGGCCGCCGCGTATCCGGCGTCGAACCGCCGCATGAAGCCGATCTGCAGCACGGTGCCCGCCCGCTCGACCTCCTCCAGCACCGTCACCGTGCCGGTGAGGTCGGCGGCGACGGGCTTCTCGCAGAACGTGGGCAGCCCCGCGCGGGCGGCGGCGCCGATCAGCTCGGCGTGGGAGGCCGTCGCCGAGGCGATCACGACCGCGTCCGGTGCGGCGGCGAGCAGCGCGTCCGGCGACGGGAGCGCGGTGGCGTCCACCGTTTCGGCGACCGTCGCGGCGCGGGCGGGGTCGGCGTCGGCGAGCAGCAGCTCCGTCACTTCCGGCAGGCCCCGCAGGGTGCGTGCGTGGAAGGTCCCGATCCGTCCCGTGCCGATGAGTCCGATGCGCATGCCCGCCAGCCTTGACAGCTTCGCCGGGAGTGTCAACTCCCGGCCCGCCCCGTCGGGGTCCGCCGCACCGGGGCCCGCACGTCGGGTCAGCGGTCGGTGCGGGGGAAGCCGAGGTCGATGCCGGCGTCGGCGGGGTCGGGCCAGCGGGTGGTGACGACCTTGCCTCGCGTGTAGAAGGCGACCCCGTCGTTGCCGTAGACGTGCAGGTCACCGAAGAGGGAGTCCTTCCAGCCGCCGAAGGAGTGATGGCCGACGGGCACCGGGATGGGCACGTTGACGCCGACCATCCCGGCCTCCACCTCCAGCTGGAACCGGCGGGCGGCGCCCCCGTCCCGGGTGAAGACGGCCGCACCGTTGCCCCACGGGGAGGCGTTGACGATCCCGAGGGCCTCCTCGTAGCTCGCGGCCCGCACGACGCACAGGACCGGGCCGAAGATCTCGTCCCGGTAGGCGTCGGCCTCCAGCGGCACCCGGTCCAGCAGGCTGGCGCCGAGGAAGTAGCCGTCCTCGTGGCCCTCGACACGCGCGGCGGTGCCGTCGAGGACGACCTCGGCGCCCTGCGCGCGGGCGGAGGCGACGTAGGAGGCGACCGTGTCGCGGTGTTCGCGGGTGATGAGCGGGCCCATCTGAGAGGCCGGGTCGTCGCCGGGGCCGACGCGCAGCCGCGCGGTGCGGTCGGCGATCCTCCTGACCAGCTCGTCACCGCTCTCCCCCACCGCGACGACGACGGAGACCGCCATGCACCGCTCCCCCGCCGAGCCGTAGGCGGCGTTGACGGCGCTGTCCGCCGCGAGGTCGAGATCGGCGTCGGGCAGCACGACCATGTGGTTCTTGGCGCCGCCGAGGGCCTGCACCCGCTTGCCGTGGGCGACGGCCGTCCGGTGGACGTGCCGGGCGACGGGCGTCGAGCCGACGAACGACACGGCGGCGACGTCCGGGTGCTCCAGCAGCCGCTCCACCGCCGCGCGGTCGCCGCCCACGACGTTCAGCACGCCGTCGGGCAGCCCCGCCTCGGCGGCCAGCTCGGCCAGCCGGAACGCGGCCGAGGGGTCCTTCTCGCTCGGCTTCAGCACGAAGGTGTTGCCGCAGGCGACGGCGATCGGGAACATCCACATCGGCACCATGGCGGGGAAGTTGAACGGCGTGATGCCCGCGACGACGCCGAGGGGCTGCCGGAGGGCCGCGACGTCGACCCCGGTGGAGACCTCGGTCGACAGCTCGCCCTTGAGCTGCTCGCCGATGCCGCAGGCGCGTTCGAGGATCTCCAGGCCGCGCGCGACCTCGCCGAGCGCGTCGGCCCGGACCTTGCCGTGCTCGGCGGTGATGAGGGCCGCCAACTCCTCCCGGTGGGCTTCGAGCAGGGCGCGGTAGCGGAAGAGGACGGCCGTGCGCCGGGCGAGGGAGCTGGTGCCCCAGGTGCGGTGGGCCGTGCGGGCGGCGGCGACGGCGGCGTCGACCTCGTCGGTGTCCGCCAGGGCCAGCCGCGCGGTGCGGTCGCCGGTGGCCGGGTTGTGGACGGGGGCGAAGCGCCCGGAGGCGCCGGGCACGGAGCGGTTGCCGATCCAGTGGCCGAGGGTCTTCATGGGCGGCCTTTCGGGTGTGGGGGCGGACGGGTCGGGACGGGTCACAGGTGGTGGCGGCGGGCGGCGGCCTGCCGGACGTACGCGGCGCGCGCGGTGACGGCCGCCTCCCGGGTCGCGGTGGCGGCGACGGGCACGTCCCACCAGGCCTGCGCCTCCGGCGCGGAGGGGCGGGGGTCGGTCTCCACGTACACGCAGGTGGGACGCGGGGAGGCGCGGGCGGCGGCGAGCGCGTCGCGCAGCTCCGCCACCGTCGTGGCGCGCAGGACGTCCAGGCCGAGGGAGGCGGCGTTGGCGGCCAGGTCGACGGGCAGCGGGTCGCCGGTGTAGGTGCCGTCCTCGGCGCGGAAGCGGTAGTCGGTGCCGAAGCGTTCGGCCCCGGTGGCCTCCGAGAGGCCGCCGATGGAGGCGTAGCCGTGGTTCTGCACGAGCAGCAGGTTGATGTTCAGTCCCTCCTGCACGGCGGTGACCAGTTCGCCGGGCATCATCAGGTACGACCCGTCCCCGACCAGGGCCCACACCGGCGCGTCGGGCGCGGCCAGCTTGACGCCGAGCGCCCCGGGGATCTCGTACCCCATGCAGGAGTAGCCGTACTCCAGGTGGTACTGGCGCGGTGCGCGGGCCCGCCAGAGCTTGTGCAGGTCGCCGGGGAGCGACCCGGCGGCGGCCACGACGACGTCCTCCTCGCCGACGACGGCGTCGAGCGCGCCGATGACCTGGGCCTGGGTGGGGCGGGCGGCGGGGTCCGGGGCCGCGAAGGCGGCGTCCACCCGGCGCTCCCAGCGGTCCTCGGCCTGCCGGTAGGCGTCGGCGTACGCGGCGCTGACGCGGTGCCCCGCCAGGGCGCGCCGCAGGGCGTCGAGCCCTTCCCGCGCGTCGGCCACGAGGGCGGTGGCGGCGTGCTTGTGGGCGTCCACCGGGGTGACGTTGAGGTTGACGAAGCGGACGCCGGGATGGGCGAAGAGCGTCCGGGAGGCGGTGGTGAAGTCCGTCCAGCGGGTGCCGACGCCGAGGACGACGTCGGCGGTGCGGGCGAGGTCGTCGGCCGTCGCGGTGCCGGTGTGGCCGATCCCGCCGACGTCGGCCGGGTGGTCGTGGCGCAGCGCGCCCTTCCCGGCCTGGGTGACGGCCACGGGGATGCCGGTGGCGTCCGCGAAGGCCGCCAGGGCCGCCTCCGCCTCGCTGTGGTGGACGCCGCCGCCCGCGACGAGCAGCGGCCGCTCGGCGCCGCGCAGGGCCGAGGCGGCCTCGGCGAGCGCCGCCGTTTCGGGCTGCGGCCTGCGGACGGGCCACACCCGGTCGGCGAAGAACTCCTCCGGCCAGTCGAACGCCTCGGCCTGGACGTCCTGCGGCAGGGCGAGGGTGACGGCGCCGGTCCCGGCCGGGTCGGTGAGCACCCGCACGGCCTGGAGCGCGGCGGGGATCAGCGCCTCGGGCCGCGTCACCCGGTCGAAGTAGCGGGAGACGGGCCGCAGGGTGTCGTTGACGGAGACGTCGCCCGCGTGGGGCACTTCGAGCTGCTGGAGCACCGGGTCGGCGACGCGGGTGGCGAAGGTGTCGCCGGGCAGGAGCAGGACGGGCAGTCGGTTGACGGTGGCGAGCGCCGCGCCGGTGACGAGGTTGGTGGCACCGGGCCCGATGGACGTCGTCACGGCGTGGGCGCGCAGCCGGTCGCTGTGGCGCGCGTAGCCGACGGCCGCGTGGACCATGGCCTGTTCGTTGCGGCCCTGGAGGAAGGGCATGGCGTCCCGGTGCTCGACGAGCGCCTGGCCGATCCCGGCGACGTTGCCGTGGCCGAAGATGCCCCAGACGGCGTTGATCAGGCGCTGCCGCCTGCCGTCGCGCTCGGTGTACTGGGCGGCGAGGAAGCGCACGAGCGCCTGGGCGACGGTGAGCCGGCACGTCGTCGTCATCGGGACTCCTGCGGGAAGGGGAGCCGCGCGTCGACGTCGGCGTCGCGCCAGGTGTCCCTGATCCAGGCGTGGTCGGGGTGGTCGCGGATGAGCCAGGCCCGTTCGGCGTCCGGGCCCGCCATGACGTTGAGGTAGTACATGGCGTGGCCGGGGGCGGCGATGGAGGGGCCGTGCCAGCCGTCGGGGATCAGCACGGCGTCCCCGGTGCGGACCTCGGTGAGGACGTCGGTGCCGCCTTCGGCGGAGGGCGAGACCCGCTGGTAGCCGAAGCCGTCGGCGCCGGCGTGGGGGGCGATCTCGAAGTAGTAGATCTCCTCCAGCCGCGACTCGCGGCCGGGCAGGTGCTCGTCGTGTTTGTGGGGCGGGTAGGAGGACCAGTTGCCGCCCGGGGTGAGGACCTCGACGGCGATGAGCCGGTCGGCCTCGAAGACGTCGGCGGCGGCGAAGTTGTGGACCTGCCGCGAGCACCGGCCCGCGCCGCGCAGCTCGACGGGGACGCCCGCGGCCGGGCCGTAGCGGGCCGGGAGCCGGTGCGTACAACGGGCCCCGGGGAGGGCGAACCGTCCGCCGTCCCGGCTCGTGACCGTCACCTCGGCGTCCCGGGGCACGTAGGCGAAGTCGGTGACGCCGTCGAGGACGCCGGTGCGTCCGGCCAGCTCGAAGGCCAGGCCGTCGACGCGGACGGTGCAGCCGCCGGACAGCGGCAGCACGATCCACTCGCTGTCACCGGTGGCGAAGGTGTGCGCGGCGCCGGGGGCGAGCTCGACGATCCGCAGGGCGCTGTGGCTCCAGCCCGCCGTGCGCGGGTCGATGTCGAGCGCGTACGGGCCGTGGGCGGTGCGGCCGGCGGTCAGGTGGGCTCCGGTGTCGCTCATGGTGATTCAGCTTCCCCGTTTCGTCGCGGTGGGGCGAGGGTGCGGTCGTGGCGGCGGTGCCGTCCGCCGGGTGGCGCAGGTCGCCGCGGGGTGGCGGGCCCGCGGCCGGGGTTCAGCCGGTCAGCAGGGCGTCGACCTCCCCCGGTGTCGGCATCGCCGAGGAGCAGGCGAGGCGGGACGCCACCAGGGCGCCCGCCGCGTTGGCGTACCGCAGGACGCGCTCCAGGTCCCACCCGGCGAGCAGCCCGTGGCACAGCGCGCCGCCGAACGCGTCCCCCGCGCCGAGGCCGTTGACGACCTCGACGGGGTGCGGGGGGACCTCGGCGGTCGTGCCGTCGCGGTGCACGGCGAGTACGCCGTCCGGCCCGCGTTTGACGACGGCCAGCTCGACGCCCGCGTCGAGCAGGGCCCGGGCGCAGTCGGCCGGGTCGTCGCGCCCGGTGGCCACCTCGCACTCGGCCACGTTGCCGACGGCGACGGTGGCCAGGGCGAGGGCCTCGCGGTAGGGCGCGCGGGCGGCCTCCGCCGCCGCCCGACCCTCGCCCGGCCAGAACATGGGCCGCCAGTCCAGGTCGAAGACGGTGGGGCTTCGGCGGGCGCGGGCGGTGAGGGCGCGCAGGGTGGCGGCGCGGCTGGGCTCCGCGCACAGGCCCGTTCCGGTCATCCAGAAGACGCGGGCGGCGGTGACGGCGTCCAGGTCCAGATCGCCGCCGTGGATCTCCAGGTCGGGGGCCTTGGGCTGCCGGTAGAAGTAGAGGGGGAAGTCGTCGGGCGGGAAGATCTCGCAGAAGGTGACGGGGGTCGGCAGGCCGGGGACGGGGGTGACCCAGCGGTCGTCCACCCCGAAGTCCCGCAGCGCCTCGTGGCAGTAGGCGCCGAAGGGGTCGTCCCCGGTGCGGGTGATGACGGCGGCCGAGCGGCCGAGCCGGGCGGCGGCGACGGCGACGTTGGTCGCGGAGCCGCCGAGGAACTTCCCGAAGGTCTCGACCCGGGCGAGGGGGACGCCCGTCTGGAGGGGGTAGAGGTCCACGCCGATGCGGCCCATCGTGATCACGTCCAGCGGCGGTGTCATGGGCGCAGCCTTTCAGCAGGTCGGTCGGCGGCCTTCACTCCCCCGGGGCATCCGTACCCACGGCTGCGGCCCCGAGTGCGGAGCCTGCCACCGTTTCCCCCGGCTCCGCACTGAGCACGGCCGATTCCGGGTAGCCGGGGGGTACGGGCCGCTTCCGGCGGCCCGCGCCCACGCCCCGCGCCACGGGGCCCGCCTCCCCGGCCGGGCCGGGGGACCACGGAGGAGTCCGATGCCGATGAACACCGCGAACGTGCCCGCCTCGGACCGGCTGCGGATCGGCTCGGCGCCCGACTCCTGGGGCGTGTGGTTCCCCGACGACGAGCGGCAGGTGCCCTGGGAGCGCTTCCTCGACGAGGTGGCCGAGGCGGGGTACGACTGGATCGAACTGGGCCCCTACGGCTACCTGCCCACCGACCCCGCGCGGCTCGCCGAGGAGACCGGGCGCCGTGGGCTGAGGGTGTCCGCCGGGACGGTCTTCACCGCGCTGCACCGGGGACCCGGGGTGTGGGACGAGACGTGGGCGCACGTCTCCCGCGTCGCCGAACTGACCCGCGCCATGGGCGCGGGGCACCTCGTCGTCATCCCGGCGTTCTGGCGGGACGACCGGACCGGCGAGCCCGTCGAGCCGCCGCACCTGACGCCCGAGCGGTTCCACGACCTGACGACCGGCACGGAGCGACTGGCCCGGCGGGTGCGGGAGGAGTACGGCCTCGACACCGTCGTCCACCCGCACGCGGACACCCACATCGCCACCGAGGAGCACGTCACCCGCTTCCTCGACGCGACGGACTCCGCGCTGGTGAACCTGTGCCTGGACACCGGCCACTACGCCTACTGCGGCGGGGACAGCGTGCGGCTCATCGAGACGTACGGGGAGCGCATCGGCTACCTGCACCTCAAACAGGTCGACCCGGCGGTGCTGGCCGCCGTCGTGCGGGACGGCACGCCCTTCGGCCCGGCGGTGCGGCAGGGCGTCATGTGCGAACCCCCGGCCGGCGAACCGGCGCTGGAGCCGGTCCTGGCGGCGGCGCGGAAGCTGGACGTGGACCTGTTCGCCATCGTCGAGCAGGACATGTACCCCTGCCCACCGGAACGGCCGCTTCCGATCGCCCGCCGCACCCGCCACTACCTCCGCACCTGCGGCGCGTAGGCGCCCCGACGGCGCGGGCGGCGGCGTCCGTGTGGGCGGGGCCGGGGGCGCCCCGCCCACACGGGCCGCGGCTCAGTGGAGATGGGCCGCGGCCGGGGCGGTCACCCCCGGTTCCGTGGGCGCGCCGACCGGCGGCGTCGGCGTCGGCGTCGGCGTCGCAGCGTCCTTGCGGGACCGCAGGTGGTTGAAGAGCAGGTTCAGCAGGACGGCGAGGATGCAGCCCGTGCTGATGCCGGAGTCGAGGATGATGGTGGCGCTGTCGGGGAACTGCCCGTAGAAGCCGTGCGCCATCTCCGGAGCCAGGCCGACGCCGAGCGTGACGGCGACGATGAGGGCGTTCTCGCCGTGTTCGAGGCCCGCCTGCACGAGGGTCTGGACGCCGCTCACCGCGATCGTCCCGAAGAGGACGACGCCCACACCACCGAGCACCGGCAGCGGTACGGCCGAGACGAGGGCGGCGGCCACCGGGCACAGGCCCAGCAGGACCAGGATGCCGCCGCCGACCGCCACGACGAACCGGCTGCGCACCTTGGACATGGCCACCAGGCCCACGTTCTGGGCGAAGGCGCTGGCCGCGAAGCCGTTGAACACGGGGGCGACGGCGCTGCCGAGGGCGTCCGCGCGCAGGCCGGCGGCGATGACCTTCTCGTCCACCGGCCTGTCCACGATCCGGCCGAGGGCGATCATGTCGGCCGTCGACTCGGTCATGATCACCAGCATCACGATGCACATCGAGACGATCGCCGGGACGGAGAACTGCGGAGCGCCGAAGTGGAAGGGGGTCGGGAACCCGACGAGGTCGGCGTCGCCGAGGCCGGAGAAGTCCGCCATGCCGAGCGGGACCGCGACGAGGGTGCCCGCGACCAGGCCGATGAGGATGGCGATGGACTGCAGGAACCCACGCGCGTAGCGGCGCACGGCCAGCGTGATGACGAGCGCGACGGCGGCGAGTCCGATGTTGCCCGCCGGGGCGCCGTCGGCACCCCCCTCGCCGTCGGCGATCCACCCGAAGGCGACCGGCATCAGGGACAGGCCGATCAGGGTGATGACGGAGCCGGTGACCACGGGCGGGAAGAACCGCACCAGTTTGCAGAACCAGCTGCTGACCGCGAAGGCGAGCAGTCCGGCGACGATGACCGCGCCGAATATGACGGGCAGTCCGGACGCGCCGCCCTCGGCGGCGATGATGGCGGTCATGGCGGCGACGCCGCCGAAGGAGACGCCGTTGACGAAGGGGAGCCGGGCGCCGATCCGCCAGACCCCGAGCGTCTGGAGCAGCGTGGCGATCCCGGCGGTGAAGAGGCTGGCGGCCATCAGCAGCGTCGTGTCGCCGGGGCCGAGCCCCGCCGCGGCGCCGATGACGAGGGGCACCGCCACGACGCCCGCGTACATGGCGGCGACGTGCTGGAGCCCGCTGGTGACCATCTTCAGGGGCGGCAGGACCTCGTCGACGGGGTGTTTCCCTCCCTTCGCCTGACCGCCGTCCTGTTCGGGGCTTGCGTCGTCGTTCCGGGTACCGGGCCTAGCGGACACTCGGTCCTCCTGTCGGTTACTGCGCCGCCGGGGAGGCGGCACGAGGGTGTCAGGGAGGTGATAGGTGTGGTGCTCAGGTGTGGGAGGTGGCGGAACGGGACGTGGGCGGGGGTACCGGGGCGGGGCGCGTACCGTAGTGCGCGCCCCGCCCCGGCCGTTCGTTCAGGACCCCGCTCGGATCCTGAACCACCGGCCGGGAGCCGTCCCTCCCGGCCGGAGTCCTCTGATGTCGGTCAGGACGCGTCGGCCGCGATCCGGGCCAGGCGCTGCGCCTCGGCCCGGGTGCTGCGGGCGACGGCGTCCTCGTCGACGGTGGTGAGCCGGCCGTCCTCGACGACCGCCCGGCCGTTCACGAGGGAGAGCGTGATCGGTGCGGCGGCCCCGAGCACGAGGGCGGCGACCGGGTCGGCGATGGAGGCGTGGCCGATGCCGTCCAGCTTCCACAGGACGAGGTCGGCCAGCTTGCCCGCCTCCAGGGAGCCGATCTCGGCGGTGCGGCCGAGGACCTGCGCGCCGCCGAAGGTGCCCAGGCGCAGGGCCTGGCGGGCGTTCAGCGCGTTCTCCCGGTGGCCGCCGAGGCGGTTGATGAGGAGCGCGTTGCGCAGCTCGGTGTGCAGCTCGCCGGACTCGTTGGACGCGGTGCCGTCCACGCCGAGGCCGACGGGCACGCCGGCGGCCAGCATGTCCGGGACGCGGGCGATGCCGGCGGCCAGGCGGGCGTTGGAGGACGGGCAGTGGGCGACGCCGGTGCCGGTGCGGGCGAAGGCGGCGATGTCGGCGTCGTTCATGTGGACGCAGTGCGCCATCCACACGTCGTCACCGAGCCAGCCGGTGGACTCGAAGTAGTCGGTCGGGCCCATGCCGAACAGCTCGTGGCAGAACTTCTCCTCCTCGACCGTCTCCGAGCCGTGGGTGTGCAGCCGCACGCCCTTGCGCCGGGCGAGCTTCGCGCCTTCGCGCATCAGCTCGGTGGAGACGGAGAAGGGCGAGCAGGGCGCGACGGCGATGTGCAGCATGGAGCCGAAGGAGGCGTCGTGGTGCGTGTCGATGGCCGCCTCGGTGGCCTCCAGGATGCTGTCGAGCGTCTCGACGGCGAAGTCCGGCGGCAGGCCGCCGTCCGACGCGCCGCGGTCCATCGACCCCCTGGCGGCGGTGAAGCGGACGCCCATCTCCCGGGCGGCGCGGATCTCCGCGCCGAGCAGGTCGCCGGTGCCGCGCGGGAAGACGTAGTGGTGGTCCATGGCGGTGGTGACTCCGCCCCGGGCCATCATGGCCAGGGAGCCCTGGGCGGCCGCGTAGACCATCTCCTCGTCGATGCGCGCCCAGGTGGGATACAGGGCCACGAGCCAGTTGAAGAGGTTGGAGTCCTGCGCGAGCCCCCGGGTGATCCACTGGTAGAAGTGGTGGTGGGTGTTGACCAGGCCGGGGGTGGCCAGGTGCCCGGTGCCGTCGACGCGCCGTACGACGTTCGCCAGGCCCTCGGGGGCGGCGCCGGCGCCCACCGACTCGATGACGTTGCCGGCGACGACGACGTGCCCGGCGGCGTACTCGGTGTCGTGCGCGTCCACGGTGGCGACGGCGCAGTTCTCGATGACGATGCGCTCGGGTGCTGAACCAGCCATGGGATGTACCTCGTGTTTCCGTCCGGAGGTCCGGGCCCGGGGGTCGAGCGGGGTGCCGACCGGGTCCGAAGGTGGTGCTGTGTCGCGCAGATGCCCCCGCTCTCCCCCGGGATTCGTCGACGCCGGCGCTGCGTCGGGGGGCCCGGGCGGCCGCCCTGCCGGGCGGCGCCCCTACGGGCTGCTTACAGGTTGGTCATGTCGACCGGGATCTGCGGCTCGGCTCCGTCCCGCAGAATGGTGGCCTCGATGAGGCCGTAGGGCCGATCCGCCGCGTAGTAGACGGCTCCCTCGGCGGTGTCGTTCTTCAGCCCGAACGGCTCCAGGTCCACCAGGAAGTGGTGCTTGTTCGGGAGCGAGAAGCGGATCTCGTCCACCTCACCGCGGCTGTTGATGACGCGCGCGCCCATCTGGTACAGCGTCTGCTGCAGCGAGAGGCTGTAGGTCTCGACGAACGCGTCGAGCATGTGGCGCTTGACCTGGGCGTAGCTGCGCTCCCAGTGGGGCATGCGCTGGTCGTCACGCGTCCAGTTGTGCCGCCACACGCCCGTCACCTGGGTGGCGAGGATGCGGTCGTACGCCTCCTTGAGGGTGGTGTACCTGTCCTTCACGTACCCCCAGAACTCCGAGTTGGTGGAGTTCATGACGGTGAGGTCCTTCAGGCCGGAGAAGACCTGGAAGTTCTCGCCGTCGTAGGTGACCTGCGCGGTGCGGGTCTCCTGGCCGTTGCGCACGAAGGAGTGGCGCACCTCGTCCGCGCCGATGAAGCGGTTGCCCGAGTCGGAGGTCTCGATCCGGTCCCAGGCGTACTCCTCGATCCGGATGCGGGCCCGGTGGATGGCCGGCTGGGACTCGACGAAGTGCCGGGCCAGGTGGATGCCGAACTGCTCGGCGGACTCGATGCCGTGCTCCTTGGCGAAGGCGAACACCGTGTTCTTGGTGGTGTCCGTCGGCAGCACGTGGGCGTTGGAGCCGGAGTAGTGGACGTCGTCCATGTCACCGGAGAGGGCGACGGAGACGTTCAGGTCCTTGATGTGGTGGGTGTCGCCGTCCCGGGTGATCTTGACGACGCGGTTCTCCGCTTTGCCGTACTGGTTCTGGCCGAGCATCACAGGGCGGGCCGGGCGGGCCGGGCGGGAAGTAGCAGTCATTGCGGGTGTCAGCTCCCTCGGTACACGGAGTAGCCGAACGGGTTGAGCAGCAGCGGTACGTGGTAGTGCTCGCCCGGGGTCACGGCGAAGACGATCGCCACCTCGGGAAAGAAGACACCGCTGTCCCTTACGCGGGGGGCGTCCTGCTGTTCCTCGGCTTGCTTGGTCGAGAAGTACGGCTCGACCTCGAAGACGAGCCGTACGTGGGTCGTGCCCTCCGGCAGGGCCGGAAGGTCCTTGCAGCGCCCGTCGTCGTCGGTCCTCGAGACGCCGTGCGCGGCCCATGCGCCGTCGGCGCCGCCGCGGACGGACAGCTGGACGGCGACGCCGCCGGCCGGCCGTCCCACGCTGGTGTCCAGGATGTGGGTGGACACCGATGCGGTCGTCGTGGTGCTCATGGTCAGGCTCCTTGTGCGAGGCGGGTCAGCCGGATGCGGTTGATCTTCACCAGCTCGGTGCGGACGTTCTCCCGCTCCCGTTCCGGCGTGTTGTCGATCCGGGCGCGCAGCGCGTCACGCATCTGGTCACCGGACAGACCGGTGGCGCAGATCAGGAAGACGTGCCCGAACTTCTCCTGGTACGCCAGGTTGAGTTCGAGCATCTCCGCCTTGAGCTCCTCGGAGGCGCCGGACATCCCGCGCTGTTCACGCGAGGAGGTCGGGTCCCCGGGCTTCGGGCGGCCGATGGGCGGGTGGCCCGCCATCGCCTCGGCGAGGTCGGCCTCGCCGAGCTCGGCCATGGCGGCGTCACTCGCGGTGAACAGGGCGGCCGCGTCGGGGTACGGGCGCCGGCCGAGCAGCTTGTCGGCCCAGGCCGTCGAGGCGCAGACCTCGTGGAGCGCCGCGCGGGCCTCGCCCTCCTCGGCGGTGTTGAACCGGGTCAGCCCCGGTGCCGTACTCGAAGTCACGGGAGCCTCTCTGGCCGTGTTGCGGGTGGGCTGCGCAATAGCTAAGCCGCCGGGGAACGCCCCGTCAACACTTTGTTGAACTTTTTCGCGGGGCCTCCACCGGCGGGCCCGTACCGGCCTCCACCGCACCCCCCGCGCCCCCACGACCACCCGGCACCCCGACCCCGGGCGGGCGCGGCGCGGGCGCCGTACCGCGAGTGTCCGGCGAGGTGACCGCGGACGCAAGCCCCGCCCGGCCCTCGGGCCCCAGACACACGCCGGGCGCCGGGCGGCCACTCGCGGTGACTGCCCGGCGCCCGGCCTAGGCGCGATCAGCCGCGCCCCTTGGGGTTCTCCCGGTTCAGGTAGTTGTAGACGGTGAAGCGGCTGACACCGAGCGCGGTCGCGACCGTCTCCACGCCGTGCCGCACGGAGAACGCCCCGCGCGACTCCAGCAGCCGCACGACGCGCTGTTTGGACTTGCGGTCCAGCTCGGCGAGCGGCCTGCCCTGCGCCCGCTCCAGCCCCGCCAGGATGTGGTCGAGCGACTCCGACAGGTGGGGCAGGCGGACGGCGAGGACGTCCTCGCCCTCCCACGCCAGCACGACGTCCGCCTCCGTGGCGTCCGGCACGGCGATGATCTCGCCACCCATCGCGTCGACCAGCGGCTTGACCGCCGAGGTGAAGGGATGTTCGCCCAGACCAGTCATGCGTCACCCGGCTCCTGGTCGTCGGATCCGACCACATTGACCTGCAGGGAGACGCGGGTCGCCCCGGCGGCGAGTGTTCGGCGTAGCATCTCGTCCACCACGGCGAGCACCTCGTCCGCGGCCCCCTCGGCCGTGTTGCCGAAGGGGCCGACGTCGACGGCGTCCAGACCGCCGCGCTGCACGACCTCCCGCGCCACCACCGCGTGCTCCGGAGCCTCGTCCAGGTCGAACGGCTCTGTCGTGAATTCCACTTTCAATCGCACCGGCTCAACGTACCGCGCTGCTGCGGGGCCGCCATCGGCACATTTCGGACCACCCCCTTGACAGCGGCACCGCACTGCTTGCAATCTTCCATCAGATAGAAATTAACTTCCGCAATACGGAAGGAGCGGGTCGCCCCTCATGGGTTACACGGACACACGCTTCACAGTGAACCTCTCGATCCTCTTCACCGAGCTCCCGCTGCTCGAGCGGCCGGCCGCGGCCGCCGCCGCGGGCTTCACCGCGGTGGAGCTGTGGTGGCCGTGGATCGACACGCCGACCCCGGAGCAGGCCGAGCTGGACGCGCTGCGCGAGGCACTGAACGACGCCGGGGTGCGGCTCACCGGGCTGAACTTCTACGCCGGGCAGCTCCCCGGACCGGATCGCGGGGCGCTCTCGGTGCCCGGCGAGGAGTCCGACAGGTTCCGGGCCAACGTCGACGTGGCGGCCGACTTCGCGGCCTCCGTCGGGTGCACGGCCCTCAACGCCCTCTACGGGAACCGGGTGGACGGCGTCGACCCGGCCGTCCAGGACGAACTGGCGCTGGAGAACCTGGCGATCGCCGCCCGCGCCGCCGACCGCGTCGGCGCCGTACTCCTCGTGGAGGCGCTGAACCGGCCCGAGTCGCCCCGGTACCCGCTGGTCAGCGCCCCGGCCGCGATCGAGGTCGTGGAGAAGGTCAACGCCGCGACGGGCCTGGGCAACGCGAGGTTCCTCATGGACCTCTACCACCTGTCGATGAACGGCGAGGACCTCACCGAGGTCATCGAGAAGTACACCGCCGTCACCGGCCACGTGCAGATCGCGGACAACCCCGGCCGAGGCGCCCCCGGCACCGGCGACCTGGACTTCACCGACCTGCTGGACCGCCTGAAGAAGGCCGGTTACGACGGCTGGGTCGGCCTGGAGTACAAGCCCGGCGACGCGCCGAGCGGCAGCACCTTCGCGTGGCTGCCCGCACCGCTGCGGCCCGCCCCGGCGGGCTGAGCCGGGACACCGTCCCGCGTCCCGCCCCCACACGCCTCCCCTCACGGCACCGAAAGGCACCGAACACCATGAGCAGCAACCTTCCGAAGATCGCCTGGGTCGGCCTGGGCATCATGGGCTCCCCCATGGCCGAGAACCTGATCAAGGCCGGCTACTCCGTCACCGGCTTCACACTGGAGCAGGAGAAGCTGGACCGGCTGGCGGCCAATGGCGGCACCGCCGCGTCCTCGATCGCCGAGGCCGTGGCCGACGCCGACATGGTGATCACCATGGTCCCCGCCGACCCGCACGTGAAGGCCGTCATCCTCGGTGACGACGGCGTGCTCGCCCACGCCAAGCAGGGCGCCACGATCATCGACATGTCCTCGATCACCCCGCAGACCTCCATCGCGGTGGCCGAGGCCGCGGCGAAGGCGGGCAAGGGCCTCAAGGTCCTCGACGCCCCCGTCTCCGGCGGCGAGGCGGGCGCCGTCGAGGCCGTCCTGTCGATCATGGTCGGCGGCGAGCAGGCCGACTTCGAGGCCGTGAAGCCGATTCTCGAGGCCCTGGGCAAGACCATCATCCTGTGCGGCCCGCACGGCGCCGGCCAGACGGTGAAGGCCGCCAACCAGCTCATCGTGGCGGTCAACATCCAGGCGTGCGCCGAGGCCGTGGTGTTCCTGGAGAAGTCCGGCGTGGACCTGAACGCCGCGCTGGAGGTCCTGAACGGCGGACTGGCCGGCTCGACGGTGCTGACGCGCAAGAAGGACAACTTCAAGAACCGGGACTTCGCGCCGGGCTTCCGCATCGACCTGCACCACAAGGACATGGGCATCGTGACGGACGCGGCCCGCAGCGTGGGCGCGGCCCTGCCGGTCGGCGCGGTCGTCGCCCAGTTGGTGGCCTCGCTCCGCGCCCAAGGCGACGGCGGCCTGGACCACTCGGCGCTGCTGCGCGCCGTCGAGCGTCTCTCCGGCGACCGGGTCGCCTGACGCTCCCCCGACTCCGGGTGGCGGCGCCGACAACCTGTCCTGTCGCGCCCAAGGCGCCGCCACCCGGATATTCAACAAACTGTTGACGTGCTGCCGTAGCCGTCCTTACGCTCCACTTCCGCGGAAGTCCCCTTCCGCGCTTCGTTACGGAAGGTCACGATGTCCAAGCCCACGCTGACGACCGAGTCCGGCGCTCCGGTCGCCGACAACCAGAACTCCGCCACCGCCGGCGTCGGCGGACCGCTGCTCCTCCAGGACCAGCACCTGCTGGAGAAGCTCGCCCGGTTCAACCGCGAGCGCATCCCGGAGCGTGTCGTGCACGCCCGCGGTTCGGGGGCCTACGGCCACTTCGAGGTGACCGACGACGTCACCGGCTTCACCCGGGCCGCCTTCCTCGGCACCGTCGGCAAGCGCACCGAGGTGTTCGTGCGCTTCTCGACCGTGGCCGACAGCCTCGGCGGCGCCGACGCGGTGCGCGACCCGCGCGGCTTCGCGGTGAAGTTCTACACCGAGGAGGGCAACTACGACCTCGTCGGCAACAACACCCCGGTCTTCTTCATCAAGGACCCGCTGAAGTTCCCCGACTTCATCCACTCGCAGAAGCGCGACCCCTTCACCGGCAAGCAGGAGCCGGACAACGTCTGGGACTTCTGGGCCCACGCCCCCGAGGCAACCCACCAGGTCACCTGGCTCATGGGCGATCGCGGCATCCCCGCCTCCTACCGCCACATGAACGGCTACGGCTCCCACACCTACCAGTGGACCAACGCCGAGGGCGAGGCCTTCTTCGTCAAGTACCACTTCAAGACGAACCAGGGCATCCGCTGCCTGAGCAGCGAGCAGGGCGCCGAGACCGTCGGCCGGGACGCGAACAGCCACCAGACGGACCTGCTGCAGGCGATCGAGCGCGGCGTGCACCCGTCGTGGACGGTGTACGTGCAGGTCATGCCGGCCGCCGAGGCCGCCGACTACCGGTTCAACCCGTTCGACCTCACCAAGGTGTGGCCGCACGCCGACCACCCGCTCCAGCGGGTGGGCCGCCTGGTCCTGGACCGCAACCCCGACAACGTCTTCGCCGAGGTCGAGCAGGCCGCGTTCTCCCCCAACAACTTCGTCCCCGGCATCGGCCCCTCGCCGGACAAGATGCTCCAGGGCCGCCTCTTCGCCTACGCGGACGCGCACCGCTACCGGCTGGGCGTCAACCACACCCAGCTGCCGGTGAACGCCCCGAGGGCGACGACCGCCGACAACTACGGCCGGGACGGCCTCATGGCGCTCAACGCACAGGGCCGCGACGCCAGGAACTACGAGCCCAACTCCTACGGAGGGCCCGTGGAGACCGGCCAGCCCCTCGCCGCCCCCTTCGCGGTCTCCGGCCACACCGGCACCCACGAGGCGCCGCGGCACTCCAAGGACGACGACTTCTTCCAGGCCGGCGAGCTGTACCGGCTGATGTCGGAGGAGGAGAGGAAGCGTCTCGTCGCGAACATCGCCGGCGGTCTGTCGCAGGTGACCCGCGACGACGTCGTCGAGAAGAACCTCGCCCACTTCCACGCCGCCGACCCGGACTACGGCCAGCGCGTCGAGGAAGCCGTGCGCGAGCTGCGCGAAGGCTGATTGGGAGGTCGGCCCGAGCGCCGTCCCATGCCGCCGGCCCGTGGACGAGGGGTGGCCGGCGGTATGGGACATCCCGCCGGTGCGCGTCAGCGGACCGAGCGCGGTGCGGCCCCGCGTCAGCGGGCCGAGCACGCCACAGAACCGCCCGGGGGCGCGAACGTCCTGTCGCGCCCAGCCTCGCGCCCTCGGGCGTACAACTCCCCCGCCGGGCCCCGCGTTCGCCTGCGGGGCCCGGGCTTTTCGGGGACCATGGAACGCATGGCGGACGTGAGCGCGAACAGCTCGGTGCGGTGTCCCGTGTGCCGACGTGAGCACCGCTGGGCGCCACCCACCTACCCCTGTCCGTGCGGCGCCCCGGTGGCCCTGCCCCTGGCGCGGGACGGGGTACCCCTGCGCGTCAGGCGACGCACCTGGGCCGGCTCCTGGGTGGCCGTGCCCTGTGGCGCCTGCGGGCGGTCCCAGGACTGGCCGCAGCCCGAACTGTGCTGTCCGTGCGGGGCGTTGCTCGCGCTGCCGGTGGACCGCACCGGGGCCGGGCCGGGCACGGCCGGCGGGCCGGTCGGGGGCCCGCCGGCCGACCGGCCCGTGTTCACCCCCGTCACCATCCGCACCGCCCGGGACGCCGTCCTGGCCGCCGCGCACTACCTGCGCTGGCTCGGCTTCGCCGACGTGCTGGCGACCCACGGACCCCCGGCGTCCGGCATCGACCTGCGCGGACGCGGCGTCGTCGCCCGGGTCGACCCCACGACGTCCCCGATGGGCGTACGCGCCGTGGAGACGGTGTGGCTATCGGCGCTGCACATCTCCGCCGTGGCCGTCTGCTTCGCCCTCGCCGGCTACGAGCAGGACGCCTACGCGCGGGCCGAGCAGACCGCCCTGCCCCTGTTCACCCTGGATCTCACGGGGACGCCGCAGCCCGCGAGCGCGGCTGCCGAGCACCTGGTCTCCACCGGGGCCTGACGCCACCTCCGGAGACCCGCTGACCGGGGCGTCGCCCCACCCGCCCCCTCTTCCCCCTGTCTCGCGCCTTCCCCGCCCCGTCGCGCCCCGTCGCACCCCGTCGCACTCGGCGTGGGTGCGTCCACCGTGCGGCCCTCGTTCCGTACGGCCCGGACTCCGGACAAGGGTTGACGGCTTGTTGACGCCCGCCGTACCTTTACTTCCATATAGCAGAACGTGAATTCCGTCATACGGAAAAGCCACGCACGGTCGACTCAGGAGCATCCATGCCTCGTATGACCGCCGCCCGCGCGGCCGTCGAAATCCTCAAGCGTGAAGGCATCGACACCGCCTTCGGTGTCCCCGGCGCGGCGATCAACCCGCTCTACGCCGCGCTGCGCGCCGGCGGGGGCATCGAGCACAAGCTCGCCCGGCACGTCGAGGGCGCCTCGCACATGGCCGAGGGCTACACCCGGGCGAAGCCCGGCAACATCGGCGTGTGCATCGGCACGTCGGGCCCGGCGGGCACGGACATGATCACCGGTCTGTACTCCGCGATCGGGGACTCCGTTCCGATCCTGTGCATCACCGGACAGGCGCCCACGGCCCGGCTGCACAAGGAGGACTTCCAGGCCGTCGACATCCAGTCCATCGCCAAGCCGGTGACCAAGATGGCGATGACGGTCCTGGAGCCCGCACAGGTCCCCGGCGCGTTCCAGCAGGCCTTCCACCTGATGCGGTCCGGACGCCCCGGCCCGGTCCTCATCGACCTGCCGCTGGACGTTCAGCTCGCCGAGATCGAGTTCGACCCGGAGACCTACGAGCCCCTCCCGGTGCACCGCCCGGCCGCGACCCGCAAGCAGGTCGAGAAGGCCCTCGGCATGCTGAACGCGTCCGAGCGTCCGCTGATCGTCGCGGGCGGCGGCATCATCAACGCCGACGCCTCCGACCTCCTCGTCGAGTTCGCCGAGCTGACGGGCGTCCCCGTGATCCCGACGCTGATGGGCTGGGGAACCCTGCCCGACGACCACCGGCTCAACGCGGGCATGGTCGGGCTCCAGACCTCCCACCGCTACGGCAACGCGACGTTCCTGGAGTCGGACTTCGTCCTCGGCATCGGCAACCGGTGGGCCAACCGCCACACCGGCGGCCTGGACGTCTACACCGAGGGCCGCACGTTCGTGCACGTCGACATCGAGCCGACGCAGATCGGCCGGGTCTTCGCGCCCGACTACGGCATCGTCTCGGACGCGAGGGCCGCGCTGGAGCTGTTCGTCGAGGTCGCCAGGGAGCTGAAGGCCGCCGGGAAGCTGCCGGACCGCGACACCTGGGCGGCGTCCGCGCAGGAGCGGAAGGCCACGCTCCAGCGCCGCACGCACTTCGACGACATCCCGATGAAGCCGCAGCGGGTGTACGAGGAGATGAACCGCGCCTTCGGGCCGGACACCCGTTACGTCACCACCATCGGCCTGTCGCAGATCGCCGGCGCGCAGATGCTGCACGTCTACAAGCCGCGGCACTGGATCAACTGCGGCCAGGCCGGCCCGCTGGGCTGGACCGTGCCGGCCGCCCTCGGCGTCGCCACCGCCGACCCGGACGCCCCCGTCGTCGCGCTCTCCGGCGACTACGACTTCCAGTTCATGATCGAGGAGCTGGCGGTCGGGGCGCAGCACAAGATCCCCTACGTCCACGTGCTGGTCAACAACTCCTACCTGGGCCTGATCCGCCAGGCGCAGCGGATGTTCGAGATCGACTTCCAGGTCAACCTGGAGTTCGAGAACATCAACTCGCCCGAGATCGGCGTCTACGGCGTGGACCACGTGAAGGTCGCCGAGGGTCTCGGCTGCAAGGCCATCCGCGTGACCGATCCGGCCGAGCTGGGCGCCGCGCTGGAGCAGGCCAAGAAGCTCGCCGCCGAGTACCGGGTGCCGGTCGTCGTCGAGGCCATCCTGGAGCGCGTCACCAACATCTCCATGAGCGGCAACGACATCGACAAGGTGAACGAGTTCGAGGAGCTCGCCACCGAGCCGGGCCACGCGCCCACCGCGATCTCCCCGCTCACCTGACGGCCGGGGACAGCAGACCGAGGGGCCCGGGCTCACCACGAGCCGGGGCCCCTCGGTCCTTCCCGACGCCCAAGCGGGGCCGGCGCACGGGCGGGGCGGGTGCTCCGGCGGGGCGGGCGCTCCGGCGGAGCACCGGGTCACCCGAACGACGCGGATGCCGACGGGGGCACCCGGCGAGGCACGGGGCCGGGTTCCACGACTCCGCGCCGCTCATGGTGCACGATCTGATACGTGCAGACGCAAGAGTACGACCAGCAGACAAACGCCACGCGGGTGCCGAAGCCGCAGCGCGGGCCCGTCGTCCGCTCCGTACCCCCGTCCGGCCCCGGGCCGGGTCGGCGGCGCTTCCGCCGGCTCGCGGTGCTCGGCGGGACGCTGCTGCTCCCGCCGAGCGCCGCGCTCGTGGCGCGGGCGCTGGACGTGGACGGACCGATGCCCCTCCCCCAGCTGCTGGCGTTCCTGCCCTGGTTCCTGGTGCCCGGCTGGCTGGCGCTGGCCGTCGCCGCCGCGGCGCGTCGGCCGCTGCTGGCCGGCTGGTCGCTGGCCGTGCTGGGGAGCACCGCCTGGTTCCTCCAGCCCTACGGCCCGCAGGTCGCCACCCCCGCCGGACCGCCACTGGCGCAGGTGCGGGTGCTGAGCGCCAACCTGGAGTTCGGCGGTGCCACGGGCGCGCTGCTGGACGTCCTGCGCCGCGAGCGCCCCCATCTGGTCTCCGTCCAGGAGTGCGACCGGCGCTGCGCCGAGGCGCTGGACACACCGCGACTGAAGGACGCGTACCCCTACCGTGTCGTCCGGGGCAGCGAGCCGGCGGAAGGCTCCGCGCTGCTGAGCGTGTATCCGCTCAGCGACGTCGGTCACCTCCCCGGGCAGCTGTCCATGCCGAGCGCCGTGGCGGACGTGGCCGGGGTGCCGGTGCGCGTCCAGGTCGTCCACCCCATGCCGCCGCGCCTGGGTTCGATGGACGCGTGGGCGCGCGACCTCGAGACGATCCGCCGCGCGGCGGAACGCCGGTCGGGGACGCGCACGATCGTCGCCGGGGACTTCAACGCGTCCCAGGACCACGCCGGATTCCGGGCCGTCCTGGACACCGGGCTGCGCGACAGCGCCCGGTCCGTCGGCCATTCCCGGACGCCGTCGTGGCCGGCGGCGACCACTCCGCTGCTCGGCACCCAGATCGACCACGTCCTGGTGAGCGAGCGGCTGACGCCGGTCGGCGCGCACTTCCTCGACCTGCCGGGCACCGACCACCGCGCCCTGCTCGCCGACGTCCAGGTCCGCTGACGCGCGAGCGCCCGCCCCGGCGTCGGTACGGAGCCGGGTCCCGGACGGCGGGTGCCGGGCGGGAACCACACCCGGGGGCTGGGACGTTCTACCCGATCAGTGGCCGGCGCACCGGCCGACGGGGGCGGACCGGGAAAGAGGAACGGTCGTGAACCTGATAGATGTCGTACTGCTGCTGGCCGCGGTCGCCTTCGCCGCCGACGGGTACCAGCGCGGGCTGGTGGCGGCCCTGGTGTCGCTCGCCGGTTTCGTCGGCGGCGCGGTCGTGGGGGTGTGGCTGCTGCCGTTCACCCTGGGCTTCGTCGAGCGGGGCAGCGGAGCGGCGACGGTCACGGCCGTCCTGACCGTCCTGCTGCCCGCGGGCGCCGGGCACGCGCTCGCCGCACGGCTCGGCTGGGAGCTGCGAGGCGCGCTGCGCTGGGCGCCGGTGCGCTGGCTCGACGGCATCGGGGGTGCCCTCGCGAACGCGGTCGCGGTCCTGCTCGTCGGCTGGCTCGCGGCGAGCGTGCTCGTCACCTCGCCCTCGCCGGAGGTGAGCCAGGCCGTCCGGGGCTCGACGGTGCTGGGCGCCGTGCAGGAGCGGATGCCGGAGGCCGCGCCCACCTGGTTCAGCCGGGCGACGAACGCCCTCACCACGGCCGGCTTCCCCCAGGTCTTCAACCCCTTCGAGAACGAGCCGGTCACCGGGATACCCGAACCGACGGGGGACGAGGTCACCGAGGCGGCCACCGTCGCCGCCCAGCGCGGCAGCGTCAAGGTGGAGGGCGTCGCGTTCGTCGACGGCCGGCGGCAGGGGCAGGAGGGCAGCGGTTTCGTCTACGCGGACCGCCGGGTCATGACGAACGCCCACGTGGTGGCCGGGGTGGACCGGCCGACTGTCCGGGTGGGCGGGGTGGGCCCGGCCCTGTCGGCGACCGTCGTGCACTTCGACCCGGACGTCGACGTCGCGGTGCTGCGGGTGCCCGAGCTGGACGCGACGCCGCTGGAGTTCACCTCCGAGGTCTCCCGGGGCGACCCGGCCGTCGTCGCGGGGTACCCGGAGAACGGCGGGCTGGACCTCCAGGCCGCGACCGTGGCGGGTGAGGTCACCGCCCGTGGGCAGGACATCTACAACGCCAGCATGGTCACGCGGGAGATCCATCCGCTGCGGGGCACCGTCCGCCCCGGCAACTCCGGGGGCCCGCTGCTCACCCCGGACGGCCGGGTCTACGGCGTCGTCTTCGCCCGGTCCGTCACCGATCCGGACACGGGCTACGCCCTCACCGCCGACCAGGTGCGGCGCGCGGCCGAGGCCGGTGACGCGTCGACGGCCCCGGTGGACACGGGCGACCGGGCGGCGAGCATCGGCTGACGCCGCCCGGCACCGCCGGTCAGAACCTGACGTCGGAGCAGGCGTAGAAGGCGTTCGCCGTGTCGTGGACGGTCCAGACGGCCAGGATCAGGTGCGTGCCCGTCTTGCCGGCGGGGATGCGCCCGGTGTGGCTCTCGACGGTGGCCGGCTGCCGGCCGCCCAGGTTCACGGTGAGGAAGGGCTGCGCCTCCAGGTCGCTGCGGGTGAGCGGCCGGGTGGGGTCGTAGCCGTCGCGGGTGATGAAGTACTCGTACTTGGTGGTGCGGTGCGGCGCGGTGTTGCGCCAGGTGAAGGTGTACTGCTGGCCGCCGCTGAGCCGCGTGGTCGGCCAGGCACCGCCGCGGGGGTCGTCGAGTTCGGCGAACCGGGCGTTGCCACCGGCGCAGATGGTGCCGTCGGAGGGCCCGCGTCCGGGGAAGCCCTTGAGCCCTTCGACGCTCTGCGGCTCCCAGCGGATGGCCCCGCAGCCGCTCACGGTGCCCTGGGCACAGTGCAGCTGACGGCTGAGCGGGGAGGTGGTGTATCCGTGCGCGGTGGCCGGGCCCGCGGAGGTGAGAACGGTCACTGCGGCCAGCCCTAGGGCAGCCGCGAGGGAGGTGATCGTGCGCATGGCTGCGCTCCTGCCTGACGTGGGGGTTGCCTGAGTTGGTCCAGACCAACTCTGACGGTAGAGGCCGGTTTTGGACATGTCCAGACCAATGCAGGCAGGAAGAAAGGTGCCGCGTACAAACGTCAGGCGGCCGAACCCAGCCGCGTCGTGCGGGTGTCGTGGTGGATGGGGACGCCGCCACCGGTGAGGGGGACGCCCGAGCCGCCGTGCCGGTCCGCGACGATCTCGGCCGCGATCGACAGGGCCGTCTCCTCCGGCGTCCGGCCGCCGAGGTCGAGTCCGATCGGCGAGCGGAGCCGGGCCAGCTCCCGTTCGCCCAGTCCCGCCTCGCGCAGCTTCGCCAGCCGGGACTCGTGGGTCCGCCGCGAGCCCATCGCCCCCACGTAGGCGACCGGCAGCCGCAGGGCCCGCTCCAGCAGCGGCACGTCGAACTTCGCGTCGTGCGTCAGCACGCACAGCACCGCGCGGCCGTCGAGTCGCTGGCTCTCCAGGTAGCGGTGCGGCCAGTCGACGACGACCTCGTCGGCCTCCGGGAAGCGCCGGGCGGTGGCGAAGACCGGGCGGGCGTCGCACACCGTCACGCGGTAGCCGAGGAACGCGCCGACCCGCACCAGGGCGGAGGCGAAGTCGATGGCGCCGAAGACGAGCATGCGCGGCGGCGGGACGCTGGACTCGACCAGCAGCGTCACCGGCTCACCGCAGCGGCTGCCGTCGGCGCCCAGCTCCACGGTGGCGGTCCGGCCCGAGGCCAGGTGCCCGACGGCCTCGGCCACGGCGGTGCGCTCCAGGGCCGTCGGCCCGGCGGTGCCGCCGGACCCGTCCAGGACGCCCACGTGGGAGCCGTCGGGCCTGACGTACAGGGTGCGGCCGAGAAGCCCCGGGGGACCCGCGACGACGCGGACGAGCGCCGACGCCTCCTGCCGGGAGGCGGCGGCCACCGCGGCGGCGACGGCCGGGCGGACGGCGGGCTCATCCATGCCGCCGTCCGCACCGGCCGCCGCCCGTACCGGGGTGACGAGGACGTCGATGACGCCGCCGCAGGTCAGGCCCACGGCGAAGGCGTCCTCGTCGCTGTAGCCGAAGCGCTCGGCGACGGGCGTACCCGTCTCCATCGCCGTCCGGCACAGCTCGTAGACCGCGCCCTCCACACAACCGCCGGACACGGAGCCGACGACGGTCCCGTCGGCGTCCACCGCCATGGCCGCACCCGGCCGGCGCGGGGCGCTGCCGTGCGTGGCCACGACGGTGGCGACGGCGAAGTCACGTCCCTGCTCGCACCACCGGTTCAGCTCGTCGGCGATGTCCAGCATGGCGGTCTCCTTGTCCAGGTCGGGGGGTGGGGGGCGCGGGGCCGGGCGGGCCGGTCAGTGCAGTCAGTGCCCCACAAATGCGAAGTTGTAGACGAACACGGCCGCGAGGATCCACATGAACAGCCCCGGCTCGCGCCACTTGCCCTGGGCGAGCTTGATCGCGCAGTACGCGATGATGCCCGCGCCGACGCCGTTGACGATCGAGAAGGTGAACGGCATGAGGATCACGGTGAGGAAGACCGGGATGGCGACCGCGCGGTCCTTCCAGTCCACGTGGCGGGCGTTCTGCATCATCATCGCGCCGATGACGACCAGTGCCGCCGCGGCGACCTGGCCGGGCACGATCTCGGCGAGCGGCGTGAAGAGCAGCATCAGACCGAAGATCAGACCGGTCACCGTGGCCGACAGGCCCGTGCGGGCTCCTTCACCGACGCCCGAGGCGGACTCGATGAAGACCGTCTGGCCCGAGGCGCTGACCGAGCCGCCGATGGCACCGCCGGCGCCGTCGACGAGCAGGGCCTTGTTCAGGCCCGGCATGCGGCCCTTCTCGTCGGCGAGCTTGGCCTCCTGGCCGACCGCGATGATGGTGGCCATCGCGTCGAAGAAGGCGGCGAGCACCAGGGTGAAGACGACCGTCGTGACGGTCGCGGCGCCCAGTTCGGCGAAGCCGCCGAGCTCGACCTGCCCGAAGAGGCTGAAGTCGGGGCTGGAGACGAAGGTGTCGGGGAAGGCCGGGGTGGCCAGGCCCCACTCCTCGTCGCCGAGGTCGAGGACCGCGGTGACGACGAGGGCGAAGACGGTACCGATGCCGATGCCGATGAGGATGGCGCCGGGCACGTTGCGCGCCATCAGCATGAAGATCGCGAGCACGGTGAGGCAGAAGGCGAACACCGGCCAGCCGGCGAGCGCGCCCTCGACTCCCAGGGTGATCGGCGGGCCGCCCTCACCGCCCCGGCCGACGAACCCGGCCTTCTCCAGGCCGATCATCGCGACGAACATGCCGATGCCGATGGTGATGGCGTGCTTGAGCCCCATCGGAATCGCGTTCATGATCTTTTCCCGGAGGCCGGTGATCACCAGGAGCATGATCACGACCCCGTAGATCACGCACATGCCCATGGCCTGCGGCCAGGTCATGCCCGGGACGACCTGGGTGGCGAGGACGCCGGAGACGCTCAGGCCGGCGGCCAGGGCGAGGGGCACCTTGCCGATGATGCCCATCAGGAGGGTCGACAGACCCGCCGCGAACGCCGTCGCGGTGACGATCGCCGCCGGGTTCAGGGTGTCGCCGTTGACGTCGGGGACGCTCAGCAGCAACGGGTTGAGCAGGAGGATGTACGCCATCGCCATGAAGGTGGTGACGCCGCCACGCACCTCCCGGCCTGTGGTGGAGCCGCGCGCGGTGATGTGAAAGTACCGGTCGAGCCAGCCTCTTCCCGCGGGCGGGCGAGAGCCGGAGCCCGCGTCTTCCGCCGCGGTCCTCGGCTCTATCGACGACTGTGCCATGTGTGCCAACTCCCAAGGTTCACAGGGGCACCCGCCGGCTCCTTACGCCGGCCGGGATTTGGGATGCACGACGCGGGGGACGGCCCGAGACGAACGAGTGTGGTGCGCATTGCCGTGGGGGGCTTTCTGAGCGGGCGGCGCCGGGCGGGGTGGTGCGGAAGTCCGCCCGGCGCCTCACTTCCGGGTTCCGTCAGGTGCCGGTGAGGTGCTCGGGGCGGACGGGTACCCGCCGCAGCGCCAGACCGGTGGCCGCACGGATCGCCGACACCACCGCGGGGGTGGAGGACAGCGTGGGGGCCTCACCCATGCCGCGCAGCCCGTAGGGCGCATTGGGGTCGGCCAGCTCCAGGACGTCCACCGGGATGGTGGGGGTGTCCAGGATGGTCGGGATGAGGTAGTCGGTGAAGGAGGGGTTGCGGACCTTCCCGTCGGTGTCCACGACGATCTCCTCCATGACGGCCAGGCCCAGGCCCTGCGTGGTGCCGCCCTGGATCTGGCCGACGACCGACTGCGGGTTGAGCGCCTTGCCGACGTCCTGGGCGCAGGCCAGCTCGATGACCTTGACCAGGCCCAGCTCGGTGTCGACCTCCACCACCGCGCGGTGCGCGGCGAAGGAGTACTGCACATGGCCCTGGCCCTGGCCGGTGCGCAGGTCGAACGCCTCGGTGGGCCGGTGGCGCCACTCCAGCTCGATGTCGACGACCTCGTCCTCCAGGACGTCCGCGATGCCGGCCAGCACCTCGCCGCCGTCGGTGACGACCTTGCCGCCCTCCAGCAGCAGCTCGGCGGTCGCCCAGGCCGGGTGGTAGGTGCCCAGCTTGGCGCGGCCGAGCTCCAGCACCTTCGCGCGGACGGCCTCGCAGGTGTGCTTGACCGCCCCGCCGGTGACGTAGGTCTGCCGCGAGGCCGACGTGGAGCCGGCGGATCCGACCCGGGTGTCGGCCGGGTGGATCGTCACGTTCGTGACGCCCAGCTCGGTGCGGGCGATCTGCGCGTGCACGGTGACGCCGCCCTGGCCGACCTCCGCCATCGCGGTGTGCACCATGGCGACCGGCTCGCCGCCGACCACGGAGAGCCGGACGCGGGCGGTGGAGTAGTCGTCGAAGCCCTCGGAGAAGCCGACGTTCTTGATGCCCACCGCGTAGCCGACGCCCCGCACGACGCCCTCGCCGTGCGTGGTGTTGGACAGTCCGCCGGGCAGGGCGCGGACGTCGACGCTGGTCCCGGCCAGGTCGCCGCTCTCCCACTGCTTCTCCGGCGGGAGCGGCAGCGCCTTGACGCGGCGCAGCAGCTCGGCGACGGGCGCCGGGGAGTCGACCTCCTGCCCGGTGGGCATGATCGTGCCCTGGCTCATGGCGTTGAGCCGGCGGAACTCCACCGCGTCCATGCCCAGCTCGGCTGCGAGCTTGTCCATCTGGCTCTCGTAGGCGAAGCAGGCCTGGACCGCGCCGAAGCCGCGCATGGCGCCGCAGGGCGGGTTGTTCGTGTAGAGGGCGACGGCCTCGATCTCGACGTCGTCGATCACGTACGGGCCGACCGACAGCGAGGAGGCGTTGCCGACGACGGCCGGGGAGGCCGAGGCGTAGGCGCCACCGTCCAGCACGATCCGGCACCTCATGTGCGTGATCCGGCCGTCGCGGGTCGCGCCGTGCTCGTACCAGAGCTTCGCCGGGTGGCGGTGCACGTGGCCGAAGAACGACTCGAACCGGTTGTAGACGATCTTGACGGGCTTGCCGGTGCGCAGCGCGAGCAGGCAGCCGTGGATCTGCATCGACAGGTCCTCGCGGCCGCCGAACGCGCCGCCGACGCCGGAGAGCGTCATGCGGACCTTCTCCTCGGGCAGGCCGAGGACCGGGGCGATCTGGCGCAGGTCGGAGTGGAGCCACTGGGTGGCCACGTACAGGTCGACGCCGCCGTCCTCGGCGGGCACGGCCAGGCCGGACTCCGGGCCGAGGAAGGCCTGGTCCTGCATGCCGACCTCGTACTCGCCGCTGACGATCACGTCGGCCCGGGCCCGCGCCGCCTCGACGTCACCGCGCACGATGGGCTGGCGGTGGACGATGTTCGGGTGCGGCACGTGCCCGGCGTGGTGGTCGTCGCGGCCGGGGTGCAGCAGCGGCGCGTCCTCGGCCGTCGCGGTGGCCTCGTCGTGGACGACGGGCAGCGGCGCGTAGTCGACCCGGATCTTCTCGGCGGCCCGGCGGGCCGTCTCGGGGTGGTCGGCGGCGACGATCGCCACCGGCTCCCCGTGGTGCCGGACGCGGCCGTGGGCCAGGACGGGGGTGTCCTGGATCTCCAGGCCGTAGTTCTTCACCCCGGTGGGCAGGTCGTCGTAGGTCAGGACGGCGTGGACGCCGGCCTGGGCCAGGGCCGCGGAGGTGTCGATCGAGCGGATCTCGGCGTGGGCGTGCGGGCTGCGGAGCGTGTAGCCCCACAGCATGTCCTCGTGCCACATGTCCGAGGAGTAGGCGAACTCGCCGGTCACCTTCAGCGTGCCGTCGGGGCGCAGCGTGGACTCGCCGATGCCGCCCTTGGTGGCGCTGCCCTGGGTGAGGTTCGTCGGGGTGCGGGTCACTCCGCCCATCGTCAGGCTCCCGTTCCAGCGGTCTGGGACTCCTCGCGCGCCGCGGCGAGGCGGACGGCGTCGAGGATCTTCTCGTAACCGGTGCAGCGGCACAGGTTGCCGGAGAGCGCTTCGCGGATGTCCGCGTCACTCGGCTGCGGGTTGCGCTCGATCAGCTCGTCGGCCGCGACGAGCAGACCCGGCGTGCAGAAGCCGCACTGGACGGCCCCGGCGTCGATGAACGCCTGCTGCACGGTGGACAGCTCGGCGCCCTCACCGCTCCCGGCGCCGTCGCCCTCGACCTTTCCGGGCTTCGCCTCCCACTGCTGGGCGGCGTTGAGGTCGGTGCCCCCACACGCTCCGCTCGCGCAGCCCGCCGCACGGTCCTTGGCGAAGTCCGCCAGGCCCTCGACGGTGACGACCTCGCGGCCCTCGACCTGGCCGGCCGCGACCAGGCAGGCGCAGACGGGCACGCCGTCCAGCCGGACGGTGCACGAACCGCACTCGCCCTGCTCGCAGGCGTTCTTGGAGCCGGGCAGGCCCATGCGCTCGCGCAGCACGTACAGGAGGCTCTCGCCCTCCCAGACGTCGTCGGCCTCGTGCGGCCGGCCGTTGACTCGGAAGTTCACGCGCACTGTGCGCCTCCTTCGGTGGTGCGGGTGCCGCGGCCCCCGGTGCGGTACGCGTCCCAGGTCCAGCCCAGGGTGCGGCGGGCCATGATCCCGACGGCGTGGCGGCGGTACTTGGCGCTGCCGCGCACGTCGTCGATCGGGTTGCAGGCGCCGGAGGCCAGTTCGGCGAACTGGCGGGCGATGGAGGGCGTGATCGTCTTGCCGCTCTCCCAGAAGCCGCCGTCGGTCAGGGCCGCGCTGAGGAACTCCTCGGCGGCGGTGGCACGCAGCGGGGTCGGGGCGGCGGAACCGATGCCGGTCCTCACGGTGCGCGTCTCCGGGTGGAGTGCGATGCCGAAGGCGCACACGGCGATGACCATGGCGTTGCGGGTGCCGACCTTGGAGAACTGCTGCGGCCCGGTGGCCTTCTTGATGTGGACGGTCTTGATGAGCTCGTCGGCCGCCAGCGCGTTGCGCTTCACGCCGGTGAAGAACTCCTCCACCGGGATGAAGCGGGTGCCGCGCACGGACTCGACCTCGACCTCGGTGCCGGCGGACAGCAGCGCGGGGTGGGAGTCGCCGGCCGGGGAGGCGGCGCCCAGGTTGCCGCCGACGCTGCCGCGGTTGCGGATCTGCGGCGAGCCGACGGTGTGGCCGGCGAGAGCCAGCCCCGGCAGTTCGGTGCGCAGGTTGTCGATGATCCGGCTGTAGGGAACCGAAGCGCCCAGGCGGACGTTCTCCTCTCCGACCTCCCACTCGTGGAGTTCGGTGACGCGGTTGAGGTCCAGCAGGTACTCGGGTCGACGGTGGTCGAAGTTGAGCTCGACCATCACGTCGGTGCCGCCCGCGATGGGCACAGCCGTGGGGTGCTCGGCCTTCGCGGCGAGCGCCTCCTCCCAGCTGGCGGGGCGCAGGAAGTCCATGAAAACTCTCTTCTCGGTCTTCTCGGATCGCGACTACATGAGGTGAGGGGGCCCTGGCCAAAGAGGCGCCCTTGCCACGTGATCGTTCATCTGTCGTTCATCAGGTGTGACCCAGTAGACAGGCGTCGAATCGCACCGGTGCAGTCACCGAAGGCATGAAGCGATTAGCCGGTGACCGGTCCGGTCTTGTAGATTCGAACGAATGACGGGTTCCTCACCGTGAGGCCGGGCTCGTCCGATCACAGAGGCAACACACGACGGAACGGTGAGCGACGACATGCGGCTGCGTGCACTGCTGGAGACGGCTTCGCTCGGGTTGCGCCTCCTCGGCGGTGAGCAGGAGCTCGACCGCCAGGTGCGCGGCGTCATGACGACGGACCTGCGCGACCCCAGCCGTTACCTCTCCGGCGGAGAGCTGGTGCTCACGGGGCTGGCGTGGCGCCGCGACGCCGACGACTCGGACGGTTTCGTGCGGATCCTCGCCGCCGCCGGCGTGGCCGGACTCGCGGCGGGCGAGGCGGAGATGGGCCAGGTTCCGGACGACCTGGTGGCCGCCTGCGCCCGGCACCGGCTGCCGCTGTTCGCGGTCGACGAGGACGTCGCGTTCGCGACCATCACCGAGCACGTGGTGCGCCAGGTCTCCGGGGAGCGCGCCGGCGACCTCGCCGCAGTCGTCGAAAGACACCGACGCCTCATGACGCCCGGCCCCGGCGGCGCGGGACCCGACGTGGTGCTCGACCTGCTCGGGTCCGACCTCGACCTGCGCGCCTGGGTGCTCACGCCCACCGGCCGGCAGATCGCGGGCGCCGGGCCCGGCTCGCAGACACCCGAGCTCCCCGCCGCCGTCCGCGCCCAGCTCGCCGGGGAACACCTCGCGGCGCTGCGCGGCGGGCGACGCGGCCCCTACCGCACCTCCTTCGAGGGGACGACGTACTCCCTCTTCCCCGTCCGCAGCGACGGCCGGGATCTGCGCGCGACGGTGCTCTCGGACTGGCTGCTCGCCGTGGAGGCCGACGCCGGTGACTGGCCGGGGCAGCGGCTGGACCTGCTCCAGGGCGTCACCCAGCTCATCGCGGTCGAACGGGACCGGCGCGACGCGGCCCGCACCGTCCGGCGCCGTCTCGCCCAGGACGTGCTGGAGCTGGTCCAGGGCGGCGCGCCGCCCGGCGAGATCGCCGCGCGGCTGCGGGTGGCGGCCCCCGTCCTGCTGCCCGGTCTCGGCACGGCGCCGCGCTGGCAGGTCGTGGTGGCCTCGGTGGAGTGGTCCGGTGCGGGGATTCCCGGCGGTCCCGTGGCCCAGGCCCTGCTGGAGGAGGCGCTCGTGGACCCGGGCGTACCCGGCCCCGACCCGGCCGACCGGATCGCCGTCGCCCACACGGGCGAGGAGGCGGTGGCCCTCGTGCCGCTCTCCACCGACGACACGTCCCCCGGCGGGTCGGCCGGGGAGAGCGCCCCGGACTCCGGCGCGGGCTCGCCCGGGTTGCACGCCCACGCGATGCTGGCCTCGGTCCGCGAGCCGCTGGAGCGCGGGCTGGCCGACGACGGACGGCTCACCCTCGGGGTCAGCGCGGCCGTGACCTCCGCCGAGGGCCTGCGCGGCGCGCTGGAGGAGGCCCGGCACGCCCGCCGGGTGGCGGCCGCCCGGCCCGGACGGGTCTGCGCCGCCGGGCACGAGGAGCTCGCCTCGCACGTCCTGCTGCTGCCCTTCGTCCCCGACGACGTCCGGCGCGCCTTCACCGCACGGCTGCTGGACCCGCTGCGCGACTACGACCGGCGGCACCGCGCGGAACTGATCGACACGCTGGAGGCGTTCCTGGAGTCCGACGGCTCCTGGACCCGCTGCGCCTCGCGGCTCCACCTGCACGTGAACACCCTCCGCTACCGGATCGGCCGGATCGAGCAGCTCACCGGCCGGGACCTGTCGCGGCTGGAGGACAAGCTCGACTTCTTCCTCGCCCTGCGCATCAGCTGACGTCCCGGCCCGCCCCGGGCCGGCCCGCCCGGTCAGGGACGGCGGTCCAGGATGCGGGTCAGCTCCCCGGGCCGCCGCGTCAGCTCGTGCCAGGTGCCCGTCTCGGTGACGCGGCCACCGGAGAGGACGGCGACCCGGTCGGCGCGCCGAATCGTCGCCGGGCGGTGGGCGATGACCACCGTCACCCGTTCGGCCGCGTCGGGGGCCAGCGCCTCGGCCAGCCGGGCCTCGCTCGCGGTGTCGAGCTGGGCCGTGGACTCGTCCAGCACGAGCACCCGGGGCCGCACGAGCAGCGCGCGGGCCAGGGCGACGCGGGCCCGCTGACCGCCCGACAGGGTCGTCCCCCGCTCCCCGACCCCTCCGGCCAGACCGCCCGGCAGCCCGGCGGCGATCTCGTCCACCCCGCACATCGCGGCGACGCGGGCGACCTCGGCGTCGCTCGCCTCCGGGGCGGCGAGCCGGAGGTTGTCGGCGAGGGTGCCGTGGAAGAGGGGGGCGTCCTGGCCCACGACGGCGACCGCGCGCCGCAGGTCGGCGTCGGCCAGCGACCGCAGGTCCACGGCCGGTCCCCGCGCCGGCACGAGCGCGACGGTCCCGGCCTCGGGGTCCCAGAAGCGGGCCAGCAGGTGGGCGCAGGTGGACTTGCCCGCCCCCGAGACGCCGACCAGGGCGAGCGTCTGTCCGGACGGCACCGCGAGGTCCAGCCCGTCCAGGACCGGCTGCCCGCCGTAGCCGAACCGCACCCCGCTCAGCCGCAGGGCCAGCGGACCGGGCGGCAGGGGCACCGGCGCGGCGGGAGGCGGGGCGGGCGCCGGGGCGTGGACGGCGGCCCGCACCCGGGCGGCGGCCGGGCGCAGGGCGGCGGCGCGGGCCAGGGCCTGCGCGGACTCGGCCACCGGGGCCAGCACCGCGAGGGCCAGGGCGAGGGCGGCCGGGGCCCAGGGACCCGCCAGGCGTCCGTCGGTGACGGCGTGGGCGGTGACCGCGACCACGGCGAGCACGGCGGCGACCACGACGGCCTCCCGCAGCGCCGAGGCGGCGGCCTCCCACCCGGCCTCGGCGCGCTGGGCCCGGCCCAGCTCGGCTCCCCGGTCGGCGAGCAGGGCCCGTCGCCGGGGCAGGGCGCCGAAGGCGAGCAGCTCGGGCAGCCCGTCGACGGTGTCCACGGTGTCGGCCGAGAGCCGGGCCGCCGCGGCGCGGGTGCGCGCGCCCCGGGCTGCCCGCGCGCGGCCCTCCAGCAGGGCCGAGGCGAGCAGCAGCGCGGCCGCCGGGAGGACGGCGGCGAGCAGCGCCGGTTCGGCGAACGCCAAGCCGGTGCAGCCGGCGCCGAGGACGGCTCCGGAGGCGAGCAGTTGGGCGGTGGTGTGGGCGTAGAAGAACTCCAGGGCCTCCACGTCCGCCATGGCGGTCGCCGCCAGGTCCCCGCTGCGGCGCCCGGCGATCCGGGCCGGGGCGCTGCGGGCGAGCCCGTCGAAGACGCGGACCCGCAGGCCCGCGAGCACGCGGTAGGCGAGGTCGTGGGAGAGGTCCATCTCCCGCCAGGTGGCCAGGGCCCGGACGGCGACGAGGGCGACGAGCGCCACGACGGTGCCGGGGCCGGGTGGCTCCCGGTCGAGCAGGGCCGCGCCGACGGTGTGGGCGGCGAGCGTCACCAGCGCGGCCAGGGCGGCGTGTTCGAACAGGGCAGCGACGGCGGTGCGCACGGCCATGGCCCGGTGCGGGCGCAGGGCGGGCAGCAGGGCCCGCAGCGCACCGGGGCGCGGGGCGGGGTGCGCGCGGGGGGCCTCGGTGGCGGTCATGCGGCGCGTCCGTTCCCCTCGGTGTGCCCGGCGGTGACGAGTCCGGCGTAGACCGGGGAGTCGGCCAGCAGGCTGGTGTGGTCGCCGGTCGCCTCCACCCGGCCCCCGGCCAGGACGACGATCCGGTCGGCGTGCCGCACGGAGGCGAGCCGGTGCGCGATGACCAGGCAGGTGCGGCCCCGGGCGGCGTCGGCCAGTTCGCGCAGGACGTGGGCCTCGCGGCGCTCGTCGACGGCGCTGGTGGCCTCGTCCAGGACGAGGACGGGCGCGTTGGCGAGCAACGCCCGGGCCAGGGCGAGACGCTGCCGCTGACCGCCGGAGAGGTTCGCGCCGCGTTCCCCGATCACGGTGGCGTACCCGTCGGGCAGCGCGGCGATCTCGTCGTGGACGCCCGCGGTGCGTGCGGCGGCCCGCAGCGCCGCCTCGTCGGCGCCCGGGGCGGCCAGGCGGAGGTTGTCGGCGACCGTGGCGTGGAAGAGGTAGGTGTCCTGGGAGACGACCGCGATGCCCCGGCGCAGCGACGCGAGCGTGTACCGCCCGACGTCCGTTCCGTCGAGCAGCACGCGCCCCCGGTCCGGTGCGTGCTGCCGCAGCAGCAGGGCGAGCAGGGTCGACTTGCCCGCGCCCGACGGCCCGACCACGGCCGTCGTGCGACCGGCCGGGGCGGTGAAGGTGACGTCGTCCAGGGCCGGGCGGAGCGCGCCGGGGTAGCGGAAGCCCACGTACTCGAAGCGGACGGCGGGCGGCTCCGTCCGGTGGGCGGCCCGCGTGCCCTCGTCGGGGGTCCGGGGCCGTGCGGTGCGCAGGGCGGCGATGCCGTCGGCGGCCGAGGCGCCCAGGTAGCCGGCGTGCCACTCGCGCGCCAGGTCGCGCACCGGCCGGAAGCACTCGGAGATCAGGAGGAGCAGCAGGTAGGTGCCGGTGGCGGTCGTCGCGCCGGTCGCCGCCGACCAGCAGACCAGCAGCGCGGCGGCGACCGTGCCGCCCTGCACGGCGAGGTCGGTGAGGCCGGTGTCCACCAGCGACACCCGCAGCTTGGCGACCGTGGCCCGGTGCAGCGCGTCCGAGCGGCGCTCCAGCCGCGCGCGGGTGCGGCCGACGGCACCGGCGGCGCGCAGCGTCGGCATGCCCTGCAGCGCCTCCAGGTAGTCCGCGCCCAACTCCTCGTAGGTGTCCCAGTGTTCACCGCCGCGACGGGCGAGCAGCCGGTCCCAGGCGCGCGGTCCGAGCAGGGCGAGCAGCAGCGCCGGGACCAGGGCGAGCAGCACGGCGGGCCGGATCAGACCGACGGCGGCCAGCAGCAGCGGTGGGGTGGCGCAGGTGACCAGGAGCTGCGGCAGGTAACGGGAGACGTAGGCGTCCACGCCCTCGACGCCGTCGACGAGCGTGGTGCGCACCGCTCCGGCGCGGGCGCCGTCGAGGTGGGCCGGGCCGAGGTCGCCGAGCCGGTCGACGAGGGCGTCCCGCAGCCGGACGCGGACGAGCGCCCCGGCGCGGGCGGCGGTGCGTCGCTGCCACCAGCCGAGCCAGGAGCGCAGCGCGACGACGAGGGCGACGGAGCCCAGCAGCCACGGGAGCGGGCCGGTGTCCCCCCGGGCGACGGCGGCCAGGGCGAGCGCGAGCAGCCCGGCCTGGGCCAGGTGGGTGAGGGCGACGGCGCCGAGCAGCGCGGTGGCGGCGAGCAGGGGAAGCGGCGCGGTGCGCGCGGCGGCCCGCAGCTCGGGGTGTATCAGCATGGGTGCGGCTCCTGCGGTCGGGGGGTTCCGGCTGGCTCGGGAGCGACACGGGCCCCGGAGGCGTCGTGGACGGGGGAAGGGCCGTCGGCGCCGAGGGCGAGTCCGTGTACGACCCAGCCGCGGCCGGGCGGCTCGCCCAGGGCGGCCCCGAGGTCGGCGCGCTGCCAGGCGCCCACCGGGCGGGCGCCCAGGCCGTGGCGGTCGGCGACGGCCTGGGCGAGCCCGACGGCGTGGCCCGCGCGCAGGTGGGCCCGGCGGATGTGGACGGCGTCGGCGTCGTCCGGGCAGCCGTACCCGAGGAGGACGGCTCCGCTCTCGGCGATCCACCCCTGTCCGGCCGCCCAGGCGGCCAGCGTCGGGCGGGCCTCGCCGGAGGCCAGGCGGCGCAGGGCCCCGCCGGGGCGGAGGGCGAATAGTCCGGGTGCCGGCTCGGGGGCGGGTCCGCCCACGGCGGCGCACCAGCCGAGGACGCCGTCCCCGGCCGTCTCCACGACGGCCAGGACGGCGGCCAGCGCGGCGGCGTCCGGCGCGCCGGTGAGCGGCGGCGGCGCGCTGCGCCGGGCCAGCAGCCGCCGGGCCTCGGGCGCCGGGCGGGGGTGGGCGGCGGCCGGTGCGCTCCCGGGCGGCGGCAGGTGGACCGTGGCGAGCGGTTCGGCTCTCGCTCCGTCGAGATCCAGGACGGGGGCGGGAGCGCCGAGCGCCCCGGCGGCGAGCCACAGGGCGGCCACGGCGTGACCGGTGTCCAGCAGGGCGAGCGGCCAGGCGCGGTGCCCGTAGTGGGACCGCGTCCGGGCGAGCGTCACGCTGAGCTCGGCCCGGACCCCGGGCGGTACGGGGCCGGGTGCGGCACCGAGCCGGTGGACGCGGTCGGCCAGCGGGTCGTAGCCGTAGCGGCCGGGCGGCAGGGGTGCGGCGGCGCCCACGGTCAGGCGGACGTCGACGGGGTGCAGCCCTCCGGCGGAGGAGGCGGGGCGCAGCCGTCCGCCCGCGTCCCGGGCGGCGAGGGAGAGCCGCAGCAGGGGGCCGAGGTCGACCTCGCCGGGACGGGCGGCGGGCACCGGGCGCGCGGGGCCGGGCCAGTGGGGCACGGGCGGGCCGGGCGGCGTGTCCGGGCCGGGGGTCTCGGCGCCGCGCGCCCGGGCGAGGACGGCGGGCAGGTCGGCGTCGGCGCTCGGGGCCGCGCCGGTGGGGACGCCGGTGGGGACGTCGGACGGGGGACGGGTCATGACGGCGGGCTCACATGTGCGGCGGCGGGGCGAGGCTGAAGTCCGCCGGCGCGTGCGGGGCGGACGTCCGCCAGCCCCGGGCCACAGCGGCCTCGGCGAACCGCGCGCAGCCCAGGTAGGCGAAGGCGGCGGGGGCGTTGGGCACCAGCCCGGAGACGAGGACGCGGGCGACGCGCAGCGGGGTCTCGGCCACGTCCTCGGTGGTGAGGTCGGCCGTGACGACGCGGTGGCCGCCCGCGTGCAGGGCGCCCCACAGCCGTTCCCGGCCGCCGGGCTCGATCGCGTCGACGGGAACGACGCCGAGCGCGGGCTCGGTGAAGCGGCGCGCCTCGGCGGCCATGCGCGGATCGAGCCACACCTGGACGTGCGCCCCGAGGTCGCGGACGGCCGCGAAGTCGGGCCCGCAGGAGTCCAGGTACCGGGCGTCGGCACGGTGGTCGAGGTAGAGCCCGCGGGCGAGCAGCCCGGCCTCCACGGCGCGGAAGACCCAGCCGTCGGGTGCGGTGAGGCCCTGGGTGAACACCCAGGTGTGCACGGCCTCCAGGACGGCCTTGCGGGCGGCTTCTGCCGGGTCCTCGCGGCAGGCGAACCCGGCGGCGTACACGCCGCGTTCCGGGTCGTGGACGAGTGCGGCGACGCACGGTGCGAACTCGGAGGGCATCTCGGTCAGCCACAACCGCAGCCCCGAACCGGTCAGTTCCTCCGTGAGGCCCGGCACGCTGGCCGGGTCGATGCCCCGCGTGGGGCCGTCGAGGTGCCACCACAGTTCCAGCGCGTCGCGCTCCACGACCTCCAGCAGGCCGCGCTCGACGGCGTCCGTCAGGCCCTGCCCGGTGGCGATGCCCGCGTAGTTGAGGTGGTGCGTGCGCGGGTAGGACCTCAACTCGCCCTGACGCCAGTTGAGGTGGGTCAGGGAGACCGGTATCCGGCACTCGGCGACGCCGCCGTCCGGCAGGTGCTCCTGCCCCCGGGCCCACAGGGCGGGGGTGTGCTCGTCCAGGGGCCGGTAGGGGAAGCCCGGCCGGGCGTACTGCCAGGGGGCGTAGCGCGGGAGGTCGGCGGGGCCGAGGTGGCGCAGGCCGGCGGCCACGAGTTCGGCGGGCGTCGCGGCCAGCGGCGCGTCGCGGTGGCCGGGCGGCGGGACGCGGTTGCCGCAGTACCGCTCGACGGCTTCGGCGACGGCGGCGACGCGGGCCCCCTCGGGGTCGTCGAAGGTGGTGCCCAGCGAGACGCGGTCGGCGGGCCAGGCGCCGAGCCGCCGGGCGTCGGCGACCTCGGCGGTCATCGCGACGTAGCGGGGTGGCGCGCCGGTGGGGTGCGCGACCGGCTCCACGGACCGCACGATGCCGCACACCGGGTCCACGAGGGCGTCGAGGGGCAGGGTGGGCGGGGTGGTCATCGGCAGATCTCCTGAACGGGGTCGACCGCGTCGGTGAAGCGGCACGGGCGGACGGCGGGCAGCACCAGCGCACCGCCCGCGGTGGTCACGGCGCGCCGGGAGGGGCGCAGCACGGTCGCGGTCACCGGGTTCTCGCGGGTGTGCGGGTTGCGGGCGTGGGCGGGGAAGTGGTGTCCGGCGATCTCCAGCCGCAGCCGGAAGCCGGGGGGCAGCCGCCGGGCCAGGTGCCCGAGCGGCACCGTGACGTCGGCGGGGCGGCCGGGCGGGTCGTGACGGCGGGTGACGCCGGTGGCCAGGTGGACGGCGGCCCCGGACGGCGCGAGGGCGATGAGCCGGGCGACCCAGTCGGCACTCGGCGTGTCGGCGGTGACGCGCAGCCGGACGGCGGCCTCGCCCAGCAGGTCGAGGGGGCGGGGCAGCGGTGCGGCGAGCAGCACGCAGCGGTCCGCCGCGCCGTCCGGGCGGCGCGGCACGGTCAGGTCGTCGGAGCGGACGGGGTCGTGCGGGTCCGCCGTGAAGCGGCTCCCGCCGAGGACGCGGAGCCCACCGGGCCGACCGAAGCGCTGCACGAGCGGGCGCGGCCGCAGCCGGGCGGCGGGCCCGGCGGCCGGGAGCCACAGGGGTGCGCCGCCCAGCGCGAGCACGCCGCGCGGCTGCGGCTCCAGCCGGCCGTCGAGGGCGAGCCGGGCCCAGCGCGCGTACAGCGGGCCGAGGGCGACCCGGTGCGCCGGGTCGGCGTCCGGCCCCGGGGCGGCCGTCAGGCCGTGCGCCCAGGGGCCGAGGAGCAGCCGGGCGGGCGCACCCCGCCACCGCCCCCAGAGCGCCAACGTGTCGGCGAGGAAGGGGTCGTGGGTGCCTCCGACGGCGAGCAGCGGCACGGTCGCCCGCGCGGCGGCCCGGACGATCCGCCCGCGTCCCCGACCGCGCCACAGCTGCGGCCAGGACGGCAGCGGGCGGCCGAGGCGCTGCGGCAGGTCGGTGAGCGGCAGGTGGTCCAGCAGGTGCGGGTCCCGTGCCAGCGCCCGGGCGAGGGCGTCCGGATCGCTGTCGGGCCGGTCGCCGTGCGCGAGCCACCAGCCGGCCCGGGACCACAGCCGTTCGGGCCCGGTCGGCTCCCGGGCGGTGTCGGCGGGGCCGAGGGCCGGAACGGCGGCGATGACGGCGTCGGGCCGGGCGTCGGGCGCGGCGTCGAGCGCCGGGGCCAGCGCGCTGTACGCGGCGTAGGAGGCCCCGGCGGCGACGACGCGGCCGTCGCTCCAGGGGCGGGCACGCACCCAGCGCAGGGCGGCGGCCCCGTCGGCGCGCTCGTGGTGGTAGGGCCGCCACTCCCCCGCCGAGCCGTGGCGTCCCCGCACGTCCTGCGCCAGGGCGGCGAAGCCGCGCCGGGCCCAGGACGCCAGCTCGGCGTGGTGGAGCCGCCGGTCGTAGGGCGTGCGGATCAGGACGGTCGGGTGCGGTCCGGGCCCGGCGGGCAGGCACAGGCCGGTCGCGAGCGGTGTGCCGTCGGCGGCCGGCAGGTGCTCGGTGTGCACGCGTGCGGTCACCGCCGGGGCCTGACGGGCGGGGCGACGGGCGGCACGGGCAGGACGGCGTGCTGGGTCACCGTCAGGTCCCGAAGGTCGACCCGGCGCAGCCGACGGGTGACGGGCAGGGCGCCGGGCCGGGGGGCGGCGCCGGTGGCCCAGTGGGTCAGGTCGGCGGCGAGCAGAGCGGCGACGAAGGCGGCCGCCGCCGGGGTGAGGGTGACGGGCGCCCCGGCCGTGCGGTGGCCGGCCCAGTAGGCGGCGAGTTCGCGGTGGGCCGGGGTGGCGGCCAGGCGGCGGGACCGCACGTGGGCGGAGGAGACGTCACCCGGACCGCAGGCGAGCGGCTCGATCCACAGCTGGTGCCCCTCCCGGTGGCAGCGCAGCCACGCCGTGCCCCGTGCGGGCAGGTGGTCGGCGTCGTCCCACAGGCCGGGCGGCACGGGCCCGTCGAGGCACCAGACGACGGCGGCGGGCCGACCGGTGCCGAGCTCGGCGGGCGAGACCGTGCGGGGAGCGGCACCGGCGGCGGCGAGGGAGGCGGCGAGCGGGCCGGTGAGCGCGGGAGCGCCCAACAGCCTCACGTCGCGGCGGTGTCGGGGCCACGGCGGCGGATCGTCGTTCTCGTTGTCGCTCTCGGCGAGGTACCCGGCGTCGGCGAAGGCGGCGACAAGACGGTCGAGCGCGTCGGCGTCGGCGGCGGCGGGGGCGGTGGCGGCGCGGCCGGAGAGACGGTCCAGCAGGCGGTCCTGGTCCGCCTCCCCGGTGCTGATGCGCAGGAACTCACCGTCCGCGGTGCGCAGGGCCGGCCCACCGCCGGGAACGGCGACGACCTCCACTCCGGGGGCGAGCCGGCTGCTGGTCATGAGAGGGGCTCCTTCGGTGCGGTCGGGGGCGGGCCCGGCCCGGAGGCCGGGCCCGCCGGGTGGGGTCTTACTCCTCGTTGTCGTCGAAGGGGTTCTCGACGAGCGCGTTGGAGTGGCTGGCCGAGGCGTGGGCCAGCTGGCCCGGGTCGGCGATGGGGGCGAAGACCTTCTCCTGCTCCATGAATTCCTCCTGGAGTTGAGGTGGTTGACGTCACCCGATCGGGTGACGCAGGAAAAGACTAAGTGAAAACGATTGTCATGTGCCAGTCGTAAGAGGGTGATCCGGGTAACACACCGGCCATCCGCCGTGCGGGTCCTCCCCCACGCGTCCGGCCACGTCGAGCACCTCGGCCAGGAACGCGGGCGTGACGACCTCCTTCGGTGCCCCGTCCGCGACGATCCGGCCGTCCCGCAGCGCGACGACGCGCTCGGCGAACCGGGCGGCGTGGCCCAGGTCGTGCAGCACCATCACCACCGTCATCCCCCGCTCGGCCCGCAACCGCACCACCGTCTGGAGGACCTCCAGTTGATGGCGCAGGTCCAGGTACGTCGTGGGCTCGTCCAGCAGCAGGACGCGGGTGTCCTGGGCGAGCGCCATGGCGAGCCGGACGCGTTGCCGCTCGCCGCCGGAGAGCGCGTCCACCGGGCGGTCCGCCCAGGACGCGACGCCGGTGTCGGCCAGCGCCCGGCGCACGGCGGCGTCCTCCCCGTCCCGCAGCATGCCGAGCGGGCCGCGCTGGGCGTACCGGCCCTGGCGCACCAACTGCCGCACGGTCATCCCCGGTACGGCGGGCGCGGACTGGTGGAGCAGGGCCACCCGGCGGGCGGCGGCCCGGCGGCCCAGGCGCGCCAGGTCGTCGTCGCCGAGGAGCACCCGGCCCCGGTCCGGTTTCAGCAGGCCCGCGACGAGCCGCAACAGGGTGGACTTGCCACAGCCGTTGAGCCCGACGAGCGCGGTCAGTTCACCGGGCGGCACGCGCAGGTCGACGTCGCGGAGCACGGGACGCCCCGGGTAGCCGAAGCCGGCACCCTCCACGCTGATGCCGGGCGGTTCGGTCAGGTCCATCGTCCACTTCCTCGAAGACGGCTTCAGAACGTACGGTCCGGGGCGCGGCGCACCACCACGAGCAGCAGCCCGGCCCCGAGGCAGGTGGTGAGCGCGCCGACGGGCAGCGTCAGCCGGTCGGCGTCCAGCCAGGTGGCCAGGTGCCGGGAAAGCACCTGGGCCAGCGCGTCGGCCCCGCACACCACGACGGCACCGGTCAGCGCGGCGCCGGGCAGGGCGTACCGCAGGTCGGCGCCGAAGAGCGCGACGGCCAGGTGCGGCACCAGCAGGCCGACGAAGCCGAGCGCGCCGACGGACGAGACGGCTCCCGCCGTCAGCGCGACGGCGCACAGCAGGGCGAGCGCCCGGGCCCGTCCGGTGGCGAGTCCGGCCGCGGCGGCCGGTTCGTCGCCGAGCCGCAGCAGCGTCAGCGGGCCCGCCAGCAGCCAGACGGCCGCCGCCCAGACCAGCAGCCAGGGCCACAGCAGGTGCCAGTGCGCCCACACCCGGCCCTCGGTGCTGCCGACGAGCCACTGCACCACGCTGCCCAACTCGCCCGGCGCGACGAGCAGGACCATCGCGGTGAGCCCGCCGAGAACCGCCGAGACGAGGACGCCGTGCACGGCGGTGCCCGCCGGGTCGCCCCGGTCCCGCCCGGCCAGCAGCCACAGCAGTCCCGCGCCGGTGAACCCGCCGACGGTCGCGGCGGCGCAGACGGCGGCCGGCGACTCCCAGCCCGCGAAGCCGAGCCCGGTCGCGGTCACCGCCCCGAGCACCGCGCCCGGGGTGACGCCGGTGACCTCCGGCCCGGCGAGCGGATTGCGCAGCGCCGACTGGAGCACCAGGCCGGCCAGCCCCAGCGCGGCGCCCGCGCCCAGCGCCACGAGCAGGCGGGGCAGGCGCAGGTTCAGCACGATGTGCCGCGCGGTCGGGTCGCCCCCGCCGGTCAGCACGTCCAGCACCGTGGCGGTGTCCAACGACCGCCCGGCCAGCAGGTCGGCGGCGGCCACCAGCACGGCCAGGGCGGCGAGCGCGCCCAGTCGCCGGGCGGCGCGGGGCCGCACGCGTCCGGCGCCCGGCGCCACGGCGGCGCTGCGGGCCCTCACGCCGCCACCGCCCGCCGCCGGGCCCCGGTGCGGAGCAGGGCGACACCGGCGGGCACGCCGAGCAGTGCCGTCCAGGCCCCGACCGGCGTCTCGACGGGAGCCAGCGCGAGGCGGGCCGGAACGTCGGCGAGCGCCACCACGCAGGCTCCCCACCCCGCCGACCAGGGCAGCCAGTGGACGGGACCGGCGTGCGGCCGCAGCCGCCGGGCCAGTTGGGGGGCCAGGAAGCCCACCCACGCCACCGGCCCGCAGACGGCGACCACCGGGGCGATCAGCACGACGGAGACGGCCAGCGCGGCGAGCCGGGCCCGCCGCACGCGCACGCCCAGGGCCTCGGCGTCGTCGTCCCCGAGCCGCAGGACGGACAGGACGGGCGCGCACAGGACCAGCGCGGGCAGGGCCGCGAGCAGCCACGGCCACAGGCCGGTGACGTCGTCCCAGGTGCGGGCCGAGAGGGAGCCGAGGAGGTAGCGGTAGATGAGCTGGAGGTCGAGCTGGTCGGCCATCACCATGAGGACCAGCAGCGCCGCCTGGAGCGCGGCCGACACGGCGGCGCCGGTGAGCAGGACGGCGGACGGGCTCCGGCCGAAGCCGGCGGCCAGCAGGGTGAGGACCCCACCGAGCGCCGCTCCGCCGAGCGCGAGCAGCGGCTCGACGACGGCGGGCAGCGAGACGGCCAGCACGAGCGGCGCCGCGACACCGAGCGCGGCGCCGGAGGAGACGCCCAGCATCTCCGGCACGGCCAGCTGGTTGCGCAGGGCCTCCTGGAGGACGAGTCCGGCGGCGCCCAGGCAGGCACCGGCGACGAGCCCCAGCACCAGGCGGGGCAGCCGGAGTTCGCCGACGACGACGCCGGTCAGGCCGTCGTGCTCGCCGCCGGGCAGCACGCCGCGCAGGGCTCCGGGCAGCCCGGCCGGGGCGACGACGGGGGTGCCCAGGCAGAGCGCGGCGAGCGCGGCGGCGAGCAGCAGCGCGGCCAGGACCAGGACTTGGCGGCGGCCGGTCACCGCAGCGCGGCCGTCGCCTCGTCCAGGACGATGCCGAGGGAGCGGGTGCCGCGGCCCTTGGCCCACACCTCGGGGTCGACCTCGTGCACGTCACCGTTGCGCACGGCCGGGATCTGCCCCCACAGGGGGTTGTCGGCGAGCTTCTCGGAGAGCTTGCCGCTGTCGTCGCCGAAGGACATCGTCTCGACGAACAGCACGTCGACGTCCTTGGCGAGGATCTCCTCCAGGCTGTAGCTGCCCTCGACGCCCCGGGAGGCGAAGGGGTAGTCGGCGAGCTTCGGGAAGAGCCCGGCGGCCACGTCGGTGCCGGGGGTGGCGACACCGAAGTTCTCGTCGCTGCCGTAGATGATGAGGGCCGTGTGCTCACTCGGCTCGGCCTCGGCCTCGGCCAGCGCGGTGCGGAAGGTCCGTTCGGCCTTCTCGCCCTGCTCGGTGCGGCCGGTGAGGGCGGCGAGGTCGCGCAGGTAGCCGACGCTGTCCTGCCACTTCTCCGGCTGCACGGGCCAGAACGTGGTGGCGCCCTCCAGCGCGGGGGCGAGCTTGCCGTGGGTGTCCTCCAGCCCGATGACGAGGTCGGGCTCGTGGGAGAGGATCGCCTCCACCTCGGGGGCGAGGAAGCCGCCGGGGACGACGGGGATCTCGGCGGCCCGCCGCTCACCGAGGACGTCGGGGTGCGCGAGCAGCGCGCTGTTCGTGGCGACGGGCTCCATGCCGAGTTCGACGAGCATGTCGTCGCACAGGGCGACGAGGCACACGACGCGGCGCGGCGGGGCGTCGGTGGCGACCGTGACGCCCCGGGCGTCGGTGATCTCGCGGGCCGCCTTGATGGGTTCGACGGTGACGTCCGTGGTGGCGCGGTCGCCGTTCGCGGAGTCCGGGCGTCCTTCGTCACCGGTTGAGGTGCCGTCGGACGTGCCGCACCCGGCGAGGAGCGCGGTGAGGGTGACGGCGGCGGCTATCAGCCTCCGTCGGCCGGTGCGGATCGATGAGCGCGACATGAGGCGTCGTCCGTTCTGCTGGTGCCGTTGGTCTTCTTCGACGCGCCCGGGGGCGCCGGGCGCTTGCACGGGGGGGGGTGAGGGAGCGTGCGGGCACCACCCGCGCTGTCGGGGGCGGTCCGCGCAGCGCAGGATACACATGATAATCATTTCCAGTCACCCTCATGCCGCACCCGACCGCCGGAGGACGCCCGTGCCCACCACCGAGACCCTGCTGCTCGTCGCCGACCATGTCGCCGGGCGTATCGGCCTGTTGGACCTCTCAGACGGTGCGGACGGCACCGAGATCGCCGCCGTGGAGGGTCGGCACGTCAGCGAGCACGCGGGCTTCCTGCGGCTGCCGGGCGACCGGGTGGCGTGCGTCGACGACCTCGCGGGCGCCCTCCTCGTCCTCGACCCGTTCGGCGCGGCGGGCGGGGAGCCGCTGGAGAGCGCGGCGATACCCGTCGCCACGCCCGCCGAGCACCTCGCGGCCGACCCGTCCGGCCGCCACCTCGCCGTCACCACGGGACTCGGCCACGCCGAGGAGCCCTGGAGCGACCTGCTCACCGCCGTCGACCTGGACACCGGGCGCGCGAACCGCACCCGCGTCCGCGTGGACGAGCCCGGGGTGACGCTGACCGGCGGCCCGGACCCGCACCTCGTCCTGCGGCAGCGGGCGCCGGGCGGCTTCGCCCTCCTCCGGCACTCCCGGCTCCTCGCGGCGGGCCCCGGCTGCCCCACCGTCGAGCCGGACGCCGCCCTCCGGCTGCCGGACGACGGGCACGGCGACGCCTACGACCCCGCGTCCGGCCGGGTGTTCACGGCCACCGGGGAGGGCGTCCACCGCGCCCGGCTCGACGACGGCGCCCTCGTCGCCGAGGACCCGCTGCCCTGGGGCGGCGCGGGACGGGGCTGGTTCCTGCGGCTGGACGCGCCGCACCGGCTGCTGTGGTCGTGCCTGCGCGGCGGGCCCGCCGACCCGACCCGCTGGCCGGAGTGGACGAACACCGCCTGGTGCCACGACCTCGACACGGGACTGACCGCGCACACCGACCTCGGCCCGGGGCTCGTCTTCCGCATGGCTCTCGCCCGGGACCACGCGGCCTTCACCCGCATCCACCCGGACGGCGACGAACTCCTGCTGCTCGCGCGCGGGGGCGGGCGGCCGTCGGTCTCCGCCCGGTTCCCCCTGCCGGCCATGGACGGCGCGCCGCGCCGTGGCGGCACACCGTGGGACGGCGTGCAGCGCCGGGCCGTGGCGGCCTCCCCCGGCGCCGACCGGGTGGCCGTCAGCCGGGGCGGACACGGGGAGATCCAGCTGTTCGACGCGGCCGACGGCAGGGCGACGGGCGTGCTGCACACGCCCACACCGCTGGACGAAGGCGGCCGCCTGGCCCTGCTGCACGCGGGGGACCGGGCCGAGTTGGATGCCGTCGGACGCTGAGCGGGCCTCAGCTCGCCGGGTTCACGCCGGGAGCCCCCGGAGAACGCAGGCACGGGAAACGCGGTACAGGAACGCACAGCACCGGAACGCACAGCACCGGAACGCACGAAGGCCCGCCCGGTGCGACGGGGGATGCACACCGGACGGGCACAGGACCTTTCTACCGCATCAGCCAACGGTCGCGCAGCACAAAGCCGTTCGGCCCCCGCTGCGACGCCGCACCGCAGGCGATATCAAGCCACGGCTTCAGGTTGGGACCGGCGACCGCCCGCGCGCGCCCACGGGCACCGGCCGGGAGGGCGGGCGGCGCCGAACCGGCCTGCCGCTCGGCGCCGCCCTTGTCACAGGCGGCCCGGACCCCCGTGCCGGGCCACCTTGTCCTTGAGGGATCGCCACCCCGCCTCACTCCGTGGGCTCGGAACCACCGCACGCAGGGCGTTCGCCGGATTCCGGAGGTTCCACGGGCAAATTCATCTGTTGCCGAAACTGGCCGATAATCGTGGTCAGGCTCTCCTGCACCTCGGGCGGCAGCCCGACCGAGCGCAGCGCGATCGTCCGGACCCGCTGGTCCCGCATGGCGGCGAGGAACTGGACCTCCTCCTCCACCCGTTCCGCCTGCGTCGCGGAGAGGTCCCCCAGCAGGTAGCCGCCGGGTACGCCGAAGAACTTCGCCAGCGCCCGCAGGACGTCGGGGCTGGGGTTCACACGTCGGCCGTTGCGCAGCATCGAGAGGTACTGCTCGGTCAGCCGGACGCCGCCGTACTCCCCGGGGTGACCGCTGATGGCCTCCGCCACATGGGCGTTGGTGTACGGAGAGCCCACCGGGTGCATGTTCGCGAACAGGTAGCCGAGGCGCTCCGCCAGCGTGCCGCCGACGCCACCGCGCGGCACCTCCTCGGCTGCGGCCATGCTCACCGCCTTCCCTACTCCGCCCGACTCACGCTCAGTTAAGGCGAGTTCCAGGCCCGTATCGTGCCACGCCGTCTCCACGGAACACCAGATCCCCGCAGCGACAGCGACCGCACCACGGCCTTAACCCACGGTTACAGCTCCGCCGTCGCGTGGGAGCGTCGGCGCCCGTTCCACGCCGCCCCCAGGTGCTCAAGATTGTGAAAGAATTCACACCGGCCTCTTGGCTCCGTGCCGCTTCCGTGCTGTGATGCGATCACCCGGGCCCAGAGGGGTTCGTCCGGGCTCACCGGCACCATCCGGCTCGATGACGCGCTTGGGGAGGGCACTGTGGCGGACTCCGCCATGTCAGGTTCGGTACACCGGGAACAGGGCGAGGACCCGCTGGACCGCGCCGTGTGGCGGCTGCGGTCCCGCGGTTGCTGGGACGACGCCGCGGCACTGCTCGCGGCCGACGCCGCGACCGACGCGGGCGCCGCCGTCCGGCGGGCCGGACTGCTCGTCGAGCGGTGCATGTTCACCACCGCCGGCTGGGCCGAGGCGGAGGAGGCGGTACGGGCCGCCGAGGCGCTGGCCCAGGACGACGCCCTGCGCGGCGCCGCCGCCTGCGAGCGCGGCCACCTCGCCTACGCGGCCACCGTCCTGGGGGTGCGCGACCGGGCGGACGAGGCCCGCTCCGCGCTGGGCCGGGCCGCCGCGCTGCTCCCACCGACCGCCCCCGGCCGCGCGGTCCTGGACTTCCGGCGCGGACTGCTCGCCGAACACCTCGGCGACACCCCACAGGCGGCGAAAGCGGCGTACCGGCGGGCCCACGCCGCGGCCACCGCCCACGGCGACACCCTGCTGTGCTCCTTCACCTGGCGCCATCTCGCCGGGCTGGCCCTGCGCGGCGGCGACCTCACCGAGGCGCGGCACGGCTTCACCGAGTCGCTGCGGCTGCGTGAGGAGCTGGGCTTCCTGGTGGGGATGGCACCGGCGCTGGCCGCTCTCGCCGACGTCCAGCCCGAGCCCGAGGCGACCCGGCTACGGGCGGAGGCACAGCGCCTGTTCCGGCTGCTCGGCGGCGTCCCGACGTGGCTCGCGGAGCGGCTGCCCGCCGCCTGAGGCACAGCCGCCCCGGGCACGGCTCCGGCGCCGCGCCCCCGAGGAGCGCTCAGTTCACGCCGTGGTCACGGAGCAGCCGTTCGGCGGCGACGAGGTCCCGGGCGGCGAGCGCGTCGACCAGCAGGACGTGCTCCCTGGCCGTGGCCAGCAGCGCCCCGGAGGACTGCGGCGGGCGGGCGCACCGGCGGCGTACGTCTTCCGCCACCCGGACGAGATGCCGGTTGCCGGTCAGCTCCAGCAGCGCGCGGTGGAAGACCAGGTCGGCCTCCGCGTAGGCGACCCGCTCACCCCGGGCGGCGTGCGTGACGGTCGCCTGCGCCAGCGGACGCAGCGGACGCCACCGCTCGGCGGGCAGGGCGCGGGCCAGCGCAAGCAGGGGCGGCACCTCCAGCAGGGCCCGGATCTCGGCGAGTTCGGCGAGATCCGACGGCGAGTGCTCGGCCACCCGGAAGCCACGGTTCAGCACGGTCTCGACCGCCCCCTCCGCCGCGAGCTGCTGCATGGCCTCCCGGACCGGGGTGGGCGACACGCCGAAGCGTTCGGCGAGTGCGGGTGCCGAGTAGACGCGACCGGGCACCAGCTCCCCGCCGAGCAGCGCCTCGCGCAGGGCGCTGAGGATCTGGCCCCGGACGGAGTGGCGGCGCGGCATGCGGCGCGGGGGCGCACCCTCGGCGGCGTGTACGTGCTCCCCGCGCGCGCTCTGCGGAGTGCGCGCCACCGGACGCGCCCTCCCCTTCTGCGAGGGGTCCGTCGCCGGACCGGCCTGCGCCCCGGACGGGCCGAGGAGGCCGGCGGGGTCGCCGGGACCGGCGGCACCGAGGGGGCCGAGGGCGTCGTCACCTGAGGCGGGCGCCGGAAGGGGCCGGTCGGGCCGGTGCGAGGGCGGGGAGGGGGTGGTGGGAGGCACCGACGACGACTCCGCCCGGGTCCGTGCCATCCGTCCGCTCCTGTCCGCCGAACTGTCCGAAGAGCACCTTAGGCCGAGAGTGCCGGAGATCAAACCGTCCAAAGATCCGGTAAGGTAAGGCTTACCTGTCAGTGATCGTGGAATCGGGACCTCGCGCATGGCCGTCACCAGCCTCGCCCCAGTGCCTTCCGCCCCCGCAGCGGAGGCACCCCTCGCCGCCGCCTACGCGCGGCTCGAAGACGTCCTGCCCGGGCTGGTGATCACCGACACCGGCGCGGCCCCGCTGCCCACCGGGGACGGCTGGGTCACCAGCTCGGAGCTGGCCGACGGCGGCGGCGCCCTGGAGACCTTCCTCGCCTGCGACGACGAGCAGATCCGCCGCGACTACGGCGTGACCGGCCGGCCCGACGTCATCGCCTCCTTCGGGCTCCACCGCTACGCCTGGCCCGCGACCCTGCTGATCACCGTGCCGTGGTTCCTGCTGCGCCGGGTGCCGCGCTTCCCGGCCGACGCGGTGGCGTTCCACCGCGCCGAGGGTCGCCTGGCCCTGCGCACCACCACGTTCGCCTGCCTTCCGGACGACCCGGCGGCGGACCGCCCCGACGCACGGGTCGTCCCGCACGAGGAGGCACTGCGGGCCGAGGTGCGGGCGGCCGTCGCCGAGCACCTGGGACCGGTCCTGGAGGGCTTCCGGCCGCGCATGCGGCGCGGTCCGCGCGCCCTGTGGGGCGCGGCGGCGGACGAGATCACCGAGGGCCTGTGGTACGTCGGCCGGCTCCTGGGGCAGGAGAGGCGGGCGATCGAGGCCGCCGAGGCGCTGCTGCCGGGCTCCACGTCGCCCTTCCCGCGCGGCGCCGGCTTCCGCGAGCTGACCGCCCCCGACGGCAGCTGCCTCCCCACGCGCGACCGGGCGAGCTGCTGCCTCTTCTACACCCTGCGCCCCAAGGAGACCTGCGTCACCTGCCCGCGCACGGGTGACGCCGAGCGCATCGCACGTCTGACCGCCGACACCTGACGCGTTCGAATCCGGGCGGGCGAATACCGTCCCCGCGCACCTCGTTGGCGGGCACTTGCCGGGAATCGCCCCTGCGCGCCCCCGGCCTGGGTCAGGATGCACCGCGAGAAAGCGGCACCCGCGGCCCGGCTCCCCGGACCCCGGGTCCACGGCCGACGGCCGACGAGGGGCACCGGTATGGAACTCACGGATGGATCACTGCAGTGGACGGTGGCGGGAGCCGTCATGCTCGTCGGCCTGCTGGGGGCCGTCGTGCTGATGGTGCGCGGGAGGAAGTCCGCCGAGGACGCCGCGCAGCACGACTCCTGGGAGCGTAGTGAGGAACGGCGCCGCCGGAAGGAGACCGTCTACGCGACCGCCTCCTACCTGCTGCTCTTCTGCTGCGCCGGAGTGGCCGCCGCCCTGTCCTTCCACGGGCTCGTCGGATTCGGCCGGCAGAACCTGAACCTCAGCGGCGGCTGGGAGTACCTCGTCCCCTTCGGACTGGACGGGGCGGCGATGTTCTCGGCCGTCATCGCCGTGCGCGAGGCCAGCCACGGGGACGCCTCCGTCGGCTCCCGGCTGCTGGTGTGGATCTTCGCCGGGGCCGCCGCCTGGTTCAACTGGGTCCACGCCCCGCGCGGCGCCGACCACGCGGGCGCTCCGCACTTCTTCGCCGGGATGTCGATCTCGGCCGCCATCCTCTTCGACCGGGCGCTCAAGCAGACCCGGCGGGCGGCGCTGCGCGAACAGGGGCTCGTCCCGCGCCCGTTGCCGCAGATCCGGGTGGTGCGCTGGCTGCGGGCGCCGCGCGAGACCTTCCGCGCGTGGTCGCTGATGCTGTTGGAGGGGGTGCGCACGCTGGACGAGGCCGTGGACGAGGTCCGCGAGGAGCGGCGCACCAAGGAGCGGGAACGGGCCCGGCAGCGCGAGCAGACCAAGCTGGAGCGGGCCCGCCTGAAGGCGCTCAGCCGACGGCGGCCCGGCTGGGTGCCCGGCCGCGCCGCCGGGCCGCAGGACGTCGAGGTCGCGGTCGAGGTGGAGCAGCCCGTGCGGGCCCGTGCGGCCCTCGCCGCCGCCGAGGAGGAGAGCGCCGAGCGGAGCCGGGGGGCCGCGTCCCGGGAGAGCGGCGACATCGGGCAGGCGGGCGGGCGGCTGGACTCCCTGGAGGAGAAACTCGCCGCGATCGAGAAGCAGTTCGGCTGAGCGCGGGGCCGTCCGTCGGGCCCGGCGGACGGCCCCGCGCTCAGGCCTCCCAGACGGCGGCGGCCGTGCGGTCCTCGGCGTGACCCGCCACGCGGAGCTGAACGTCCGTGAGGAACGCGGCCGGCCCCGGCGCGTCCCCGGCCCAGCGGGCGGCGAGTTCGTGGCCGAGCTCCGGCTCGCCGCGCAGCGGCTCGGCCAGCCCCGGACTGCACAGGAGAAGCGTGTCCCCCGGCCGGGCGGCGCAGGCACGGAAGCGGAACGGGGGCACGGACGGTCGCGCGCCGCCGGGCGCGGACGGGGCGGGCCCGGCGGCCGCGGACGGCTCGATGTCCTCCCATGCGCCGTCCCGCAGCCGGAACAGGCCGCCGGGGCCCGCGCCGAAGAACAGCCGGGTCCGGCAGCGGGGGTCGACGGGCAGCAACAGGCACCGCAGCCAGGCGGCGCGCTCGGCCGTCCCCTCGGCCTCGGCACCACCGGTGCGGTCGGCGTGGCCGGTGCGGTCGGGGTTCCCGTCCGAGACCGGGCGGCGGGGCCCGCCGAGACCGCGTCCGGTCAGCCGGCCGAGGCCCGACCTGAGGGCGCTGCGCCGCCCGGCCCGCACGTCGTCCAGCAGGCCCGCGTGACTGCGGCCCACGGCTTCGGCGATGCGGTGGCAGGCCGTCCGGGCGGCTCGCTGTCCCGACGACGCGCCCCGGTCACTGCCGGCCACCGCGAGCAGCAGCAACGCGTCATCGCCCGTACCGAACCGCGCCGTCAGCAGGGCGTCGTGCCGGGGGCGGCCCCGGAACCGGGCGAAGTCCCCACGCAGGGAGACGGTCCGCACGGTGAGCGCGCCGTAGCCGGCGGCGTCCAACTCGATGTCGGGCGCGAGCTGTTCGAGGCGGGCCGGATCGGCCTCGGGCCAGGCCGACGGTTCGGGGCCGTGCGTCGGCGGGCGGTCACCGACGTGCCGGGGCGATGCGGCGGGCTCGGCGTCCCCGGCCGGCTCCTGTCGGCCGGGGACGCGGCCTCTCCCGTGGTTCAGGGCGCGGGCGGCCGCCTCGAAGCGGTCGTCCAGGCTGTCGGCCGCCGCGGTGCGTCCCGCGTCGGGCTGGTCGTCCGCGTACAGCCGGGTCCACCAGTCGTGCGTCATGGTGACAGTGTCGCCGCGCGCCGCGCCGCCGCCTACCCGTACGGGCGCGTGGCACACGCCAACTGGCTTCGACCGCACCGGGGATGCTGACAGCAGCGTCACTCCCGAGGGTGACGCCGAACCGCAGTCACCCGTCGACGGCGGACGCGGCGGCCCGCCACAGGTGGTGGACCGCGTAGGAGCTCCAGGGCCGCCAGGCCGCCGTGTCGGGCGTGCCGCCGAGGCGCGCCAGACCGTGCCGGACCCCCGCGTCGCCGGTCAGGAGCACGTCGGGGTCGCCGAGGGCCCGCATGCGGATGTAGGACGCCGTCCACGGACCCACCCCGCGCAGCGCGAGCAGGGCGCGCTGGGTCTCCTCGCGGTCCGCGCCGGGGTCCAACCGCACCGAGCCGTCGGCGACGGCCGCCATCACCGTGCGCAGCGCGGCCCGGCGGGCGGCGGGCATGCCGAGTTCGGCGAGGTCGGCCTCCGCCAGGGTGGCGGCGTCGGGGAACAACCGGGTCAACGTGCCGTCCGGAGCGGACAGCGGTTTGCCGTACGCGGCGACGAGCCGGGCGGTGAGGGTCCGGGCGGCCCGGACGGTGACCTGCTGCCCGAGCACGGCGCGAGCGGCCAGCTCGGCGCCGTCGGCCGCGCCGGGCGAGCGCAGCCCCGGCCGGGCGGCGGCGGACGACCGCAGCAGCGGGTCCGAGCTCAGCCGGTCGGTGACGGCCCAGGGGTCGGCGTCCAGGTCGAACAGCCGGCGCAGGCGTTGGACGGCGGTGGTCAGGTCCCGCAGGTCGGCCAGGTGCAGCCGGCAGGGCAGCCACCCCGCTCCGCCGCGCTCCCCGATCTCGGCGACGGCGTGGGCGTGCGGCAGGGCGAGGGTGCGGCGGTAGCGGCGGTCCCCCGGCCCGCCGGTCACCTCCTCGACGCCCGGCACCGCGCGGCGGCCGAGGAAGTCGAAGACGCCCCCCGCGTCGTAGGGGCCCCGGTAGGCGAGCCGCAGGTGCACCCCGTCGCCCTCGGGCGGGGTGCTCGACCCGCCGCGCAGGCCGGTCGGGGTGGTGCCGTAGACGGCGCGGAGGGTGTCGTTGAACTGCCGGACGCTGGCGAACCCGGCGGCGAAGGCGATCTCGGTGACCGGCAGGCCCGTGGTCTGCAACAGCGTCCGCGCGGTGTGGGCGCGCTGGGCGCGGGCGAGCGCGATCGGACCGGCCCCGAGTTCCCCGGTCAGCTGGCGCTGGACCTGCCGGGCGCTGTAGCCGAGCCGCCCGGCCAGCCCGCCGACCCCCTCGCGGTCCACCACACCGTCGGCGATCATGCGCATGGCCCGGCCCACGGCGTCGGCCCGGACGTTCCACTCGGCCGAGCCGGGCACGGTGTCGGGACGGCACCGGCGGCAGGCCCGGTACCCGGCGGCCTGGGCGGCGGCGGCCGAGGGGTGGAAGGTGACGTTCCGCCGCTTCGGGGTGACCGCCGGGCAGCTCGGACGGCAGTAGATGCCGGTCGTGCGGACCGCCGTGAAGAACACACCGTCGAACCGGGCGTCCCGGCTGCGGACCGCTTCGTACCTGCTTTCGTCGTCCATCACTCCTTCAGTGTGCGACTCCGGCGGCGCCGCCACTCGCGGAAATCGGACAGGGACATCAGCAGGTAGGGCACGGCACCGGCGGCGAAGAGGACGCCGGGCCCGGCGACGTGCGAACCGAGGGCGTACCCGGCGAAGACGAGGACCGCGAGGACCTCCGAGCCGAAGCCGGCGAGCGAGGTGACCGTCGCCCGGGACCGGTCGGAGACGGCGGCCTGGAGACGGGCGTCGGCCAGCGCCATGGTCCATTCGAAGACGCCGTAGGCGACGGCCACCAGGACGAGTCCGGCCGGGTGGCCGCTGAGCGCGCCCCCGGCGAGGCAGGCGGCGCCGACCGCCAGGAGCCCGCCCGCTCGGCGGGGACCCCGGCCGGCCAGCCAGCCGCCCACCGCCGCTCCGGCCGTGACGAGGCCCACCAGCAGCGGCAGCGCGGCCGGTCCCGGGGCGACCGCGTCGGCCAGCAGCGGTACGTACTCGTCCAGGGCCGTGACGCCCGTGACGACCGCCCAGAAGAGCGCCGCCCGGCGCGCGCCCGGGGTGCGGCGCAGTTCCCGCAGGCCGCCGCGCAGGACCGAGCCGAAGCCCGGCTCCTCCTCCCCCTCCTTCGGGCCGGGGGCGCGGGAGTCGGGGAGGGTGAGGGCGACGACGGCGCACAGTGCGAGCGCCGCCGTACTGGCCAGCCCGAGTGCGCGATAGCCGCCCGCCGCGAGCACCGGCCCGGCCACGGCGGCGGCGAGCAGCTGGGCGGTGAGCCCCAACGCCCGGCCGCGCCCGATGACCTGCTCGTAACCGTCCGCCGCGTCGAGGCGGTCCAGCTCCGTCCAGGCCAGCGCCTGGTAGGTGCCGGACCGCAGCGCCTCCCCGGCACCCCACAGCACGAAACCCGCCGCGAACGCGGGATAGGAGGGGGCGACCGTCCACAGCGCGAACCCCGCGCCGTTCAGCAGCGGTGCGAGGACCAGCAACGTCCGGCGTGGCAGCAGGTCGGCCAGGACTCCGGAGGGAACCTCCAGCAGGAACCCGGCGAGCGACCAGATGACGAACAGCGAGGAGATCCCGGCCGCGTCGAGCCCCGTGTCGGCGAAGAGCACCGCGTAGACGGGGTAGAGCAGAACGAAGTCCTCCAGCCCCGCGTAGGCGTACAGCCTGCGGCGGAGGGAGGCGGCGGAGGCGGGCGAGGATCAATGTCGTCGGCGCATACGCCGATCCTACGGCGCCGAGCCTCCACAACGCCACGAACCGGCCACCCTCAGGCCGCGTCCCTGCGATGCCCGATGAAGGACACCCGGGTGTCGTCCTCGTCCAGGGCGATGTTGAGGGTGGCGTCGAGCGCCGTGGCCAGCTTGGCGAGGAGGGGCAGGGTGGGGACGGTGTCGGAGCCTTCGACGCGGGAGATCTTGGCCTGGGTCAGGCCCGCACGGTCGGCCAACTCGGTCTGCGTGAGTCCGAGCTCGGTGCGCCGGTCGTACACGGCCTTCGCCAGCGCCATGGACAGCCGGATCGCGCGCCGGGCCTCGGCCACGTCCTCGGGTTCGGTGAAGCCCTCGGCGAGCTTGCGCTCTCGCTGCGTTCTCCAGCGACTGTGAGTCACGGCTCCACCTCTCCCGGCCCGATGATACGGATGAACTCTTCGTGTGCGGGGCCATGTTCGGCTTCACAGACCTGTTGTGCGACCTTCGCGCGCTTCACCTCGGCGCCCTCCCGCATCCTCGTCTTGCGAAAGACGGTCAGCAGGACGGCGGTGCGGTTCGGGGTGAGCCAGTACGTCACACGCATGGCGGCACCATCAAGCGTGGGACGTAACTCCCTCACCCCGTCGCCGAGGTAACGGGCGTAGGGCTCGCCGAGCGCCGCAGCATGCTCAGCGAGCAACCCGACATACTCGCCATCTTGAGAAAGTGCTTGGCGGGCAGGGCTTCCAGCCAGTCCCGCACTTCGGGTTCGAGCTCGACGGCGAACAGGGGGCGCACGTGACCGAGGCTATATGTCGGGGGCGACATACTCAAGGCCACGAGCACGTCCGCGCCGGGCGGGGTGGGGGTTATTCGGGGGTGCCGTAGCGGGTCGGGGCGACGAACTCGCACCAGACGGACTTTCCGGTGGCGCGCGACTCCACGCCCCACACGTCGGCGAGTCGGTCGACGAGGAGCATGCCCCGGCCCGTCAGGCCGATGTCCTCGTCGCGGCCGAGTTCCGGGGCCTCGGTGGAGGTGTCCTCGACCTCGACGCGGACCCGGCGGTCGGCGCCGTCCAGGAGCCGGAAGGTGACGACCGCGCCGCCGTCGGTGTGCCGCAGGGCGTTGACCGTCAGCTCGTGGGTGACCAGCTCCAGGGCGTCGGCGCAGGCGTCGGCGTTCCACGAGCGCACGGCCGCCCTCGCCATCTGCCGCACCCCCGCGACCGCCCGCAGGTCCCCCGGCGCGACGTGGTGGTGGAGACGGCGGCCGAGCTGCGGGACCGGCGAGGCGTCGCGCCGGAGCAGGACGAGGGCCAGGTCGTCGACACCCGCCCGCGCGTTGGGCAGCTCGCAGAGCCAGTCGGCGAGCTTGCGCAGGTCGTCGGGGCCGCGTCCGACGGCGTCGACGAGGGCGCGCACGCCGTCGTCGAGGTCGGCGTCCGGCCGCTCGACCAGGCCGTCGGTGAACATCACGAGCGTCTCCCCGACCGCCAGTTCCACGGAGGTCACCGGGAAGTCGGGCGCGCCCAGGTGGGGCAGCCCGAGCGGCAGGGCGCCGGCCACCGGGAGCACCCGGCACCGGCCGTCCGTGCCCCGGAGCAACGGGTCCAGGTGCCCGGCGCGGACCAGGCGCAGCCAGCCGGTGGACGGGTCGGCCTCGGCGTACAGGCAGGTGGCGAAGCGGTCGGTGTCCAGGTCGTGCAGGAACGTGGAGGCGCGGGCCAGCACGGTGGAGGCGGTGTGGCCCTCGGCGGCGTAGGCGCGCAGCACGATGCGCAGCTGGCCCATGACGGCGGCGGCGTGCGTGTCGTGGCCCTGCACGTCGCCGATGACGGCCGCGACCCGGCCCCCGGGCAGGGGGATGACGTCGTACCAGTCCCCGCCGATGTCCCGCCCCCGGCGGGCCGGCCGGTAGCTGACCTCGGTGCGCAGCCCCGGCACGGCGGGGATGGTGTGGGGCAGCATGAAGCGCTGGAGGCTCTCGGCCAGCTCCATCTCCTGCTCGTACAGCATCGCCCGTTGCAGGCTCTGCGCGATAGCGCTGGTGAGCGCGGTGAGCAGGGTCTCCTCGTGGGGCGGGAAGGTGTGCTTGTCCCGGAAGAGCAGCCCGACGGCGCCGATCGCCCGCCCCTGGGCGATCAGCGGCAGGTACGCGGCGGCGGAGGCGTTCAGCGGTGCGATGTGGGGCCACAGCCGGGGATAGCGGGCGGCGAACTCCTGCCGGGAGACGAAGAAGCGCGGCGTCATCGTGCGGACGACCTCGCTCATGGGGAAGTCCGCGTCGATGCGGGTGTACTCCAGCTCGGGCACGAGGCTCGCCGTGCGGCCTTCGGCGATCTGGCGGATGTGGTTGCCCTCGACCAGTCCCATCAGGAGGCTGACGGCGCCGAGTCGCCCCATGCCGCGGGCGCTCTCCAGGACGTCGATGACGTCGCGCACGGACCGCGCGTGGGCGAGGGCCGCGGTCGTCTCCTCCACGACGCTGGACTCGCGGTGGCGTTCGGTGTCGGGCGCGCCCCCGCCGGCCGCGCCCGCGAGCTCGTCCGTGGCGTCCCGGACGACGCCGACGAGGCGGCGGGCCCGGCCGGCGGGGTCGCGGAGGATGTGGCCCTGGGTGTGGGTCCAGCGCAGGGTGCCGTCGCGGCAGCGGACGCGGAAGTACAGGCCGTAGCGGCGGCGCCCGTCCTTGATGGCCTGGGAGACCAGCGTGTCCATCCGGGCGGACTCGGACTGGGGCACCCGGCTGCCGAGGCTCTCGGGCCGGCCGTCGTACTCGTCGCGGCGCAGGTCGAACACGGCGAGCGCGCCGTCGTCCAGGTGCATGACGTCGCGGTCGAGGTCCAGGTCGAAGGTGCCCATGCGGTTGAGGGCGAGCGTGGTGCGCGTGTCGGCGGGCCACCCGCCCGGCCCGGTGGCCCCGGGAACCGTTCGCTGCGTGTTCATGCCGCACCCCAGACCGGAAGGCGATCTCCTTCACTGTGTCACCGTTCGCCCGGTTCCACGACCGCTGTGCGGCGCGCGAGCGACGCGGAGGGGAGGACCTGGCCGGGATGGGGCCGGAGGGGGCCGGGCGTCAGTGGCGGGGCCCCTTGAGCCGCGAGCGGAGGTCCTCCGGCGGCAGGAAGCGCGCCCAGCGTTCGGGGAACTCGGGGGGCTCGGGGCCGAAGCCGTCGTCCTCCTCGTCGTCGCCCGTGCCGGATGCCGGGTCGGCCCCGGCGGGGCCGCCGTCCCGGTGGCGGCGGGCCTCGGCGGCGGCGACCAGCACCGCCGCCTCCCGCTCCCGCTGCCGGTCGCGCGCACGGCGCGCGGCGGCCGTGGCGACGGACGGCCACACCCGGTCGATCGCCGCGTTGACGGCGGCGCCGACCAGGACGGCGAAGGCCGACACGAAGATCCACAGCAGCACGGCGACGGGTGCGGCGAGCGACCCGTAGATCGTCGGCCCCTCCACCGTGGCCGTCAGGTACAGGCGCAGCAGGAACGAGCCCCCCACCCACATGAGCAGCGCGACCAGGGCCCCCGGAATGTCCTCGCGCCACGGCGAGCGGACGGGGACGGAGACGTGGAAGAGCGTGGTCAGGAACGCGATGGAGAGCAACAGGACGGTGGGCCAGTAGAAGATCTGGACCACCCACTCCGCCTGCGGCACCCAGCCGATCACGGCGTCGGGGCCGATCACCATGAGCGGCAGCGCGACGGCTCCGATCAGCAGCGCGACGAGGAAGAGCAGGAAGGCCAGCAGCCGGGTCTTCACGATGCCGCGGTGCCCGTCGAGCCCGTACATCACCGTGATCGTGTCGATGAAGACGTTCACCGCGCGCGAGCCCGACCACAGGGCGAGCGCGAAGCCGAAGGAGATGATGTCGGGCCGTCCGCCCTCGATGACGTCGTCGATGAGGGGTGCGGCGATCTCGTTGACACCGCGTTCGGAGAGGACGGTGGCGGAGGCCTCCAGGATGTTGGTGCGGACGCTGTCGATGGTGTCCGTGCCGATCCACGCGTCCAGGTAGCCGAGCAGCCCGAGCAGGCCGAGCAGCAGGGGCGGCAGGGAGAGCAGCGTGAAGAACGCGGCCTCGGCGGCGAGGCCGAGGATGCGGTACTCCATGCAGGAGTTGACCGTGTCCTTCAGCAGCAGCCACGAGAGTCGCCTCTTCGGGATGTTGCGGTAGAGACCGCTCATGCTCACGCGCCCGGCGGAGCGGCGCCTGGGGGACGGTTCGGCTGCTCGCACGCGTCCAACGTATCCGGCTTCCGGCGCGGGACACGCACCGGTGACGTGCTGGGCCCCGCCGTCCGGCCTCCGCGCGGGAGCGCGCGGGCCCGGCTCATCCGGCGGCGGACGGGGGCGGATCGGCGCCGCGCACCGTGCAGACGGCCGCCGCGAGGCGCACCCCGGCGGTCAGCGCGTCGTGCAGGACGTCGGCGCCGAGCCCGTCGAGGCGGCCGCCCAGCGCACCGGCCCGGTGCAGTCCGTGCAGCAGGCCGGCCGTGAAGGCGTCCCCGGCGCCGACCGTGTCGACGACGGTGACCGGCGGCGTCGGCACGCGCAGCCGGTGGCCGTCGAGCGACGCGAAGACCCCGCGTGCACCGAGGGTGACGACGACCAGCCGCACCCCGGACGTGTGCCAGGTGTCGGCCGCCCGCTCGGGCCCGGCGTCCGGCAGCAGGTGGACCAGGTCGTCCTCGGAGCACCGCAGGACGTCCGCCGCCGCGCACCACCGGGCCAGCTGCGCGCGGTAGTGCGCGGGGTCGACGAGGAGCGGGCGCACGTTGGGGTCCAGCGAGACGGTGGCCCGGGGCCGCACGGCCGTGAGCAGCCGTTCGACGGCCGGGCCGCCCGGATCGCGGACGAGGGCGAGGGAGCCGGTGTGCAGGCAGGCCGCCGGGGCCCGCGCGGCCCGTTCCAGCTCGGCGTCCGTCCACTGCCAGTCGGCGGTGCCGGCGGCATGGAAGGAGTACGCGGCGCTGCCGTGGGCGTCGACGTCGGCCACGGCGAGGGTGCTGGGCTCGGCCGCCTCGACGACGGCGCCGAGGTCGACGCCGGCGGCCGTCAGCCGGGAGCGGAAGAGGCGGCCGAAGACGTCACCGGAGAGCCGCCCGAGGAAGCGGGTGGGGGTGCCGAGCCGGGCGAGCGCGGCCGCGGTGTTGGCCGGGCCTCCCCCGGGGAGCACGTGCAGGCCCAGGGCACCGGAGACGGCCGGGGTGGTGAAGGCGTCGGCCACGCACTCGCCCAGGACCGCGACGGGCGCGTCCCGCTCCGGGTGGCCGGGCCCGGCGGAATGCACGGCGGAATGCACGGCGGGGCTCACGGTGGGGCCCACGGCGGGCCGTGGCGTCGGGCGGGGCGACGGGGCCAACGGTTCCCCCTTCGGTCGGGGACGGGGACGGAGTCCGGGACTGACGGCACATCCTGCCAGCCGTGCCGTTCCCCGCCCAGGCGTACCGACTGCCCCCGACCGGGAGCGGGGCGGGGAACCGCGGTGTGATGGGATGCCCGGATGGACAGCGCCACGGACAGCACCCCCCACGGACCCACCGGCGGAATCAGCGTGACGACGTGGTCACTGGAGCAGACATCGGCCGACGATCTCCGTCCACCAACCGCCGGTGTCCACGGAGCGGACACCGGGTCCGCCATCCGGATCGTCCGGGCCGAGGTGCCGAGCCCGGAGTTCAGCCGCTTCCTCTACACCTCCGTGGGGACCGATCTCGCCTGGACCGACCGGCTGCCGTGGAGCCGTGAGCGCTGGCTCGGCTTCCTGGAGCGGCCCGGCACCGAGACCTGGGTGGCCTGGGACCACGGGACGCCGGCCGGGTTCATCGAGCTGGACGCCCAGCCGGAGGGCGTCGTGGAGATCAGCTACTTCGGCCTGCTCCCGGGCTTCCGGGGACGTGGCATCGGCGGGCGACTGCTCTTCGAGGGCACGGCGCGGGCGTGGGACCTGGCGCGGCGGTGGCCCGGCCGGGAGCGGACGCGCCGGGTGTGGGTGCACACGTGCAGCAAGGACTCCCCGCACGCGCTGGCGAACTACCGGCGCCGGGGGTTCCGCCTCTTCGACACCCGCACCGAGGTCGAGCCGGAGGTGCACGCCCCCGCCCTGTGGCCGTCCCGTCGCCCGGTGTGACCCAGGGCACACCGTCCCGCCCTGCGAGACGGTCTTGTCCGCATCGTGGATAACGGTGGACTGCGTCCAAGCGCGCGTGCCAGTCTTCCTCCCATGTCCAGAGCTGGAATCCTCTTGGTGAGTCGGCGTCACGTCGACCTTTGCCGCATGTCCAGCGCGATCTGTCCGGCGGGCTGACAGTCACAGCACCACGAACTTCGCACGCTCCGCCGCACCGCACGCCGCCCCCGCTGTCGCGGGCGGGTGCCACCCTCTGACTTCGCCTTCCGGCCGCGCGGCCGGGAGACGCCCAGCGCGGACCGCACCGCCGTGTGCCCCGGCCGCGCGCGTGTTCGCACGCGCACGTCCGCCCCCTCCCGCCATCCACCCGTCAGCCCGAAGGACCTGCCACCATGGCCGACACGCCCGAGCAAGCCACCGCCCCGACGCGCCGCAGGACCGGCCGCCACCGTGGCGAAGGCCAGTGGGCCAAGGGACACTTCACCCCCCTCAACGCCAACGAGCAGACCAAGAAGGACGATGACGGTCTCAATGTGCGGACACGCATTGAGACGATCTACGCCCACCGCGGCTTCGCGTCCATCGACGGCGCCGATCTGCGGGGCCGGATGCGCTGGTGGGGCCTCTACACGCAGCGCAGGCCCGGCATCGACGGCGGCAAGACGGCCGTGCTGGAGCCGGAGGAGCTGGACGACGAGTACTTCATGCTCCGCGTCCGCATCGACGGCGGCCGGCTGACCACAGGGCAACTGCGCGTCATCGGCGAGATCTCGCAGGAGTTCGCGCGCGGGACCGCCGACATCACCGACCGGCAGAACATCCAGTATCACTGGATCCGCATCGAGGACATGCCGGAGATCTGGCGCCGCCTGGAGGGCGTGGGGCTGTCCACGACCGAGGCGTGCGGCGACACCCCGCGCGTCATCCTCGGCTCGCCCGTCGCGGGCATCGCGGCCGACGAGATCATCGACGGCACCCCCGCCGTCGACGAGGTGCACCGCCGCGTGGTGGGCAACCCCGCCTACTCCAACCTCCCGCGCAAGTTCAAGTCCGCGATCTCCGGCTCGCCGCTGCTGGACGTGGCCCACGAGATCAACGACATCGCCTTCGTCGGCGTGCACCACCCGGAGCTGGGCCCGGGCTTCGACGTGTGGGTCGGCGGCGGCCTGTCCACGAACCCGAAGATCGGCGTCCGGCTCGGTGCCTGGACGCCCCTGGAGGAGGTCGCCGACGTCTTCGAGGGCGTCGTCTCCATCTTCCGGGACTACGGTTACCGACGCCTGCGCAACCGGGCCCGCATCAAGTTCCTCGTGGCCGACTGGGGCCCGGAGAAGTTCCGTCAGGTGCTGGAGGACGAGTACCTCGGCCGCAAGCTGGCCGACGGCCCGGCCCCGGACGCCCCCGTCGAGCGCTGGCGCGACCACGTCGGCGTGCACCGGCAGAAGGACGGCCGCTTCTACGTCGGCTTCGCCCCGCGCGTGGGCCGGGTGGACGGCGCGACGCTGACCAAGATCGCCGACCTCGCCGAGGCGCACGGCTCCACCCGGGTGCGCACCACGGTCGAGCAGAAGATGATCATCCTCGACGTGCCCGAGGAGCAGGTGCGGGCCCTCAGCGACGAGCTGGCCGCGCTCGACCTCACCACGCGGCCCTCGCCCTTCCGGCGCGGCACCATGGCCTGCACCGGCATCGAGTTCTGCAAGCTCGCCATCGTGGAGACCAAGGGCCGGGGCCAGAGCCTCATCGAGGAGATGGAGCGGCGGCTGCCCGGCTTCGCCGAGCCGATCACCATCAACATCAACGGCTGCCCCAACTCCTGCGCCCGCATCCAGGTCGCGGACATCGGCCTCAAGGGGCAGCTCGTCCTGGACGACGAGGGCAACCAGGTCGAGGGCTACCAGGTGCACCTGGGCGGCTCGCTGGGCCTGGAGCCCGGCTTCGGCCGCAAGGTGCGCGGGCTGAAGGTGACGGCCGACGGCCTCGCCGACTACGTGGAGCGGGTGCTGCGGGCGTTCGAGGAACAACGCACCGAGGGTGAGCGGTTCTCCCAGTGGGTGACCCGGGCTGACGAGGGGTCACTGAAATGAGCGAGCGGGCCGCCCCGTTCTACTGCCCCTACTGCGGGGACGAGGACCTGCGGCCGTCCGAGGAGGGGCACGGCGCCTGGGAGTGCGGCGCCTGCAACCGGGCCTTCCGGCTGTCCTTCCTCGGCCTGCTCTCCCGGGGCTTCGCGCGGGACGTGCGGCGGCCCGGCAGCACCGACGACCACGAAGGGGGAACCGCATGAGAACCGCGACCGATCTGCGGGAGCTGGCCGAGGAGGCCGGGCGGGAGCTGGAGGACGCCTCGGCGCCCGACATCCTGCGCTGGGCCGCCGAGACCTTCGGGAAGCGCTTCTGCGTGACCTCGTCCATGGAGGACGCCGTGGTCGCGCACCTCGCGTCCCGGGTCTTCCCCGGTGTGGACGTCGTCTTCCTGGACACCGGCTACCACTTCCCCGAGACGCTCGGCACGCGCGACGCCGTGGCGGCGGTGATGGACGTCAACGTCATCACCCTCACCCCCCGGCAGACCGTGGCCGAACAGGACGCGCGGTACGGCCCTAAGCTCCACGACCGCGACCCCGACCGGTGCTGCGCGCTGCGCAAGGTCGCACCGCTGCGGGAGGGGCTCGCCGGGTACGACGCGTGGGCGACCGGGCTGCGCCGCGACGAGTCCCCCACCCGGGCGGGCACGCCCGTCGTGGGCTGGGACGAGAAGCGGGAGAAGGTGAAGGTCTCCCCCATCGCGCGCTGGACGCAGGAGGACGTGGACGCCTACGTCGCCGAACACGGCGTTCTGACCAACCCGCTGCTGTGGGACGGCTATCCGTCCATCGGCTGCGCCCCCTGCACCCGCCGCGTGGCGCCGGGCGAGGACGCCCGTGCGGGGCGCTGGGCGGGTTCCGGCAAGACCGAGTGCGGGCTGCACGGCTGATGAGTGACGAGACGCGGGAAGCGCAGGGAGCGCAGAGGATGAGTGAGGCAGGACGCCGGGGCGGCACGGTCTGGCTGACCGGGCTGCCGAGCGCGGGAAAGACGACGATCGCCCACGCGCTCGCCGCCCGGCTGGCCGAGGCGGGCCGGCGGACCGAGGTGCTGGACGGCGACGAGATCCGGGAGTTCCTCTCCGCCGGGCTCGGCTTCTCCCGGGAGGACCGCCACACCAACGTGCAGCGGATCGGCTTCGTGGCCGAGCTGCTGGCGTCGCACGGCGTCACCGTGCTCGTGCCCGTGATCGCGCCGTACGCGGACAGCCGCGAGGCGGTGCGCAAGCGCCACGAGCGGGCGGGCACGCCGTACGTCGAGGTGCACGTGGCCACGCCCGTCGAGGTGTGCTCCGAGCGCGACGTCAAGGGGCTCTACGCCCGGCAGGCGGCCGGGGAGATCTCCGGACTGACCGGTGTGGACGACCCGTACGAGGCTCCGGCCGACCCGGACCTGCGCATCGCGGCACACGAGCAGAGCGTCGCCGAGTCGGCCGCCGCCGTGCACACGCTGCTGACCGAGAGGGGACTGGCATGACGACGGCGACCGCGACCGGCGAGCCCACCGACAGCCCGTACGCACTGAGCCACCTGGACGCGCTGGAGTCCGAGGCGGTGCACATCTTCCGCGAGGTCGCGGGCGAGTTCGAGCGGCCGGTGATCCTCTTCTCCGGCGGCAAGGACTCCATCGTGATGCTGCACCTGGCGCTCAAGGCGTTCGCGCCGGCCCCGGTGCCGTTCGCCCTGCTGCACGTGGACACCGGGCACAACTTCCCCGAGGTCATCGAGTACCGCGATCGCACGGTCGCCGAGCACGGACTGCGGCTGCACGTCGCCTCCGTGCAGGAGTTCATCGACCGCGGCGAGCTGCGCGAGCGTCCCGACGGCACGCGCAACCCGCTCCAGACGGTGCCGCTGCTGCGCGCCATCGAGGACCACCGGTTCGACGCCGTGTTCGGCGGCGGGCGCCGGGACGAGGAGAAGGCCCGCGCCAAGGAGCGCGTCTTCTCTCTGCGCGACGAGTTCGGCGGCTGGAACCCGCGCCGCCAGCGGCCCGAGCTGTGGCAGCTGTACAACGGGCGGCACGCGCCGGGCGAGCACGTGCGCGTCTTCCCGCTCTCCAACTGGACCGAGCTGGACGTGTGGCAGTACATCGCGCGGGAGAAGATCGAGCTCCCGCAGATCTACTACGCCCACGAGCGCGAGGTCTTCGCCCGCAGCGGCATGTGGCTGGCTCCGGGCGAGTGGGGCGGGCCCCGGGAGGGCGAGGCCGTGGAGCGTCGGCAGGTGCGCTACCGCACGGTCGGCGACATGTCCTGCACCGGCGCCGTCGACTCCGACGCCGACACGATCGAGAAGGTCATCGCCGAGATCGCCGCCTCCCGGCTGACCGAACGGGGCGCGACCCGGGCCGACGACAAGCTGTCCGAGGCCGCGATGGAAGACCGCAAGCGCGAGGGGTACTTCTGATGAGCCAGCCGAGCACGACGCCGCCCGGCGACGTCGAGGGAACCTCCGCCACCTCGCTGCTGCGCTTCGCCACCGCCGGGAGCGTGGACGACGGCAAGTCCACCCTGGTCGGACGGCTCCTGCACGACTCCAAGTCGGTGCTGGCCGACCAGCTGGAGGCCGTCGAGCTGGCCTCCCGCAGCCGGGGTCAGGAGGCGCCCGACCTGGCGCTGCTGACGGACGGCCTGCGCGCCGAGCGCGAGCAGGGCATCACGATCGACGTCGCCTACCGCTACTTCGCCACGCCCCGGCGCCGGTTCATCCTGGCCGACACCCCCGGGCACGTGCAGTACACGCGGAACATGGTCACGGGCGCCTCGACGGCGGAGCTGGCGGTCGTGCTGGTCGACGCGCGCAACGGCGTCGTCGAGCAGACCCGGCGGCACGCCGCCGTGGCCGCGTTGCTGCGCGTCCCGCACGTGGTGCTGGCGGTGAACAAGATGGACCTCGTCGGCTACGAGGAGTCCGTCTTCGCCGCCATCGCCGAGGAGTTCACCCGCTACGCGGCCTCCCTCGGCGTCCCGGAGATCACCGCCGTGCCCATCTCGGCGCTGGTCGGCGACAACGTGGTGACCCCCTCGGCGCACATGGACTGGTACGCCGGGCCGACCGTGCTGGAGCACCTGGAGACGGTCCCCGTCGCCCACGACCCCTCCGACGACGTGGCCCGCTTCCCCGTCCAGTACGTCATCCGGCCGCAGACGCCGGAGCTGCCGGACTACCGGGGCTACGCGGGGCAGATCGCCTCCGGCGTGCTGCGCGTGGGCCAGCCCGTCACCGTCCTGCCCTCGGGCCGGACGTCGACGATCGAGGGCATCGACGCGCTCGGCGCGGCCGTGGACGTCGCCTGGGCACCCCAGTCGGTGACGCTGCGGCTCACCGACGACCTCGACATCTCCCGGGGCGACCTCATCGCCCCGGCGGAGGCGAGCGTCAGCCCGAGCCAGGACCTCACCGCCACCGTGTGCCACCTGCACGACAGCCCGCTCACCGTGGGCCGGCGCGTGCTGCTCAAGCACACGACCCGCACGGTCAAGGCCATCGTCAAGCAGATCCCCTCACGCCTCACGCTGGACGACCTCTCCCAGCACCCGGAGCCCGGGGAGCTGACCGCCAACGACATCGGCCGGGTCGTCCTGCGCACCGCCGAACCGCTGGCCGTCGACCCCTACGCCGACTCCCGGCGCACCGGATCGTTCCTGCTGATCGACCCCGCCGACGGCTCGACGCTGACCGCCGGCATGGCCGGTGACGCCTTCGCCGAGGCCGCCGCGGACGCCGCCGACGGCGGCCGGGCCGCAGCCGACGACGAGGGCTGGGACTTCTGACATGAACGGTGTCCCGGGCGGCCCGGCGGGATGGGCCGCGTACGCGACGTTCGACCGGCGCGGTGTCCGCGTCGGCAGCGGCCCCCTAGGCAGCGGCCAGGGCGGCATGGGGCGATGCCGCCGGTGACGCCCGCCCCGCCCGCACCACCTCCGTACGTCCGATCTCACCTGCCGTAGCGCCGCCCGCCCGGGTGGCGAAGACGAGAGGACACCCCACGTGCCCACGCACCTCGCCACCCCGGCCACGGCCCCCGCCACGGCTCCCCCGGCGGGCTCCCCCGCCCCCTACGCGGTACGGCTGGACCACGTCTCGAAGGCGTTCGGCCGCCGGGGCGCGCAGCAGCTCGTGCTCGACGACATCCAGCTCCAGGCCGCGCCGGGCGAGTTCGTGTGCCTGCTCGGTGCCTCCGGGTGCGGCAAGTCGACCCTGCTGAACCTGGTCGCCGGGCTGGACCAGCCCACGTCCGGCACCGCCCAGGTGCCCTTCGGGCGTCCCGCGCTGATGTTCCAGGACCACGCGCTGTTCCCGTGGCTGAGCGCGGGCCGCAACGTCGAACTGGCCCTGAAGCTGGCCGGGGTGCCCAAGGCGCGGCGGCGGGAGCAGGCCGCCGAGCTGCTGGACCTGGTGCGGCTCCCGGACGCGTACGGCAAGCGGGTGCACCAGCTCTCCGGCGGCATGCGGCAGCGTGTCGCGCTGGCCCGCTCGCTCGCGCAGGGCAGCGAGGTGCTGCTCATGGACGAGCCGTTCGCCGCGCTGGACGCCATCACCCGCGACCTGCTGCACGACGAGCTGAGCCGGGTGTGGCAGGAGCGGAGGCTCACGGTCCTGTTCGTCACGCACAACGTGCGGGAGGCCGTCCGGCTGGGCCAGCGCGTCGTCCTGCTGTCCTCCCGCCCCGGACGCGTCGCCCGCGAGTGGGACGTCGACCTGCCCCACCCCCGGCGCATCGAGGACTCCGGCGTCACCTCGCTCGCCCGGGAGATCACCGGCCACCTGCACCAGGAGATCGTGCGCCATGCCCGTCACTGACGCCGTGGGCACCCCCGCCTCCGGGCGCGGCCGGGGCCCGGAGGCGGACGACGCGGTGGAGATGGCCTCCGGGCTCGACGCCCTGGAGAGCCAGCCCGCCGCCGAGGCCTCCCGCCGGGTCCTGGCCAAGACCGCGCCGCCGCTGCTCGCCGTCGTGGCGGTGCTGGCCCTGTGGCAGCTCGCGCACGTGTTCGGCTGGTCGGAGCGGCTGCCCTCCCCGGCGGCCGTCGCCGGGGAGCTGGGCGACGCCCTGGCGGACGGCACCCTGCTCCCCTCGCTCGGGCACAGCGTGCTGCGCTGCCTCGTCGGCTTCGCGGCCTCCGCCGTCATCGGCGTCCCGCTCGGCGTGCTGCTCACCCGGATCGCGGCGCTGCGCACGGTGCTCGGGCCCGTGCTGGCGGCCCTCCAGTCGCTGCCGGCGGCGGCCCTGGTGCCGGTCGCCGTCATCGGGCTCGGCCCCTCGGAGGGCGCGGTGTACGCCGTCGTGCTGCTCGGTGCCGTCCCGTCCATCGCCGTCGGCGTGGCCGCCGGGATCGACCAGGTGCCCCCGCTGCTGCTGCGCGCCGGACGGTCCATGGGGGCGCGCGGCCCGAGCGGTGCCCTGCACATCCTGCTGCCCGCCGCGCTGCCCGGCCTCATCGCCGCGCTGCGGCAGGGCTGGACGTTCGGCTGGCGCGCGCTCATGACGGCCGAGCTGATCACGGCGACGCCGCTCCCCGGCATCGGACGGATGCTGGCCGAGGGGAACGAGGCGGCGTCCATGAGTGCGGTCCTGGCGGCCGTGGCGCTCATCCTCGCCGTCGGCGTCAGCGTCGAGTCGCTGCTGTTCTCCCCGCTCGAACGGCGCGTCCTGCACAACCGCGGCCTCACCGGCCGCTGACGGAACGGACCTCCCATGTCACACCGGCCCGCCCTGCTGGTCGTCGCCCACGGCAGCCGCGACCCGCGGCACGCCGCGACCGTCGCCGCGCTGTGCCACCGGGTCCGCGCGCTGCGCCCCGACCTCCGCGTCGAGGCCGGGCACCTCGACTTCAACGCCCCCTCGGTGCCCCGGGCGCTGCGCCGCCTCGACGCCGAGGGCGTGCGGGACGTCGTCGCCCTGCCGCTGCTGCTGACCCGGGCCTTCCACGCCAAGAGCGACATCCCCGCCGTGCTGCGCGAGACGCGAGCCCGGCTGCCCCGGCTCCGCGTCACCCAGGCCGACGTCCTCGGCCCGCACCCCCTGCTCACGGCCGCGCTGGAACGCCGCCTCCGGCAGGCGGGGGTGGACCCCGCCGACGCCGGGTCCACCGGGATCGTGCTGGCGGCCGCGGGCTCCTCGGACCCGGAGGCGATCGCAGTGATCGCAGAAACCGCGCGGGAGTGGCGGCGTACCAGCGGTTGGTGCGCCGTGCGGCCTGCGTTCGCCTCCGCATCACCGCCCCGCACGGCGGACGCCGTCCGCGCCCTGCGCGCCGACGGCGTCCGCCGGGTGGCGGTCGCCCCCTACGTCGTCGCCCCCGGCTTCCTGCCCGACCGCATCGCCGCCGGTGCGGCCGAGGCGGGGGCCGACGTCCTGGCTCCCGTCCTCGGCGACGCCCCGGAGCTGGCGCGGCTGCTGCTCACCCGCTTCCGGCAGGCGTGCCTCCGCCGCGCCGAGCCGGCGGCCGCGTAGAGCGCGGACCGCGTCGGCCGGGAGCCCGAGCGCGGCCGGGAGTTGACGGCGGCCGGCGGTTGACGGCGGCCGGGCTTCGCCGGGAGCGGATTCCGCTGTCGGTGATCCGCCGTTCCCACCCGGTGCCGGTGGGAGCAGAGTGACGCCATGAGACTTCTGATCCTGGGTGGCACCCACTTCGTGGGACGCGCCGTGGCGGAGGAGGGGGTGGCGCGCGGCTGGGACGTGACGCTCCTGAACCGGGGCGGTTCGCCCGCGCCGCCCGGCACCCGCTCCCTCCTCGGCGACCGCACCACCCCCGACGGCCTGGCCGCCCTCGCCGACGGCGCGTGGGACGTCGTCGTGGACACCTGGACGGCCGCGCCGCGCGCCGTCCGGGACGCCGCCACGCTGCTGTCGGCCTCCGCCGGCCGCTACGTCTACGTCTCCAGCCGGTCCGTCTACCGCTGGCCCGTCCCGGCCGGTGCGGACGAGGCGGCCCCGCTGGTGACCGGCTCCCCGGACGCCGAGGACGGCGACTACGGTGCCAACAAGCGCGGCGGGGAGCTCGCGGCCCTGGCCGCCTTCGGGGACCGGGCCCTCCTCCTGCGGGCGGGGCTGATCCTCGGCCCGCACGAGGACGTCGGACGGCTGCCGTGGTGGCTGCGCCGCGTCGCCCGGGGCGGACCGGTGCTGGCGCCGGGCCCCCGTGAGCTGCCCCTGCAGTACGTCGACGCCCGCGACCTGGCGGCGTTCGCCCTGGACGGCGCCGTGGCGGGCCTCTCGGGCCCCTACGACACGGTCGGCCGCTCCGGCGCGGCGACCATGGGCGAGCTGCTGGACGCCTGCGTCGAGGTCACCGGCGCGGACGCCGACCTGTGCTGGACGGACCCCGGGACGGTCGAGGCGGCCGGGATCGAGCCGTGGTCGGAACTTCCGGTGTGGACGCCGCCGGGCGAGCTGCACGACGCCCTGCACCGCGCCGACGCCGGTCGGGCCCGGGCCGCCGGACTGCGCTGCCGTCCGCTCGCCGCGACCGTCGCGGACACCTGGGCGGCGCTCGGTGCGGCCCGCCCCCACCCCCGGGCGACGACGGGCCTGTCGGCGGACAAGGAGGCCGCCGCGCTGCGGGCGCGCGAGGAGGCGTGATCCCCGGCCGGGCGCGCGGCGGCGCGCGTCCGGCCCCGGCGCGTCAGCCGCGCCCGGCGGCCAGCGCCTCCGGCGGCGACGGCACCGCGCGGCGTTCCCGGAGCGGGATCACGGGCACGGCGTCGGGGCCCTCGCCGAGGAAGACCCGGCGCACCACCCGCTCGGCGGCGCGGCCGTCGTCGAACTCGCAGAACCGCTCCCGGAAGGCGGCCCGCAGCGCAGTGGTCTCCTCGGTGTCCCAGGCGCCGGAGAGCAGCAGGCCGGTCAGCTCCTCCTGGGAGGTGGCGACGGCGCCGGGGGGCTCCCGCAGCAGGTCGAAGTAGGTGCCGCGCACCTCCCGGTAGATCTGCCAGTCGTCCGCGAAGACCACCAGGGGACGATCGAGGTTGGCGTAGTCGAACATGGCCGAGGAGTAGTCGGTGATGAGGGCGTCCGCCGCCAGGTACAGCTCCTCGATCCGGGGGTGCGTGGAGACGTCGCGCACCCGGCCGCCGGCCGTCAGCCGGGCCAGTTCCGGCGAGGGCGCGTAGAAGTAGTGCCCGCGCACCAGGAGGGTGACGTCCGGGCCCAGCTCCTCGGCGAGGGCGGCGACGTCCAGGCGCGGCGTGAACTCGGCGTGGTGCTCGCGGTGCGTCGGCGCGTAGAGGAACACCTTGCGGCCGTCGGCGACGCCGAGTGCCTCCCGGGCCGCGCGGACGTCCGCCGCCGTCGCGTTGACCAGCGCGTCGTTGCGGGGGTAGCCGGTCTCCAGCGAGGTGTACCCGCACGGGTAGACCCGCTCCCAGATCTCCGTCGAGAAGCGGTTGGCGGACAGGCTGTAGTCCCAGCGGTCGCAGCGCCGCAGCAGGTCGGCGAAGTCCATGCGCGTCGAGGCGGGGTACCGCTGCTGGTCCAGGCCCATCGTCTTGAGCGGCGTGCCGTGGTGCGTCTGGAGGTGGACCGATCCGTCGCGCTTGACCATCTCGTCGGCGAAGTTCACGTTGTTGACGGTGTAGCGGGCCCGCGCCATCGCCGCCCAGTACTCCTTCGAGCCCGGTCGGACGACCTCCACGCCCGGCGGCACCGGCGCCGCCGGGTCCTTCACCACCCACACCCGGCGGATGTGCGGCGCGAGCCGGGCGACGACCGCGTCGATCGCCGCCGGGTTGCACGCGTAACCACGGCTCCAGTAGGCGGAGAAGAGCGCCAGGTTCTGCTCCAGCGGCAGGCGCAGCTGCGCCTGGTAGAAGAGCCGCATGGCGGCGTCCCTGGCCCGGCCGGCCTGGCGTCTGCCCTGGCTGCGCACCGTCCGGCGCACCTTGTTGGCGGCTTTGACACCCGCCAGCGCGGAGTAGGAGCCCAGGGCGAGAAAGGCGTACTTGCGCCCCTGCATACCCGGCGGCCGGACGAACCCGGCCGGGAGGCGCCTGCGGTAGTCGGCGGCGGCCCGCCGGTAGAACTCGGCCCGCGCGTCCGGCGGCAGCCGGTCCGGCTTGTCCAGCACCGTGAGGTAGTGGTCGGCCATCTTGCGGAACATCTCGGGGCGCCACCGCTCGAGCTCGGGGTGCGCGTCGAGGTGGGCGAAGACCCGGTCGTACTGGTCGAAGACGTCGAAGTGCCTGCGGCTGACCGTGCGCAGGATGTTGCCGCCCGCGCGGCGCTGGCGGTATCGCAGGCACACCCGGTCGAGCACGGCTATGCGCTGCGCGGATATGAGCGAGCAGAACGTCCAGGGGGCGTCCTCGTAATAGCCGGAGGGAAACTCGAAACCGTGCTTCTCGATGAAGTCGCGGCGGTAGGCCTTGTTCCAGACGATCTGCAGGAGATCGAGAAGCTGCGGCCGCTCCCGGAGGGAGAAGACGTCCGGCCCCTCCTGCGCGAGGTAGGCCCGCAGGAGATTGCGCCGCTCAATTCCGTTCCAGTAGGCGCGGGCGTAGTCGTAGACGAGGATCTCCGGGTCGCCGGTGGCGTCGAGCCGCTCCGCGATCGCCCTCAGGGCTCCGGGCGTGAGCGTGTCGTCACTGTCGAGGAACAGGACGTAGTCGCCCGTGGCCTCGGCCAGCCCCGCGTTGCGCGCCCGGCCGAGGCCGACGTTCCGCTCGAGGTGCAGCACCCGGACCCGCTCGTCCCGCCGGGCGTACTCGTCGAGCAGCGCCCCCGACCGGTCCGGCGAGCAGTCGTCGACCGCGACGACCTCGAAGTCTCCGAAGTCCTGCCCCAGCACGGAGTCCAGGCACTCTCTGAGGTAGCTCTGGACGTTGTACGCAGGAACGACGAGCGTCAGTCGAGGCATCCTTCACACCATTCCGTGGGACTCGGACGGGGAACGTGCACGCGGATCGAAGGCTCCCCAGCACCCCCGAGAGTAGTACGTACGCACGACGGACCCCGGGCCGCGCGTCCCCCCGCCCCGTGCGCGCCCGGCGTCGGCCCCGCGGAGCCGACGCCGGGCGAGGGGTGTGCCGTGCGCGGGAGCAGGGCACGGCACCCGCCCTACCGATCGAGTTCGTCGATCGCTGAGAAGACCCGTGCCGAGTTGTTCGTGTCACGTCTGCCGAAGAACGCGTCGATCCGCTCCTCGTACGGGGACTCGACACTGAATTCCCGGTCGATGGCCGCGATGATCTCGTCCACCGCCGCGTCGACGGTTCTGCAGACGGGACCGAACCCGTCCCGCGACAGATCGAAGTATCCGCGCCGGTAGTGCCGTCCATAGAACTCGTCCTCGTCGAAAGGAACGTAGACCAGCGGCTTGTTCATGTAGGCCACGTCGAAGAAGACGGAGGAGTAGTCGGTCACCAGCAGGGAGCACTGCCTCATGGCTTCCTGGACGCCACGCTCCGCCTGATCGGCCACCGTGATGGAGGGATGATCGACCTCGAAATGGCGCAGATAGGGTCGGATCTCGTAGTGCGGGAAGAACTCCAACCGCACCCCTGAGCGCTGCAGGGCCGCGCGCAGGCGCTCGTCCGCCAGGAGCCGGCTGTAGAAGCGGTAGTACTGCGAGGCCGTGAACTGGATCTTCGGCCGGAGGCTGCGGCGGTACGAGGGGATCACGATGTCACGCCGCCAGGTGGGCATGAGCAGAACCGTCGGCACCGACTCCTCGGACTGCAGCGTGTCGAAGCGGGGGAACCCCAGGGTCCGCACCTCCTGTGGCCGGTACCCCATCTCCTGGCGGATGTACTCCGCCTCGTCCTCGGAGACCGTCACGAACAGGTCGACGCTGGTGGACTGACGGTGCGCGGACTGCGACACGTCGTTGTAGGTCACACCGTGCTGCAGGAAGACCCTGCGGTAGCCCAGGAGGTCGCCGAAGTCCCGCAGGTATCCGAGCTTGCTGCGCCCCGGCGGTGCGAGATAGGCCTCCGCGTCGTAGGGGGAGACGAGACGGGTCGCGCTGAGCAGGTAGAGACGGTGCTTCAACGACCCACGAGCGATCACCTTGCCGAAAGGCCGCACCTTGGCGTGGTCGGCGGCGGCGGAATCGATCACGTAGTAGACGTTCCGCCGGGGACGGTTCTCACGCACCCAGCGAAAGAAGTGGTAGCCGTTGTCCTGGGCGGTGTCGTGGCGCTCGCCCACGAGCCAGATGTCACGGCGGGACAGCACCGGGCGAGCCAGCCAGTGAAGGGCCCGAAGCCGCCAGCCCGGCTTGCGGCCGACGATCGCGGCGGCTTCCCGCCCCGCCCTGCGGGCGGCGTGTGCGACCCTCAGGGCCGACCGGGACCGGGCGACGCGCAGCCCCACGGTGCCGTCGCCGCTCACCCGGGTCTCGCACCGGTGGCCCCATGCTCGCAGGACGCCCTTGAACCTGTGCAGAGCCGGGCGGGCCGTGACCGGGACGTCCACGTACCCGCCCCCGTGGATACGGACGGAGAGGCTGTGGGTTCCGCCGTGCAGGGCTGCGAGGTCCTGGGCGGCGAGATCAGCTCGCCAGCCCGCGTACAGGTCCCGCTGCTGCCTGACGTGCCACCGGTCCCGCCGGTACACCTGTCGCACCGGAACCGCGTGCTCGGCACCCCGGTCGGTGTGGAACACGAGCTCCACGGTGTTGGTGAGCGGTTCACTCAGGTCCACTCCGCCGAGTGCCAAGAATCCCTCGACCCGGATGCTTCCGTCCACCACGCGCAGCGACTCGGCCTTCGCCGCGCGGGCTCCGACTCGGAGCACCGTGGACGCCTCGCGGTCACCTCGCACCGTGCGGTGCAGGACGTCGCCCGACACCAACAGCTCGGGGAGGTACGGCGCAGGATCCGACACCTTGCAGAACAGATCGACGTTCCCGGACTTGACCGCGTGATGGAGCAGGCGTGTTCCACGAGGGGCGGCGACGTCCAGAATCACGTCCTCGGGTATCGACCGGTACAGCTCCCGCACCTCGGGGAACAGCTCCGCGAGCTTCTCGGCGGTGAGCATCTTCGGCAGGCTGGAGAGGTACTCATCGAAGCTGCCCGCGACGTAGCGCTGCACCAACCGCGCCTCAGCGGGCTCAGCCCGCGCGTATTCATCCTGCAGGGTGAGGCCGAGTCGTAGCACCTCCCGCGTCAGGGACAGCCGGTCGGCCACAGGGAGGGAGGACCGCGCCGAATCCGGCACACCGTGGACGAAGTCGTCGACGAGGACCGTGCGCCCCGCGCGCAGGAGTGTCCTCAGGACCCACCGGAGCCGGTCGAACGGGCGCGCACCGTGCGGAAACCACTCTTCTCGCATGAGCAGGTCCGTGCGGAACAGCTTTCCGGCGGGGGACTCGGAGAAGACCAGGTTCGGGGCACCGGCGATGCCGGGGAACTCCCGGTCCCCCGAGCCGAAACACGTTCCGTGCAGACGGTCCGCCCCCCGCAGCACGACCGCGTCCCGTCCACGGCCGATCACGACATCGGAGCGGGTCCGCGCCGCCGCGTCGAGCAGTCGGCCCACGGCGTTCTCGGCAAGAATCCCGGAACCGTCCATGAACGTGACGTAGGGCCCTCGGACGCGGGTCGCCACTCCGGTCGCCGCAGTGCCCCCCTCGATCAGCGTGATCTGGTCGTGGGCCGCGGTGATCTCCTCGACCCTCTTCGGCCTCGGCGCGTCGGGGTCCATGACGACCAGTACGTCGAGTCGCGGGAACTCGGGTTGACACAGGAGTGAGTGGAGTGCGTGGTCCAGCCGCTCGGCGGTCTCCGTGGCGTCGACCACCACGGAGGCGAGCACCGGTTCCACCGGGGTTCGGGGTGCCGGCAGCGGCAGTTCCTCGTACCAGTGCCACTGGCCGGGGTCAGGAGCCGCCTCACCGGCGCTCTCAAGAACCCCCGTCTCGGCCGGCCGGAAGGCCAGGTTGCCGCTGGCGGTCTCGTAGGCCTCCAGCTCGAGCCCCTCCAAGGGCCCACCCAGTGCCGTGAGCTCCCGGCCACGCACGCAGAGAGCCGTCATGTGACGCTTGCGTTCCCAGGTGACCCGCACGAGGACATGCACCGTCCCCTGACCGGCCAGACGACCGAGCACTGCCGTGAGCGCCACGGAACCGGTGTAGGTGACGTGGTCTCCGGCCAGCCGTACGTCCTGAAGACCGATCTCCGTCCCGGCACCGGAATCCTTCGCCCGAATCACGAGGTCGAGGTCGGGGAGGTTTTCCTTGGTGAAGCGGCGGAACTGGTTCGGGATCCGACCGGAGAAGCGCAGCTCACCTCCGGAGACCTCCAGCTCCGTCATCTCGTTGAACAGCTTGGCCGAGCGAAACGCCTCGTGCTGCAGACCCAGTTCCGTGACGTCCAGAAAGCGTTCGGCATCGGGTAGCGAGAGATGTTGCCCGGACCAATAGACCCGCTCGTCACGCTGGACGATGTCCGTGGAGATGACACTGCGACGCTGCTCGAAATCAGAGACGGTCAGGGCGGCGGCAGCGAGTCCGTGACGCAGATAGAACGCGCGCACGCGATCCAGCGGACCACAGAGGTCATAGGCTTCGTCCGTGATTCCGGCAAGATAGCTCGAAACCATGGTGAGAAACCGCTCACGGAAATCCGAGTCCCCGGTGCGCAGTTCCTTCATGTACAGGCGCACATCGTGCGTCAGGAACTTGACATCCTTCTGCGTTCTGAGCTCTCGGGCGCCTTGGTCCGCCAGAAAGGAGTCAGCCAGGCGGTGCGCGGCGATCCGGTCCGCGATGCTACGGATTTCCTGACGCCGGTTGGTGATCGAGCCGGCCCCCTCAGGCGCGTCCTCCCAGTACCACCGATAGACGGCTTCCGAGCGGACGGAAATCCCGGCCGCCAGCGCGTAGGCCTTGGCGGAGAAGAGCGTGTCCTCGTAGAAAATGCCTTCCGGAAAGAAGATGTCGTTCTCAGTGAGGAAGGAACGACGGAAGAGCTTGGCCGCGGCGATGGGGTCGTTGATCAGCTCCGGCCACTCGCGGGCCCGCCCCACCGAGCGGTCCGCGCCGTACAGGTCGGCCTGCCAGTTCTGCGTGGTCCCCCTGGCGAGGTTGACGCGCTGCGTTCGCCCGGCGGAGATGTCGGCACCCGTACCGCGCGCGGTGTCGAGCAGGACCTCGCAGGCCTTGGCCGTCAACTCGTCGTCGGCGTCGAGGAACATGACGTAGTCCCCGGTCGCCGCGCGGAGCCCGTCGTTGCGCGGCCCACCCACGCCGCCGCTGTTCGTCGTCCGCGCGATCACACGGAGGCCGGGAAGACGCTCCTGGTACGTGCGGGCCACCGCGAGCGTGGCGTCGGTCGACGCGTCGTCGACGACGATGACCTCCAGCCCCGCATAGGTCTGAACGGCCAGAGAATCCAGCGCCCTGCCCAGGGTCCCCGCCGCGTTGTAGGCGGGTACCACGACAGAGATGACCGGCGCCGCGTCTGCGTTCACTGACATCGTCCTCCGTTACGCAATCGTTTCCTTGGGGGTCCGTTACCCGTGCGCGCAAGCGCGCCTTTCCCGCCCTCCGTGACGCCCCGCCAAGCCGACAATGAGCGGCCACAGAAGAGGAATCACGTGCTCCGGTGTGACTCGGACCACGGGTCAGTGATTGAGTCGACTCGGCGTCGTTCCCACCTTGTTCACCTGTCCGTCGGTCGAGGGACAAGCTGGGTACAATCCTACGTGCTGCTGACGCTGTGTAGACACGGCGCCTGCCTCCAGTGGCGTCCTCCTGGCCACAGCCACCCCGGGCACCGCAGCCAGACCTCCTCGGCGGACGCCGGGGACCACACCGAAAGGGTTCCGTCGGGAATGGATATACCTCCGCTCGCTGAAGTGCGCCGTCGTACGGAAAAACAGCGGGACGCGTGGTGGACCGTCCTTCTCGTCGATCCGGTCGCCACCCCACTGGTGCGTTGGACCGCCAAATGGACGCGCATATCACCGAACCAGATCACCTGGGGATCCTTGATCCTCGGACTCATCGCAGCGGCGTGCTTCGTGCAGGGCGAATGGCGGTGGCTCGCGGTCGGCGCGCTCATTTATCACTGCAGCTTCATTCTCGACTGCATGGACGGCAAACTCGCCCGCCTCACCGGGCGGGGGTCGGAGTTCGGTGCATGGCTCGACTACATCTTCGACCGCATCAGGGTCCTGGTGTGCGCCATAGCCCTGATGGGCGGACAGTTCCGCAGCACGGGGGAGACCGCCTACATCTGGCTGGCCCTGACGGTCGTCTTCCTCGACATGCTCCGGTATCTGGACGCACTCGAGATCCGCAAGGTGCGCCAGGGGATGCGGAGGAAGCTCCTGCTCCGGGCTGACGAGGCAGCGCTCGCCCGAGAGGAAGAGCCCTCGAACAGCTCCACCGAACAACGCCGCACGGAACCGGAGGTCGACGCCGCGGCGCCGGCGTCCGAGACCGCCGTACCCCGGATCTCCACTCCTCGGTTGTTCTTCACCCGATTCCCCGGGTACGTACGGTTCCGGGACTTCTTGGTCAACCACCGGATTCGCACCCATTTGATCAGCGGTATCGAGTTCCAGATGGCCGTCTTCATCATCGGCCCGCTGACCGGGGCCATCGTGGGCGTCACCATCGGTGCGGGGGTTCTGCTGCTGCTGTTCGAACTCGCTCTCGTGTACCGACTGCTCCTCGCCACCCGGGAGTTCGAACGCGTGATGGCCTCCTACGGCCCCGAGGACATCACCACGGCGCAGCCGGCCGACAGCGCTTCCGTCGCTCGGTGACCAACCCCTCGCCCCACGCCGGGCCCCTCCTGTTTCGGAGCGGAAAGGTCTGACGGCTCACCGGCCGAGGTGAACACGAACCGGAATCCGGCCGTTCGACACCGGGACATGCGACTCCCCCGCCGAACGGCCGGATCCCTGTGCTCCCCACGTGCGGTGCGGCCGGCCCTCGTCCACACCACCGCTTCCGCGAACGCCGGGACGACGGCCCCACCCGTCGCACGAGGGGTTCAGGACACCGGGCGGGCGTCGGTCCAGACGGACTCGAACTCCTCTCGGTAGGTCGGGAACAGGCCGTCGTCCAGGGAGCCCGGGGGCCGGTCCTGCAGGAGGGTGCGGCCGCCGCCGCGCAGGACGAGGACGGGGGACTCCATGCCCCGGGCCCGGCGCAGGTAGGGCTGGACGACGGCCAGGCCGTCGGGGCCGTCCCCGTCGACCAGGTAGGCGGTGAAGCGCGGCGTCTCGTCGGAGACGTGGATCCGGAACGCGTTCGCGTCCCGCACCTTGGCACGCACCCGGCGCATGTGCAGGATGTTCGTCTCAACGGCCCGGCTGAGCTCCCCGCGCTTGAGGCCGAGCTCCCGCTCCCGGCGGCGGACGGCGCTGCTGGCCGGGTTGAGGAAGAGCAGCCGGATGCGGCAGCCGGTGTCGGCCAGCCGGGCCAGTCGGCGCCCCGAGTAGTTCTGCACCAGCAGGTTCAGCCCGATGCCGACGGCGTCGATGCGGCGGGCCCCGCCGAAGAGGTCCTCGGCCGGGAGGCTGCGCTGGAGCCGGACGCGGTCGGCGTGCACCCCGACGACGTCGGCGAAGCGGTCACCCACCAGGTCCTCCACGGCGTCCACCGGCAGGCGTCCCCCGTACGGCCCACCGCCGATGCCCAGCATCGCCAGCAGCCGCTGCGAGGTGCGCTCGGCCTGGGCCAGCACGGCCGGGGACAGCGCCCGGTTGCGGGACACGGCGCTGCGCGCGACCTCCAGCTCGTCCAGGGCCAGCTCCAGCCCGCGCCGTTCCTCGAAGTAGGGCTCGTAGCAGGGCCAGTGCTGGACCATCAGCTCCCGCAGCTGGGGAAGGGTGAGGAAGGAGAGCAGGTTGTCGTCGGCCGGGTCGAGCACGTAGCCCTTGCGCCGGCTCACCTCGCGGACGGCCACCGCCCGCTGGACCCACTCCTGCCCGGCCGGCCCGGCGGCCGCGACGACCCACTCCTCCCCGTGCACCGGCTCGTAGACGGGGCGCAGGACGGCGCCGACGACGGCGCGCAGCCGCTGCTCGACGAGGTTCAGCCAGACGTACGCGCGACCGGCCCGCTGGGCCCGGGTGTGCACCTCGGCCCAGGTGTCCGCGTCCCAGGCCAGGCCGCGTCCGATCTCGACCGGCTGCGCCAGCGAGACGGTCCCGGATCGCGCGTCGGGGGGGTCGGCGGCGCCGTCGCCCGAACCGTCGCCGCCCGGTGGGAGTTCAAGCCCTCCCGAACTCACCTGTGCACCGCCTTCCAGCCCCCGTTGGTTCGATCAGGGGAGCCTACTGCGGCGTCCGGGACGCGGCAGCACTGTCCCCCTCAACTTCCTTTGCCTCTTGACCCTGCCAGGGGAAGATAGTCGCTCGCGTAACAGCTCGTGCACGCGGTGTTCGCCACGTGCCGGGCCGGGCAGCATCAACAGTCGGTACGGAGGGTGCGGCGGACCACCGCACCGGCCGACGACGGACGACGCAGACGGACAAGGGAAAAGAGGGCCCATGCAGATCTGGCCGGGGCAGGCGTATCCGCTGGGCGCCACGTACGACGGCGCGGGGACCAACTTCGCCGTCTTCTCGGAGGCGGCCGACCGCGTCGAGCTGTGCCTGCTGCACGACGACGGCTCGGAGACGGCCGTCGAGCTGCGCGAGTCGGACGCCTTCGTGCGGCACGCGTACCTGCCGGGCGTCATGCCGGGCCAGCGGTACGGCTTCCGGGTGCACGGACCCTACGAGCCGCAGCGCGGGCAGCGCTGCAACAGCGCGAAGCTCCTGCTGGACCCGTACGCCAAGGCCATGAGCGGCAGCATCGACTGGGACGAGGCGGTGTACGGCTACCACTTCGGCCAGCCCGAGCGGCGCAACGACCTGGACTCGGCGCCGCACACGATGGCGTCCGTCGTGGTGAACCCGTACTTCGACTGGGGTGACGACCGGCTGCCGCGCACGGAGTACCACCGCACGGTGATCTACGAGGCGCACGTCAAGGGCCTCACCATGCTCCACCCCGACCTCCCCGAGGAGCTCCGCGGCACGTACGCGGCGCTGGGCCATCCGGCGATCATCGAGCACCTCACGCGGCTGGGCGTCACGGCGCTGGAGCTGATGCCGGTGCACCAGTTCGTGACCGACCACCGGCTCGCAGACGCGGGGCTCGCGAACTACTGGGGCTACAACACCATCGGCTTCTTCGCGCCCCACAACACCTACGCCTCCTGGGGCGACCGGGGCCAGCAGGTGCTGGAGTTCAAGCAGATGGTGCGGGCTCTGCACACGGCCGGGATCGAGGTCATCCTCGACGTCGTCTACAACCACACCGCCGAGGGGAACCACCTGGGCCCGACGCTGTCCTTCCGGGGCCTGGACAACGCCTCGTACTACCGGCTCGCGGACGACCCGCGCTACTACATGGACACCACCGGGACCGGCAACTCCCTGCTGATGCGCAGCCCGCACGTGCTCCAGCTCATCATGGACTCGCTGCGGTACTGGGTCACCGAGATGCACGTCGACGGGTTCCGCTTCGACCTCGCGGCCACCCTGGCCCGGCAGTTCCACGAGGTGGACCGGCTGTCGTCCTTCTTCGACCTGGTGCAGCAGGACCCGGTGGTGAGCCAGGTCAAGCTCATCGCCGAGCCCTGGGACGTCGGCGAGGGCGGCTACCAGGTCGGCAACTTCCCGCCGCTGTGGACCGAGTGGAACGGCATGTACCGGGACACCGTGCGGGACCTGTGGCGCGGTGAGCCGCGCACGCTCGCGGAGTTCGGCTCCCGGCTGACCGGCTCCTCGGACCTCTACCAGGACGACGGGCGGCGCCCGCTGGCGTCGATCAACTTCGTCACCTGCCACGACGGGTTCACCCTGCACGACCTGGTGTCCTACAACGAGAAGCACAACGACGCCAACGGCGAGAACAACCGGGACGGCGAGAGCCACAACCGGTCGTGGAACTGCGGTGCGGAGGGCGACACGCGGGAGCCCGGCGTGCTGGCGCTGCGCCGTCGGCAGATGCGCAACTTCGCCGCGACGCTCATGCTGTCGCAGGGCGTGCCCATGCTCAGTCACGGTGACGAGTTCGCGCGCACCCAGCGCGGGAACAACAACGCGTACTGCCAGGACAGCGAACTGGCCTGGGTGCACTGGCCCGCGCCCGGCGAGGAGCACCCGATGTGCGAGTTCGTCCGGGCGATGGTGTGGCTGCGGCGGGACCACCCCGTCTTCCGGCGCCGGCGCTTCTTCCACGGCCGTCCGGTCGAGGGCACGCACGACGAGCTCTCCGACATCGCCTGGTTCACCCCCGAGGGCGAGGAGATGACGCTGCAGGACTGGCAGGAGGCGCACGCGCGGGCGCTGACCGTCTTCCTCAACGGCCACGCCATCTCCGAGCCCGGGCCGCGCGGCGAGCCGATCCACGACGACTCGTTCATCCTCATGTTCAACGCGCACGACGAGAAGCTGGACTTCACCGTGCCGGCCGACCACGGCAAGGAATGGCGCACGATCGTGGACACGGCGCGGGAGGAGGGCCACCCGCCGTGGGTGGGGCCGAACGTCCCGGGCGGCGACGTGGTCACGGTCAGCGACCGGAGCCTCGTGGTGCTGCAGCGGCCGGCCTGAGCCGGTGTGCGGCACGCTCGGGGCCGGACGTCCCGTCGTCAGACCTTCAGGACCGCCGCCGCGTGCGCGGGCAGCCGCGTCCCCACGCAGCGGTGGGTCGTCGCCAGCCGTTCCCCCTCGGCGAGTTCGGGGACCTCGGCCGGGGCGTCGCCGAGGTTGACGGCGACGAGCAGGGTGCTGTGCCGCACCGTCAGCCAGCGCGCCCCCTCGGCCGTCGTCCCCGTCCGCACCGTCACGTCCCCCAGCCGCAGTGCCGGGTCGAGATGCTCGCGGCGGACGGCGATCAGCCGGCGGTGCCACTCCAGCAGCCAGGTGTGGTCCGGGCGCCGGGACTCCTCCCAGTCCAGGCAGGAGCGTTCCCGGGTGGCCGGGTCCTGCGGGTCGGGGACGTCCTCCTCGGCCCAGCCGTGTGCGGCGAACTCGCGACGCCGCCCGGTGCGGACCGCTGCGGCCAGCTCCGGGTCCGGATGATCCGTGAAGTACTGCCACGGGGTGCGGGCGCCCCACTCCTCCCCCATGAAGAGCATGGGGGTGAAGGGGCCGCACAGGACGAGCGCGGCGGCGCAGGCGGCGCGCTCGGGGCTGAGCCCGGCGGCGAGCCGGTCGCCGAGTGCCCGGTTGCCGATCTGGTCGTGGGTCTGGGCGTAGCCGACGAGCCGGTGGGCGGGTGTGGCCGCGTCCAGGGGACGGCCGTGTCCTCGGCCCCGGAAGCCGGAGTAGGTGCCGTCGTGGAAGAAGCCACCGGTCAGAGTCTTCGCCAGGGCGGCCAGGGGGTCGCTGGCGAAGTCGGCGTAGTAGCCCTGCGCCTCGCCGGTGAGGGCGGTGTGGAGGGCGTGGTGGAAGTCGTCGTTCCACTGGGCGTGCAGCCCGAGCCCGCCGCGCTCAAGCGGGGCGGTGGTGGCCGGGTCGTTCCGGTCGGACTCGGCGATGAGGAACAGCGGGCGTCCGAGCTCGGCGGCGAGGGTGTCCACGGCGGCCGAGAGCTGGGCCAGGAAGTGCTCGGCGCGGGTGTCGGCGAGGGCGTGGACGGCGTCGAGCCGCAGACCGTCCAGGTCGTGCTCGCGCAGGAAGGCGAGCGCGCTGCCGATGAAGTAGTCCCGGACCTCGTCGGAACCGGGCGCGTCGAGGTTGACGGCCGCGCCCCACGGGGTGTGGTGACGGTCGGTGAAGTACGGGCCGAAGGCGGGCAGGTGGTTGCCGGACGGGCCGAGGTGGTTGTGGACGACGTCGAGCACGACGCCCAGCCCGTGGGCGTGGGCGGCGGCCACGAACCGGCGCAGTCCGGCGGGCCCGCCGTACGGCTCGTGCACGGCCCAGGGCGCCACGCCGTCGTAGCCCCAGCCGTGCCGGCCGGGGAACGGACTGAGCGGCATGAGCTGGACGTGCGTCACCCCCAGGTCGGCCAGGTGGGCCAGGTGCCCGGCGGCGGCGTCGAACGTCCCCGCGCGGGTGAACGTGCCGAGGTGCAGCTCGTACAGCACCGCACCCGCCAGGCCCCGGCCCGGCCAGGGGGCGCGCGGGCCGCCCTCGTCGCCGCTGACGACGGCGCTCAGGCCCTCCGGGCCGTCGGGCTGGCGGCGGGAGCGGGGGTCGGGACGGACCGGGCCGTCGTCGAGGACGAAGCCGTAGCGGGTGCCCGGACCCGCCGGGGCCGAGGCCCGCCACCAGCCGGGCCGGGCGGGGTCCGGCTCCATCGACCGGTCGGCCCCGCCGTGCTCCTCCGCCCCGGAGTCGGCGGGATCGGCGGGACCGGCGGGATCGGGGACGGTTGCCCCGGTGCGGAGCCGGACCCGTGCGGCGTCAGGTGCCCATACCTCGAACAGCATGGACACCATCGTCGGGGCACGGCGGCTCCCGCGCCACGGGACACCCCGTCACCGTTCGTCCACGGTCCCCGGCCGCGCCTGGACAGCCGCCGGGCGCCCGTCGGACAATCAACCGCTATGACGACGTACGAGTTCGCCGCGCAGCCACCGCGCCTGACCGACGCGGAGCGGGACCACGCGCTCGGCGTCCTGCGGGAGAGCGCGGCCGACGGACGCGTCTCCCACCGCACGTTCGAACGCCGGATGGAGCTGGTGCTGCACGCCCGGCACCCGGGCGAACTCCACGCCGTCCTGCACGACCTGGGGGCACGTCAGCGGCGGCCGGGGGCGCTGGAGCGGGCGCTGGGCGCCGTGTCGGGCTTCCCGGGGCGGGTGCGCCGCGCCTGGCTCGACGAACGGCTGCCCGAACTCCTACTGCCCGGCCCCGGCCCCTACCCGCTGTCGATCGGCCGGGCGCCCGGCTCGGTGCTGCGCCTCGGCGACCACACCGTCTCCCGGACGCACGCGCAGCTGCGGCACACCGGTGCCGGGTGGACGCTGCGGGACCTCGGTTCCTTCAACGGCACCTGGGTCAACGGCCGCCGCGTCACCGGTGCGGTGGCCGTGCACCCGGGCGACCGGGTCCGTTTCGGCCAGGTCGGCTTCCGGCTGACCGCGCCCTGAGCCGTCCTGAGCAGTCCTGAGCCGCCCGGGCCGGGCACGACCCCGTCGTCACTGCCGGAGCAGCAGCGCCACGGGGAGGTCGGCCAGCAGCGCACCGAGCTCCGCGCGGCCGTCGACGGGCCGGGCGTCGGGTGCGAGCAGGTTCCGCCACCGCCCCGGCGGCAGCGGCAGGGCGGTGCCGCGCCAGCCGCCCGCGTCGGCGAGACGGCGGGTCAGCCGGGAGACGACGGTGACGACGGCGGGGCTCTCCCCACCCGGCCCCCGGCCGAACGCCAGGCAGTGCTCCGCGGCCGGGCCCTCGGCGGCGAGCGGGGTGTAGCCCGCCTCGGCGCCGAACCACCGCGGGTGCTCCCGGCGCAGCCGCAGCGCGGCCCGGGTGAGCCGCTCCTTCTCCTCCGCCGGTGCCTCCCCCGGTGCCTCCCCCGGTGTCCGCTCGGGTGCGTCGAAGGCGACCGGGCGGCGGTTGTCCGGGTCGACGAGGGTCCGGTAGACGCGTTCCGTGCCCTGGTAGAGGTCCGGGACGCCGGGCATGGTGAGGTGCGCCAGCGCCATGCCGAGGACGTTGGCCCGCACCTGCGGCCGGGCCGCCTCCGCGTACGCGGCCAGCGGCGCGCGGCCGGCTCCGCAGGGGCCCGCGTCGAGGTACCGCTCGACCCGCTCCTCGTAGGCGGCGTCCGGTTCGGTCCAGGTGGTGTGCAGCCCCGCCTCCCGGACGGCCTTGAGCAGCGCCCCGGCCAGCCGCGCCCGGTCCGGGACGCCGAGCCCGTGCGCCGTCTGCCAGACGAGCCAGGCCGTGTGCGGGTCCAGGCCGACGCCGCCGCTGCGGGCGGTGGCCTCCATGACCCGCCGCAGCAGGGCGCCCCACCCGGCCGGGTCCTCGCTGAGGGCGGCGAGGACCGCGCGCACGTCGGCGCTGCGTTTGGTGTCGTGCGTGGACAAGACCGTGCCGGTGGCCGGCCAGTCCCGCTGCAGCCGGGCGCAGTAGGCGTGGAAGTCGTCCGGGGGCAGGGCCGGTCGGCCGGGATCGCCGCCCACCTCGGCGGCGGAGAGCAGCGGAAGGTAGCGGTAGAACGCCGTGTCCTCCACGGACTTCGCCCGCAGCGCGCCGGAGACCTGCGCGAACCGGGCGAACAGCTCCCGGTCGCCGAGCACGAGCCGGCTGACGAGGTCGACGGTGTCGGCCTCCTCCGGGACGGGGAAGGCCGCCCGCGCGTCGGCGACGAGGTCGGTCAGGAACGCGCCGGTCAGGTCGGGGTCGTCGTCCGGCGGCCGGTAGAGCCGGTAGACGGGCAACCGGACGAGGAGTTCACGCAGCGCCCGGGTGAGCGCCCAGTCGGCGTGGTCGCCACGGCGCTGTCCGTCCGCCCGGGCCAGGGCCCGGTGGGTGGCCCGCACGAGCCGCCGCACCTCGGCGTCCAGCTCGTGGCCGATCACCTCCCGGGCGGCCCGGTGCACGGTGGCCGCCCAGTCGCCGCCCGCGTCGTCGGCCACCCGGGTGACCTCCCGGTACAGGTCGGTCAGCCGGGCGGCGCCCTCGGGGTCCACGAAGACGGCGTCGAGGCGGCGCAGGGCGTCGTAGCCGGTCGTCCCCGCGACCGGCCAGCCCCGCGGAAGGTGTTCGTCGGGCCCGAGGATCTTCTCCACGACGGTCCAGGCCCCGCCCGTGCGCCGGTGCAGCCGCCGCAGGTACCCGCCGGGGTCGGCCAGCCCGTCGGGGTGGTCGACGCGCAGCCCGTCGACGACGCCCTCCTCCAGCAGGGCCAGGATCCGCTCGTGGGTCGCCTCGAAGACCTCCGGGTCCTCCACCCGGACGCCGATGAGCTCCGAGACGGAGAAGAAGCGCCGGTAGTTGAGGTCGGTGCGGGCCAGTCGCCACCAGCCGAGCCGGTAGTGCTGGGCGTCGAGCAGCTCCGGCAGCGGCAGCGTCTCGGTGCCGGGGCGCACGGGGAAGCGGTGCTCGGCGTACGTCAGCACGCCGTCCGCCACCCGCAGGGCGCCCAGCTCCTCGTTCAGCCGACCGCCCAGCACGGGCAGGAGCACCCGGCCGTCGCCGGCCTCCCAGTCGATGTCGAACCAGTGCGCGTACGGGGACGCCGGTCCGTCCGCCAGCACGGACCACAGCGGCCCGTTGAGGCTGACGGGCGCCGGGACGGACATGTGGTTGGGCACGATGTCCACGACCAGGCCGAGCCCGTGCTCCCGCGCGGTCCGGGACAGGGCCCGCAGCCCGGCCTCCCCGCCCAGCTCCGCCCGCACGCGCGTGTGGTCGGTGACGTCGTAGCCGTGGGTGGAGCCCGGCACCGACTCCAGCACCGGCGAGAGGTGCAGGTGGGAGACGCCGAGGGCGGCGATCGCCGGAACGTCGCGCGCGGCGGCGGCGAAGGGGTGGTCCGGCTGGAGCTGCACGCGGTACGTCGCGGTGGGCACGGCGGCGACGGAACGCGCTGGATGCTCGGTCACGCCTCGAATTCTTTGCCGGGGCGCACGGGCCGTCAAGACGACGGGTACCGGCCGGGGCAGCCGCCCCGGCGCGACCTCACGGGACGGCGCCGGGGCCGGCCCGGCGCCGCGTCCCTCAGCTCCCCTTCGGCTCCAGCCGCAGGGAGACGGAGTTGATGCAGTACCGCTGGTCCGTCGGAGTGGGATAGCCCTCGCCGGAGAAGACGTGCCCGAGGTGGGAGCCGCAGCGGGCGCAGCGGACCTCGGTGCGCGACATGCCGAACGAGTGGTCCTCGACCAGTTCCACGGCGGCGGTGTCCGCCGGGTCGTAGAAGGACGGCCAGCCGCAGTGCGAGGCGAACTTGGTGTCGGAGCGGAACAGCTCGGCGCCGCAGGCCCGGCAGGCGTAGACGCCCTCGGTGTCGGTGTCGGTGTACTCGCCCCGGAAGGCCGGCTCGGTCCCGGCCTGCCGCAGCACGCGGTACTCCTCGTCGGTCAGCTCGGCGCGCCACTGCTCGTCCGGCTTCTCGATCTCGTACGCCATCAGTGCTCCCCTCCGTTCTCCAGGCGGGTCAGGATCAGCGGCGCCAGTTCCGTCACGTCCCCGGCGCCCATGGTCAGGACGAGGTCCCCCGGCTTGGCCATGGCCGCGACGGCCTCGGGCACCGCGTCCCGCCCGGGCGCGGCCGTGACGTCCGCGGCGCGCGCGCGGGCGGCGTCCGTGATGAGCGCGCTGGTCACGCCGGGGATCGGGTCCTCCCGCGCGGGGTAGACGTCCAGCACGATCGAGGCGTCGGCGAGGGCCAGCGCGGCGCCCATCTCCGCGCCCAGCTCCTTGGTGCGGCTGAACAGGTGCGGCTGGAAGACGACCAGGACCCGGCCCTCGGGCGCGGCGGCCCGCATCGCCTCCAGGTCGGCGACCATCTCGCTGGGGTGGTGCGCGTAGGAGTCGATGACCTGCACGCCCCCGGCCTCCCCGATGCGCTGGAGGCGGCGGCCCACGCCGGTGTAGGCGGCCAGGGCGTCGGCCAGCGCGGCGGCGGGCACCCCCGCCGCGACGCCCGCGGCGAGTGCGGCCACGGCGTTGTGCGCGTAGTGCCGCCCCGGCACGGAGACGGTGAAGGTGAGCCGTTCGCCGCCGAGGAGCACGGTGACCTCGCTGGTCAGGCCGCGCGCGGTGACGTCCAGGACGCGCACGTCGGCGTCCGGCGACTCGCCGTAGGTGGCGACGGTGACGTCCGCGAGGCCCCGCACCCGGGCGGTCAGCTCGCGCGCTCCGGGGTGGTCGGCGGAGATCACCAGGGTGCCGCCGGGGCGGATCCGCCCGGCGAACGTCTCGAAGGAGACGTGGATCTCCTCCATGGAGCCGTAGTTGGCGTGGTGGTCGAGCTCGACGTTGAGGATGATCGCGACGTCGGGGCGGTAGGCGTGGAAGCTGCGGTCGCTCTCGTCGGCCTCGGCGACGAAGATGCCGCCCGTGCCGTGGTGGGCGTTGCTGCACGGGCCCGCCAGGTCCCCGCCGATGGCGTAGGACGGGTCGAGCCCCAGGGCGCCGAGGCTGACGGCGAGCATGGACGTCGTCGTGGTCTTGCCGTGCGTCCCGGCGACCGCGATCGTGCGGTGGTCCGTCATGAGCCCGGCCAGGGCGTCCGACCGGTGCACGACGGGGACGCCGTGGGTGGCCGCGGCGGCCAGCTCGGGGTTGTCCGCGCGGATGGCCGAGGAGACGACGACGGACGTGGCGTCGGCGGCGAGGTGCTCGGCCGCGTGGCCGACGTGCACGGTGACGCCCAGGTCGCGCAGGGCGGCGACCGTGGCCGACTCCTTGGCGTCGCTGCCCGCCACCCGCGCCCCGCGCAGGGCGAGGATCTTGGCGATGCCCGACATGCCGGCTCCGCCGATGCCGATGAAGTGCGGTCTGTCCATGCCGGACGGGACAGCCGGTGCCATGTGCGGGTCTCCCTCGGTTGCGTCGTGCCGGCGCCCCGGGACCCCGGCGCCGTGCCCCGATTCTCGCACCCCGCCGGGGCGGCCCCGGTCAGGCGGGCCTGATGAGCCCGGCCGCCAGCCCCGCCGCGACGGCGGCCGTACGGCTGTCGACGTCCAGCTTGTCGTAGATGTGCACCAGGTGCGTCTTGACGGTCGCCTCGCTGATGAACAGCCGCCGGGAGATCTGCCGGTTGGCCAGCCCCTCGGCGAGGAGCTGGAGGATCTCGCTCTCGCGGGGCGAGAGCGTGGGGCGCCCCGCACGCACCCGGCCCAGCAGCCGGGCGGCGACGGTCGGCGCGAGGACCGTCTCGCCCCGGGCCGCCGCCCGGACGGCGGCGGCCAGCTCCTCGGGCGGGGCGTCCTTCAGGAGGTACCCCGTGGCCCCGGCCTCGACGGCGGCGAGGATGTCGGCGTCCGTGCTGTAGGTGGTGAGGATGAGCACGGCGGGCGGCGCGGGACGTGCGGCGATGGCCCGGGTGGCGTCCACCCCGTGCATGCCGCCGCCCATCTGGAGGTCCATCAGGACGACGTCGGGCCGCGCCCGGCCCGTGGGGGCGTCGTCGGCGGCGGGGTCGGCGGCGGCTACGGCGTCGGCGCCGTCCGCCGCGTCGAGGAAGGCCAGTGCGGCGGCGCCGTCCCCCGCCTCCCCGACGACCGCCACGCCGGGCAGCTCCTCGATGATGGCCCGCAGTCCGCGTCGCACCACGGGGTGGTCGTCCACGAGCAGCACGCGCACCGGCCCGGCGTTCACGGCACCGCCACGGGGGCGCGCAGCGGCAGGGTCGCGGCCACGGCGGTGCCCTCGCCGGGAGCGGACTCCACGGACAGCGTTCCGCCCAGCTCCGCGATGCGCTCCCGCATGCCGTGGAGCCCGAAGCCGCCCGCCGGGGCGCCGGGGACGAACCCCGCGCCGTCGTCGAAGACGTCCAGCGTCACCTCGCTCGCGTGGAAGACGAGGGTGACGGCGGCGCGCGGGGCGTGGGCGTGCCGGGCGACGTTGGCCAGCGCCTCCTGGGTCAGCCGCAGGAGTGCCACCTCGGCCTCCACCGGCAGCGGGCAGGGCTCGCCCTCCACCCGGAAGGTGACCTCGGTGCGGGTACCGGAGCCGAGCGGCGCGGCGGTCAGGCGGCGCAGTGCCTCGGGCAGGGGCGCGTCGGTGAGGGCCGGCGGGGTGAGGGCGTGCACGAAGCGCCGGGCCTCGGCGAGGTTGTCGGCCGCGGTGCGTTCCGCTTCGCGGATGTGCTCCCGGGCGGTGGCGGAGGTGGGGCCGTCGGGGAGCGCGCTGTGCGCGGCGCGGCTGAGGAGGACGATGCTGGACAGCCCCTGGGCGAGGGTGTCGTGGATCTCCCGGGCGAGGCGCTGGCGCTCGGCCAGGCGCCCGGCCTCGCGCTGGCTGGCCGCCAGCTCGCCCCGGGTGCGGACGAGGTCGTCGATGAGCCGCTGCCGCTCCCGGCTCTCGCGGTGCAGCGCGGCGTAGCCGTAGGCGGTGAGCACGGCGACGGCGGCCCCGGCCAGCGGCCCGACGACCTTCGCCGCCGTCAGCCCGCCGGTGCCGGCCGCCTGTGCGGCGATCACCGCGCCCGTGGTGAAAGCGACGGCGGGCAGCGCCCAGCGGGTGGGGAGCAGGTGCAGCTGGAGGAAGAAGAGCGGGAACGCGAGGTAGCTGACGTCCGCCTCGACGGCCAGCAGGCAGAGCCACAGCGCGGTGACGGCGCCGAGCCAGTACCGCGCACGCCGCCGGGACGGGGACCGGCGGACGTCCAGCACCCCGGCGGCGTACACCGCGCCCAGCAGCGCGCCGGGCGGCAGGAGCCAGGCGGGTGAGGCGGCGAGCGCGACGACGAGGAGCACCGCGAAGGTGCCGTGCAGCGCGGCGCTCAGCAGCCGCTCCACGGACGGGGCGGTGGCGGCGGGAGGGGGCGGGGCGGAGCTCACTCCGCCGAGGGTACGGGTGGCGGCGGGGGCGACGGCCGCAGCCGCCATCAACCGTTCGGTGGATTCCGGGGTGCACCGCACGGGGGACGACGGGCCCCTCCGCGTCGGCGATGCGCACGGGGGCGGCGCCCGCGAGGCTGGAGCGGCCGCCGTCCGGCAGGGCGTGCGGCCCCGCAGGTCACCGTCCCTCCCCGATCCACCAGGAGTCCCGCTGTGTTCGTCGCCCTCCGTGACCTCCGCTTCGCCCGTGGGCGGTTCGCCCTGATGGGCGTCGTGGTCACGCTGCTCGCCACGTTGGTGGTGTTCCTGCACGGCCTCACCGAGGGGCTGGCCCGGGACTCCTCCTCGGCCGTCGCCGGGCTGCCGGCCGACCGGATCGCCTTCGGGGCGCCGACCGGCGCCGAGCCGGAGGTGTCGTTCTCCGACAGCACGGTCTCCGCCGAGCAGGCGCGGGGCTGGGCTGCGGCGGACGGGGTACGCGCGGCCGAGCCGCTGGGCGTCGCGATGACCCGGCTGACGGGCCGGGACAGCGCGGGCTCGGTGAGCCTCTTCGGCGGCCCGCCGGCCCTGCTCCCCCGCCTGACCGAGGGGGCGGCGCCGGGCCGGGGCGAGGCGGCGGTCAGTGCGGCGGTCGCCGAGGAGTACGGGCTGGCCGTGGGCGGGCCGGTGCGGCTCGGCACGCGGGAGCTGACGGTCTCCGGGGTCACCGAGGACCGCGCCCACGCCCACGCCCCCACCGTCTGGACGGACCTGCCGACCTGGCACGCGGTGAGCGGCCACGAACGGCCGACGGTGCTCGCCCTGACCCTGTCCGCCGACGCCGACACCCCGGCGGTCGACGCCCGGCTCGCGACGGCCGCCGTGCCGACCGGCGACGCAGTGGAGGGGATCGCGAGCCACGCCGCCGAGCAGGGCAGCCTCCGGCTCGTCCAGGGCTGCCTGTTCGTCGTGGCCGCGCTGGTGACCGGGGCGTTCTTCACCGTCTGGACGGTGCAGCGCCGACCGGAGGTCGCCGTGCTCAAGGCCGTGGGGGCGAGCAGCGGCTACCTCGTACGCGACGCCCTGGCCCAGGCCCTCGTGCTCCTGCTGGGCGGCACCCTGCTCGGCGCGGGCCTGGCGCTGGCGGGCGGGCTGGTGGCGGTGCGCGGGGTGCCCTTCGTCCTGGACGTGCGGACGGCCGCGCCGCCGGTGGCCGCCATGGTCGTGCTCGGTCTGGCCGGGGCCGCGCTCGCCGTCCGCCGCATCACCTCCGTCGACCCCCTGACCGCGCTGGGAGCCAGCCGATGACCGAGCGTCCGATCCCCCTCGCCCTGGACCGCGTGCGCCTCACCTACCCGGACGGGGACCGGCGGCTCACCGCGCTGGACGACGTCAGCCTGCGGGTCGCGGCCGGTGAGCTGGTCGCGGTGGCCGGACCGTCCGGCTCGGGGAAGTCCTCGCTGCTGGCGGTGGCCGCGACGCTGCTGCGCCCGGACGCCGGGACGGTCCGCCTCGCCGGGCAGGACGTCGGCGCGTTGCGGGCGGCGGCCCGCACCGCGTGGCGGCGCACGGCCGTGGGCATCGTCTTCCAGCAGCCGAACCTCCTGCCCTCACTGACGTCCGTGGAGCAGTTGCTGGTGATGGCCCACCTGCGGGGCGGACGCCGGGCGCTGCGGCGGGCGGGTGAGCGGCGCCGGGCGGAGGAGCTGCTGGAGACGGTCGGCCTGGACGCGTCCCGGCGGCGGCGCAGGCCGCACCAGCTCTCCGGGGGTGAACGCCAGCGGGTGAACATCGCCAGGGCGCTGTTCGGCGAGCCGGCGGTGCTGCTGGTCGACGAGCCGACCTCGGCGCTGGACCACGAGCGCGGGGCCCGGGTGGCGGAGCTGCTGCGGGAGGTGACCCGCAGGCACGGCACCGCGACCGTCCTGGTGACGCACGACCTCAGTGTGCTCGGCCGCGCGGACCGGGTGCTGGACATGGCCGACGGCCGGCTCACCGCCCGCGCGGGCGTCACTCCGCGTGCGCGAACAGCCTGAGCACCGGTACGCCGACCTGGTGGCGGGCCCGGGAGGCCCAGTCCCGGTGGAAGAACTCCTCCACCAGGTGCGGTGCCGTGAGCACGATGACCTCGTCGGCGTTGGACCGCGCGACGACGGACTTCAGGACGTCGAGCGGGTGCTTGTCGATCAGCCGTCCCTCGGCCCCGGCGCCGGTCTCGCGCAGCGACTTGAGGGAGTGTTCGAGGGCGAGCCGGGCGGGCTGCGCGACGTCGCCGTCCTCCGGTTCCTCGGCCTCGTGCACGGCCTGCTCCAGCTCGCCGAGCGCGACGTCGTCCAGGGCCCGCAGCAGGCGGTCCTGCCGCCCGCGCGGCTGCATGAGGACGACGAAGGAGACCTCCTCCTCGCCGTGGAGGGTGGTGACGAGCTCCACGTCCGTCGGCACCAGCGGCTTCTCGATCATGAGTACGGTCGTGAACACGGCGGGTGCCCTTCTTCTCCACGGCCCCGCGGGGCCCGTACAGCCAACGTTCCTGCGCTGGAGAGAGTCTGCCCGGCGAACGCAAAGCGGAACGCTCAATTCCGCTTTCGCCGTCACTGCCGACGGTAACGCGTGAACAGGAAGCCGGCCTCCTCCAGCAGGGACTCCAGGGCGAACTCCACGGGGACGGGGAAGGTGGCGCCCTTCATGATCCGCGGGGCGTCGCCCGCCGTGATCCGGGGTGCGACGGTCAGGCACAGCTCGTCCAGGACGCCCGCCGAGGCGAACTCCCCGAGCACCCAGGGGCCGCCCTCGGTCAGCAGCCTGCGGTGCCCCTCCCCGGCCAGCGCCGCCGGGACGCGGGCCGGGTCGGCGCCCACGCCCTCCCCCGCGAAGACGACCCGCGCCCCGGCGTGCCGCGCGGCCTCGACCCGTTCGGCGGGCGCCCCGGCTCCCGTCACCACCAGCGTGGGGGTCACCGGGGAGGTGAACAGCGGCGCCGTGAAGTCCAGGTCCAGGCCCGCGCTGAGCACCGCGACGGCGGGCGCGGGCGCCTGCCCCGCCGCCGCGCGGCGCTCGGCGAACGCCGCGCGGGCCTTCGCCGGGCGGTAGCCCTCCGTGCGCACCGTCTCGGCCCCCACCACGACGGCGTCCGCCAGCCCGCGCAGCACGCCGAAGACCCGCATGTCGGTGGCGTTGGACAGGGGCTGCGACCGGCCGTCGTGGTGCGCCGCGCCGTCCAGCGACGCGACCATGTTGCCCCGCAGCCAGCTCCGGCCGGCGGGCTCGGGCCCGTGCGGTGGGCACGCGTCGGCCCCCGGGTAGGCGTACGCGTCGGCGAGCTCCGCAAGGCTCCACTCGCGGTCGACGGTGACGTCCGGATGTCCGGAGGCATCGGGGGACAAAGGGAACAGGCGTCGCATGACCGCAGTGTGGCACGGGCCACTGTCGTCCGAGGGAGGGGCCCGTGCGCCGTACAGTGGCAGACGTGCCGACCTCCGCCTCCTCCTCCGCCACGACTCCGCAGCCGAAGACCCCGGAGCGCCCGGAGCCGCCCACGGGCACGGCCTCCGGGGCGGCCGACGAGACGCCCGCCGCGCTCAGCGAGCGGCATCCGCACGTCCCGGCCGACCGGCTGGTCGCCGAGCTCGTCCCGCCGCCCCGGTTCGACGCGGTGCGCTTCGAGACCTACCTCCCCGACCCGGCCCAGCCGAGCCAGGCCGAGGCCGTCGAGGTGCTGAGCGACTTCGCCCGCTCCCTCGGCGGCGCGACGGCGTCGGGCGGCGGGCGCGGTGGCGTGGGCCGGTGGTTCCGGCGTCCGAAGCGCGCGGAGGCCACCGGCCCGCGCGGGGTGTACCTCGACGGGGGGTACGGCGTCGGCAAGACGCACCTGCTGGCCTCGCTGTGGCACGCCACCCCGGCACCGGCCGAGCGCAAGGCGTTCGGCACCTTCGTGGAGCTGACGAACCTCGTGGGGGCGCTCGGCTTCCAGCAGACCGTCGCGACGCTCTCCGAGCACCGGCTCCTGTGCATCGACGAGTTCGAGCTGGACGACCCCGGCGACACCGTGCTCGTCTCCTCCCTGCTCGCGCGGCTCGTCGAGGAGGGGGTGGCGCTCGCCGCCACGTCCAACACCCTGCCCGGCAAGCTCGGCGAGGGACGTTTCGCGGCGGCCGACTTCCTGCGCGAGATCCAGGGCCTGTCGGCCCACTTCCGCGCCCAGCGGATCGACGGTGAGGACTACCGCCACCGGGGCCTGCCCGAGGCACCGCGGCCGTGCGGCGACGACGAGGTCACCCGGGTGGCCTACCGCACGCCCGGAGCCAGCCTGGACGCGTTCCCCGCGCTCCTGGGCCACCTGGCCCAGGTCCACCCCAGCCGCTACGGCGCCCTGTGCGACGGCCTGACGGCGGTGTGCCTGACGGGCGTGACGCCGGTCGCGGACCAGGCGACGGCGCTGCGCCTGGTGGTCCTCGCCGACCGGCTGTACGACCGCGAGGTACCGGTGCTCGCCTCCGGGCGGCCGTTCGACGCGCTGTTCAGCGAGGAGATGCTGAACGGGGGGTACCGGAAGAAGTACTTCCGGGCGATATCCCGCCTCACCGCCCTGGCCCGCGACGGGCAGCGCCTCGCCACCGAGGGGTGACCCGGACGGGGGCACGGAGGACGCGTAAGTACGATCATCGCATTAGCGTCGTGATGTGCTCACGTTCCGTGCCCTGATCCGCTGCCCGGCACTGCTGCTGGCCCTGGCCGCGACGGCGGCCTGCGGGACCGGCGCCGCCCCCGCGTCCCCTCCGGAGCACGGTGACGGGCCGAAGCGCGCGGCGGCCGAGGCACCCGTCCGGGAGGACCGGCCGGCCACCCTGCCGCTCACCCCGGACGGCCGCACCCCGGTCTTCCGCCACGGGCCGCGCGCCCCCCGTGCGGAGGGAACGGAGGGCGTTGCGGGCACGCGGCACGGCACGAAGCCGGTCGCGCTCACCTTTGACGCCGACATGACCGCCGGGCAGGCGGACCGCGCGGCGGCGGGCGAGCGGTTCGACCACCCGGCCCTCGTCCGGCTGCTGCGCGAGCAGCGGGTCCCGGCCACGTTCTTCGTCACCGGCATGTGGGCCCGCACCTACCCGGCCCAGACGGCGGCGCTCGGCCGCGACCCGCTGTTCGAGGTCGGCAACCACTCCTTCTCCCACTACGCCTTCACCGAGCCCTGCCACGGCCTGCCCGCCCTCGACGCGCGGCGCCGGCTCGCCGACGTGCGCGCGGGCTTCGACGCCCTGCGCGCGGCCGGGGTGGAGCGGCCGGTGCCCTACTTCCGCTTCCCCGGCGGCTGCTACGACGACGCCGCGCTGCGGGCCATCGCCCCGGCGGGGGTGACGGCCGTGCAGTGGGACGTCGTCGGGGGCGACCCGTTCACCGAGGACGCCGACGCCGTCGTCCGACGGGTGCTGTCGGGCGTGCGGCCGGGCTCGGTCGTCGTCCTGCACTGCACCCGCAGCGCGGCGCCCACCACCGCCGAGGCGGTGCGCCGGCTCGTTCCGGCGCTGCGCGAGCGCGGCTACCGCTTCGTGCGCGTCTCCGAGCTGCTGGGCGCCGAGCGGGGCTGAGCGTCAGGCCAGACCGGCCACCAGCTCGGCGACCGCCTTGCGGCGGCCGGTGAAGAAGGGGACCTCCTCGCGGACGTGCAGCCGGGCCTCGGAGGCGCGGAGATGGCGCATGAGGTCCACGATGCGGTGGAGTTCGTCGGCCTCGAAGGCCAGCAGCCACTCGTAGTCGCCCAGCGAGAACGACGCGACGGTGTTGGCCCGCACGTCCGGGTAGCCGCGCGCCATCCTGCCGTGGTCGGCGAGCATCCGACGGCGGTCCTCGTCCGGCAGCAGGTACCACTCGTAGGAGCGGACGAACGGGTACACGCTGACGTAGTCGCGCGGCGTCTCGTCGGCCAGGAACGCCGGGATGTGGGAGCGGTTGAACTCCGCCGGGCGGTGCAGGGCCATGTTCGACCACACGGGGTCCAGCGCCCGGCCGAGCTTCGTGCGGCGGAAGCGGTTGTAGGCGTCCTGGAGGGCGTCGGCGGTCTCGGCGTGCCACCAGACCATGACGTCGGCGTCCGCGCGCAGCCCGGAGACGTCGTAGGTGCCGCGCACCGTGACGTCCTTCGCCGCGAGCTGGTCGAACAGCTCCTCGACCTCGTCCGCGTAGCCGGTGCGGTCCTCCGGGAGCACGTCCTTCAGCCGGAAGACGGACCACAGGGTGTAGCGGATGACCTCGTTGAGGTCCTTGGCCTTCTTGCCCGCGTTCGGGGCCTTGTGAGGTGCGTTGGTCATGTCCTCATTCTCGCCCCTGCGCCGCGGCGGCCCACGTCAGGGTCCGATCGGCGGCCGCCCGGGCCGAGGCGACGCACGCGGGGATGCCGACGCCGTCGTAGAGGGCGCCGCACACCTCCAGGCCCGGCGCCTGTGCGACGGCGGCGCGGACCCGGGCCACCAGGCCCGGGTGACCGAGCGCGTACTGCGGCAGCCCGGCGGGCCAGCGGGTCACCCGTGAGGCGACCGGAGTGGCCGTCAGCCCCACGGCGTCACGCAGGTCCGCCAGGGAGGCGGCCACCAGCTCCTCGTCGTCGCGTTCGAGCACGGCCTCCTCGCCGTACCGCCCGACGGAGGTGCGCAGGACGAACAGCTCCGGATCCTGGGCGGCGACCCACTCCCACTTGTTGGCGGAGAAGGTGGACGCCTTGATCGTGCGGCCGTCCACCGGCGGCACGAGGAAGCCGCTGCCCCCGGGGGGCTCGGGGCCGAGGTCGGCCCGCCGGAAGGCGAGCGTGCACAGGGCCATCGAGGCGTAGTCGACGCCGGCGAGCGCGTCCGCCGCCGTCGGCACCTCGTGGCGCAGCAGCCGCGCGGCGGCCGGGCCGGGCAGGGCGACGACCACCGCGTCGGCGTGGTGCACCCCGGCGTCGGTGGCGACGGCCCAGCCGTCGGGGGTGCGGCGCAGCTCCCGCGCGGTCACGCCCGTCGAGATCCGGCCACCGGCCGTGCGCACCGCGTCCGCGACGGCTCCCGGCAGCCGTCCGACGCCACCGGAGACCCCCATGAACACGGGCCCGGGCGTCGGCGCCGCCGCGTGGGCCTGCACGGACCGGACGGCGGCCAGCAGGGAGCGTTCGCGGCGGGCCGCCTCGAACAGCTGCGGCAGCGCCGCGCGCAGCGAGATCCGGTACGCGTCGCCCGCGTAGACCCCGCCCAGCAGCGGCTCCACCAGCCGGTCCACGACCTCCCGGCCCAGCCGCTCGGCCACGTAGCCGCCCACCGTGACGTCCTCGCCGACCGCGGTGCGCGGCAGGTCGGCGTCCTCGGCGACGCGGGCCAGGCCGTCGGGCGAGAGGACGTCGCCGAGCGCGGCGGGGTCGCCGGGCACGCCCATGAGGTGTCCCCGGGGCATGGGCCGCACCGCGCCGCGCGTCCAGATCGCGCCACCGGCGACGGCCGGAGGCTCCAGATCCGGGCCGAGGCCCACGGCGCGTGCCAGCTCCACCGCCTCCGGGCGGCGGGCCAGCATGGACTCCGCGCCCAGGTCCACCGCGACACCGGCGATCTCGCCGCCGCGCAGCTTGCCGCCGAGCCGTCCGGACGCCTCCAGGACCGTCACCTCGGTGCCGCCGCCCGGGCCCAGCAGCCGGTGGGCGGCCACGAGGCCGGAGATGCCGCCGCCGATGACGAGGATGCGCATGCCGCCTGACGCCCCTCTCAGCGCGCGGTCTGCTCGTGCACGTAGGCGACGAGGCGGGTCAGGGCGTCGGGGTCGGTCTGCGGGAGGACGCCGTGGCCCAGGTTGAAGACGTGGCCGGGCAGGTCGCGGGCGGCGTCGAGCACGGAGCGGGCCTGGGTCTCGACGGCGGCGCGCGGCGCGAACAGCACCGCCGGGTCGAGGTTGCCCTGGACGGCCTTGCCCGGCCCGACGCGCCGGGCCGCCTCGTCGAGCGGCACCCGCCAGTCGGCGCCGACCACGTCCGCGCCCGCCTCTCCCAGGAGGCCCAGCAGCTCACCGGTGCCGACGCCGAAGTGGATGCGCGGCACGCCGTACCCGGCGATCGCCTCGAAGACCTTGGCGGAGGCCGGCATGACCCGGCTGCGGTAGTCGGCCGGGGCGAGGGCCCCCACCCAGGAGTCGAAGAGCTGGACGGCGCTCGCGCCCGCCTCGATCTGCACCCGCAGAAAGGATGCGGTGATCTCCGCGAGCCGGTCCAGGAGGTCCGCCCACAGTTCCGGGTCGCCGTACATGAGCGCCTTGGTGTGCTCGTGGTTGCGCGACGGGCCGCCTTCGACCAGGTAGCTGGCGAGGGTGAAGGGGGCGCCCGCGAACCCGATGAGGGGCGTGCCGCCCAGCTCACCGGTCAGCATGCCGACAGCCTCGGTGACGTAGGAGACGTCGGCCGGCTCCAGCGGCCGCAGCCGCTCCAGGTCGGCGCGGGTGCGGACCGGCTGCGCGACGACCGGGCCGACGCCCGGCTTGATGTCGAGGTCGACACCGATCGCCTTCAGCGGCACCACGATGTCACTGAAGAAGATGGCCGCGTCGACCCCGTGGCGCCGGACGGGCTGGAGGGTGATCTCCGTGACGAGGTCGGGCCGCATGCACGAGTCGAGCATGGCGATGCCCTCGCGCAGGCGGCGGTACTCCGGCAGCGAGCGACCCGCCTGCCGCATGAACCACACGGGGGTGTGCGGTACGGGTTCCCGGCGGCATGCCTTGAGGAACGCGGAGTCATACGTCTGGGTCGGCGGGCCCTGGGGGCGGTCAGCGGAACTCACACGGGAAGTCTCGCACGGGTCGTCCGTGGGGTCCGACTTGGCCGGGAACCGCCGGGTGTTCCTCCCCGCCTCCCGCTCACGCGGCGCCTAATCTTCGGCCCATGGCAGCGGCGCGAGGACAGCAGGCGGAGGGCTCGGAGCAGGGTGGGGACGGCACCCGGAACGAACCCGGCGCGTCCGGGCCCCCCGGGGAGTCCGACGCGGCGGTCCCGGCCGCGTTCCGGCAGGCGGTGGCGGCCCTGACGGGGGCCCGGCTGAGGCGCGCCGTACAGCTGGAGCCCCTTCCCGCACCCCGGCGGCTCGCCCCGTACGCGCACGCGCTCGGGGCGTCGGTGAGCGTGGACGACGAGGAACTGGCGGACGGGCGGTTCGTCCTGCTGCACGACCCGCGCGGCCAGGAGGGCTGGGAGGGCACGTTCCGCGTCGTGACGCTGGCCCGGGCGGAGCTGGAGCCCGAGATGGCCGGCGACCCGCTGCTGCCGGAGGTGACGTGGTCGTGGCTGACGGGGGCGCTCGACGCCCGGGGGGTCGTGGTGCGCCGCCCGGGCGGCACGGTGACGCGGGCCGGGTCCTGGTTCTTCGGCCAGCTCGGCGGACGTCCCCCCGAGGCGGAGATCGAGCTGCGCGCCTCCTGGACGCCGCTGGCCCCCTTGGGACTTCCGGACGTGGCGGCCCACCTGGGCGCCTGGTGCGACCTGTTGTGCCAGTGCGCGGGGCTGCCGCCGGAGCCTGCGGACAGCGGCGAGGGGACCGACCCCTCCGGTGGCCCCGGCATCGTGCCGCTGCCCCAGCGCCGAGGGCCGCGTCCGCTGTAGCGACCGCCCCTGGTGCGTACCGGAACCGCCCGGGCGGTGGACGGAGGGCGGAACACCTCGCCGAGGGGGCGTCAGACGCTCGACACCCTGTCCGAATTGGCAGATTTGTCCTCACTCGTTCGTGATCTTCCCCTAAAGGACACCGACCCGGCTGCCGAAGCACTTCGTGACCCTTCCCCAGGGACATCCCCCGGCTTGGCGCTTCAGTCGGCTGCCGTCACACTCCACTCCCCAGGAGGCTCGGTGTCTGTTCTCCTCGACCACCCCACCAGCCTGGTCGCCTACCGTCCCAACAAGCCCACGGCCATGGTCGTCGTGGCAGATCCCCGTGTCCGCTCCACCGTCACCCGTCACCTGTGGGCGCTCGGCGTCCGCGACGTCATCGAGGCCTCGTCCGTCGCCGAGGCCCGCCCGCGGGTCAGCAACCCCCGCGACATCTGCGTCGCCGAGGTCCACCTGCCCGACGGCTCCGGTCTGACGCTCCTGTCCGAGACCCGCGCCGCGGGCTGGCCCAACGGGCTGGCGCTGTCCGCCGCCGACGACATCGGTGCGGTGCGCAACGCCCTGGCCGGCGGCGTGAAGGGCTACGTCGTCACCGGCACCCGCAACAGCATGGGCATGACCACCCGCCCCGGCGCCGCAGCCATCGGCGCCGCCGCCGCACGCCTCCACCGGCGGCCGCACGGCGCACCCGGCCACCCCGGCGGACAGCGCGAGCTGTCCGGCCGCGAGGTCGAGGTCCTGCGGCTGGTCGCGGAGGGCCAGTCGAACAAGGCCATCGGCGTCTCGATGGGGCTCTCGGCGCTCACCGTCAAGAGCCACCTCGCCCGCATCGCCCGCAAGCTCGGCACCGGTGACCGGGCCGGGATGGTGGCGGTCGCCCTGCGCACCGGCATCATCCACTGAGCGCCCCGGACCACCGGCCCGCGCCACCGCCCTCGCGCCCGCGACGGAACGTTCCGTCGCGGGCGCGAGGGCGTGCGCTCACGGTCACCGGGTGCTCCACCGGGAGCCACGGATACCCTTGTCGGGTGACCGACGCACAGGAGACCGCAGCAGGCAGCGCAGCTCAGCCCCCGTCCCAGGACTCCGCACCGGCCCCCGTGCCGCTGCTGGAACCCGGGGACGGCATCCCGCCGGTCATCGCGGACGAGGACGGGCTGGCGGCCGTCGTCGCCGCCTTCGCGGCGGGCACCGGCCCCGTGGCCGTCGACGCCGAGCGGGCCTCGGGCTACCGGTACGGGCAGCGCGCCTACCTCGTCCAGCTACGGCGGGCGGGCTCCGGCACCGCGCTCGTGGACCCCGTCGCCTGCCCCGACCTGTCGGAGCTGGCCGCCGGGCTGGACGGCGCCGAGTGGGTGCTGCACGCCGCCACCCAGGACCTCCCGTGCCTGCGGGACATAGGCATGGTGCCCAGCACCCTCTTCGACACCGAGCTGGCCGGCCGGCTCGCGGGCTTCCCCCGGGTGGGCCTGGGCGCCATGGTCGAGAGTGTCCTCGGCTACACCCTGGAGAAGGGCCACTCCGCCGTCGACTGGTCGACCCGCCCGCTGCCCGAGCCCTGGCTGCGCTACGCGGCGCTCGACGTGGAACTCCTCGTCGAGCTGCGGTACGCCCTGGAGAAGGAGCTGGAGCGGCAGGACAAGCTGGAGTGGGCCCGGGAGGAGTTCGCGGCCATCGCAGCCGCTCCCCCGCCGCCGCCCCGCAAGGACCCCTGGCGGCGGACGTCCGGCATGCACAAGGTGCGGCGGCGCAGACAGCTCGCCGTCGTCCGCGAGCTGTGGCAGACGCGCGACCGGGTCGCTCAGCGCCGTGACGTCTCCCCGGGCAAGGTGCTCTCCGACGCCGCCATCGTCGAGGCCGCCCTCGCCGTGCCGGAGAGCGTGGACGCCCTCGCCAAGCTGTCCGGCTTCGGCAACCGGACCGGCCGCAAGCAGCTCCAGCACTGGCAGAACGCCGTCGACCGGGCCCGGGCCCTGCCCGACTCCGCGCTGCCCCAGCCGGGCCAGGCGCCGGGCGGGCCGCCGCCCCCGCGCGCCTGGGCGGACAAGGACCCGGCCGCCGCCGCCCGGCTCGCGGCGGCCCGCGCCGCGGTGACGGCCCACGCGGAGCGGCTCTCCCTGCCGCAGGAGAACCTCATCACACCCGACACCGTGCGCCGGCTGTGCTGGGAGCCGCCGGCCGACCACGGGCCGGACGCGGTCGCCGAGGTGCTGCGCTCGCACGGCGCGCGCGAGTGGCAGATCGAGCAGACCCTGCCGCTCCTGACCGCCGCGCTGACCGCCTCGGCCGACTGACCGGCCCCGGGCGCCCCCCCATGACCAAGGCCCGCGCACGGCGCCCGTCCCCTGGGCGGGCGCCCAGACTCCCGCCCGAGGAGAAGGGCCCGCGCCCACAATGTGACCGGAACCGCAGTGGCCATCGAGGGCACCCCCTTGCTTGGCGGTTACCGGCTAGTAGCATGGAGGTGGGAGCGCGCCGCGCGGCGGCGGCACCCCCTCCGGGGTAGGACCCCCGGACAACCCCGGCCGCACCCTGCAGGAGGAGAGCCAACGTGCCTCGTACCGCAAGGGACGTCGTCTTCGTCGACGGCGTCCGCACCCCGTTCGGCAAGGCGGGACCGAAGGGCATCTACCACGAGACGCGCGCCGACGACCTCGTCGTCAAGTGCATCCGTGAGCTGCTGCGCCGCAACCCGGACCTGCCGCCGGAGCGCATCGACGAGGTGGCCCTCGCCGCGACCACCCAGATCGGCGACCAGGGCCTGACGCTGGGCCGCACCGCCGGCATCCTGGCGGGCCTCCCGCAGACCGTGCCCGGCTACTCCATCGACCGGATGTGCGCCGGTGCGATGACCGCCGTCACCACCACCGCCGGGTCGATCGCCTTCGGCGCGTACGACGTCGTCGTCGCCGGTGGCGTCGAGCACATGGGCCGCCACCCGATGGGCGAGGGCGTGGACCCGAACCCGCGCTTCGTCTCCGAGAAACTCGTCGACCAGTCGGCGATGTTCATGGGCATGACGGCGGAGAACCTGCACGACCGCTACCCGCACCTGACCAAGGCACGCGCCGACGCCTACGCCGTCGCCAGCCAGGAGAAGGCCGCCAAGGCCTACGCCAACGGCAGGATCCAGGCGGACCTGGTGCCCGTCTCCGTCCGCCGCACCAACCCCGAGGCCGGTGAGACGGGCTGGGGCCTGGCCACCGCCGACGAGCCGATGCGCCCGGGCACCACCCTGGAGAACCTGGCCGGTCTGAAGACCCCGTTCCGCGCGCACGGCCGGGTCACCCCGGGCAACGCCGCCGGCCTCAACGACGGCGCCACCGCCTCGCTGCTGGCCGCTGAGGACGTCGCCCGCGAGCTGGAGCTCCCGGTCAAGATGCGCCTCGTCTCCTACTCCTTCGCCGGTGTGGAGCCCGAGGTCATGGGCATCGGCCCGGTGCCGTCCACCGAGAAGGCGCTCGCCCAGGCGGGCCTGTCCATCGGCGACATCGGCCTGTTCGAGGTCAACGAGGCCTTCGCCGTCCAGGTCCTCGCCTTCCTCGACCACTTCGGCATCGCCGACGACGACCCGCGCGTCAACCAGTACGGCGGCGCGATCGCCTTCGGCCACCCGCTGGCCTCCTCCGGCGTCCGGCTGATGACGCAGCTGGCCCGCCAGTTCGAGGAGCAGCCGCACGTCCGCTACGGCCTGACGACGATGTGCGTCGGCTTCGGCATGGGCGGCACCGTGATCTGGGAGAACCCGCACTTCGAAGGGGCTGGCAAGTGACCACCACGCAGGAGCTGCTCAAGGGCGCGGCCGACGTCTTCCCCGACGAGGTCGTGACCCAGGCGCACGTGCGCCACCTCGACCTTCCCGGCGGCGTGGGCCGGTTCGCGCTCATCACGCTCGACAACGGCTTCGACCACACCAAGCCGACCACGTTCGGTCCGCAGTCCCTGGGCAACCTGGACGCCGCGATCGACCAGGTCGAGGCGGAGGCGGCCGCCGGTGACATCGTCGGCGTCGGCCTGACCGGCAAGCCGTTCATCTTCGCCGTCGGCGCCGACCTCAAGGGCGTCGAGGTGCTCAAGGAGCGCACCGACGCCGAGGCCATCGGCAAGGGCGGCCACGACGTCTTCAAGCGGCTGTCCGGCCTCGCCGTGCCGACGTTCGCCTACTACAACGGCGCGGCGATGGGCGGCGGCGTGGAGGTGGGTCTGCACTGCACCTACCGCACCGTCTCCAAGGCCGTCCCCGCGTTCTCGCTGCCCGAGGTCTTCCTCGGCCTGGTGCCCGGCTGGGGCGGCTGCGTGCTGCTGCCGAACCTGATCGGCCCCGAGCGCGCCGTGAAGGTCGTCATCGAGAACTCGATGAACCAGAACAAGCAGCTCAAGGGCGCGCAGGTGCACGAGCTGGGGATCGCGGACGCCCTCTTCGAGGGCGCCGACTTCCTGGAGCAGTCGCTGCACTGGACCTCGGCCGTGCTCTCCGGTCAGCTGGCCGTCGAGCGGCCCGAGATCGACCGCGGCGAGGCGTGGGACCAGGCCGTCGCCGCCGGGCGCGCGTTCGCCGACGCCAAGGTGCACGGCGCGGCCCCGGCCGCCTACCGGGCGCTGGACATCATCGCCGCCGCCAAGGACGGCGACCTCCAGGCCGGGTTCGACGCCGAGGACGCCGCGCTGGCCGACCTGATCATGGGCGGCGAGCTGCGCAGCGGCATCTACGCGTTCAACCTGGTGCAGAAGCGCGCCAAGCGCCCGGCCGGCGCCCCCGACAAGTCGCTGGCCCGCCCGGTGACGAAGGTCGGCGTCGTGGGCGCGGGCCTCATGGCCTCGCAGCTCGCGCTGCTCTTCGCCCGCCGCCTGGAGGTGCCGGTCGTCCTGACCGACATCGACCAGGAGCGCGTGGACAAGGGCGTCGGCTACGTCCACGAGGAGATCGACAAGCTCCTCCTCAAGGGCCGCGTGGGCCAGGACAAGGCCAACCGTCTCAAGGCGCTGGTCACCGGCTCGCTGGACAAGGCCGCCGCCTTCAGCGACGCGGACTTCGTCATCGAGGCCGTGTTCGAGGAGATGGGCGTCAAGCAGAAGGTCTTCGCCGAGGTCGAGGCCGTCGTGCCCGCCCACGCGATCCTGGCCACCAACACCTCCTCCCTGTCGGTCACTGAGATGGCCTCGCAGCTCAAGCACCCCGAGCGCGTGGTCGGCTTCCACTTCTTCAACCCCGTCGCGGTCCTCCCGCTGCTGGAGATCGTCCGGGCCGAGCAGACCGACGACGCCTCGCTGGCCACCGCCTTCGCCGTGGCCAAGCAGCTCAAGAAGACGGCGGTGCTGGTCAAGGACGCGCCCGCGTTCGTCGTCAACCGCATCCTGACCCGCTTCATGGGCTCGGTGCTCGGCGCGATCGACGAGGGCACGCCGGTGGAGGTCGCCGACCGGGCGCTCGCCCCGCTGGGCCTGCCCATGTCGCCGATCGTGCTGCTGGAGCTCGTCGGCCCCGCCGTGGCCCACCACGTCGCCGGCACGCTGCACGAGGCGTTCCCGGAGCGCTTCGGCGTCTCGGAGAACCTGGGCCGGGTCGTCAAGGCGGGCAAGCGCGGCCTCTACCTGCCGGGCACCACCGACCTCGACCCCGAGGTGGCGGCGCTGTTCGAGACCGGCGACACCGTCCTCAGCGAGGAGGAGGTGCGCGAGCGGGCCCTGGCCGCCATCGCCGAGGAGATCGACCTCATGCTCAAGGAAGGCGTGGTGGCCGAGGCCCAGGACGTCGACCTGTGCCTGATCACCGGCGCCGGCTGGCCCTTCCACCTGGGCGGTATCACGCCGTACCTGGACCGGGCCGGTGTCAGCGAGCGCGTGCGCGGTTCCGCCTTCCACGCCCCCGGCGTGGCGAGCGTCCCGCAGTAATCCCCCACGGCCGCAACGGCCGCGAGCGCAGCACCACGGCGCCCGACCGCGTTCAGCGCGGACGGGCGCCGTCGGTGTGCCGGGTCCCCCGGACACCACGCCCGGACCCGCCCGGGCCGTTTCCCCCGGCGCCTAGAATGCCGGGATGACCTATCTCATCACCGGCGGCGCCGGGTACATCGGCGCCCACGTCGTCCGTGCCATGACCGAGGCGGGTGAGCGGGTCGTCGTCCTGGACGACCTGTCGACCGGCGTTCGGGAGCGGGTGCCGGAGCACGTCCCGCTGGTGGTCGGCTCCATCCTGGACCGCGAGCTGCTGGACCGGACGATCGCCGAGCACGCCGTGAGCGGTGTCGTGCACCTCGCGGCGAAGAAGCAGGTCGGTGAATCCGTCGCGATGCCGCTGCGCTACTACCACGAGAACGTGCACGGGCTCCAGGTGCTGCTGGAGGCGGCCGTGGCGGGCGGGGTGCGGCAGTTCGTGTTCTCCTCCTCGGCCGCCGTCTACGGCATGCCGGACGTGGCCCTGGTGACCGAGGAGACCCCGGGCGCCCCCATGAGCCCCTACGGCGAGACGAAGCTCGCCGGTGAGTGGCTGGTCCGGGCCACCGGCGCCGCGCACGGGATGCGCACGGCCTGTCTGCGCTACTTCAACGTGGCCGGCGCGGCGGCGCCGGAGCTGGCCGACACCGGCGTCTTCAACCTCGTGCCGATGGCCTTCGAGAAGCTCACCGAGGGGAAGGCGCCGCTGATCTTCGGTGACGACTACCCCACCCCCGACGGCACCTGCGTGCGGGACTACATCCACGTCGCGGACCTCGCGGCGGCGCACCTCGCGGCGGCGCGCGCGCTGCAGGCCGGGGAGACCAAGGCGGGGCACGACCTGACCGTCAACATCGGCCGGGGCCAGGGGGCGTCGGTGCGGGAGATGATCGACCTGATCGCCGAGGTGACGGGGTACGCCTGCACCCCCGAGGTCACCGCGCGGCGGCCGGGTGACCCGCCGCGTGTCGTCGCCTCGGCCGACCGCGCGGCGGAGGTGCTGGGCTGGACGGCCCGGCACGACGTCCGCGACATGGTCGCCTCGGCGTGGGAGGGCTGGTGTCTGCACCATCCGGAAGCGGCACGCTAGCCCCGCTGGTGGTGGTCGACGCCGCCAACGTCGTCGGCTCGGTGCCCGACGGCTGGTGGCGCGACCGCCCGGGCGCGACCCGGCGGCTGCGCGACCGGCTCGCCGCGGCGGTGGCCCGGGGACGCGTCGCCGGTGTGGACACACCCCTGGAGCTGGTGCTCGTCGTGGAGGGCGAGGCCCGGGGCGTCGAGCCGGTGGCCGGGGTCCGGGTCCTCGCGGCGTCCGGCAGCGGTGACGACGCGATCGTCTCGCTCGTCGCGGCGGAGGGCCCAGGGCGCGGCGTCGTCGTGGTGACCGCCGACCGCGAGCTGCGCGCCCGCGTCGCGGCCGAGGGCGCCACCACCGTGGGACCGCGCGGACTGTGAGACGGGACCCGGCGTTCCGACCGGCCGTGGCGACGGCCGGTCGGAACGCCGGGCTACCGGGGCGGCTCGCGGGTGTAGAACAGCGCGCCGTCCACCTCGCCGACCAGGACGTAGCGGCTGTCCAGCAGCCGCTGCAGGCGCGGCATGCGTGCGGGGCGGTACGGCTTGCCCCGCGAGTCGTCGACGATCAGCCGCGGCGGGTCCGCCACGAGCTCGGCCATCAGCGTGGGCCAGGAGCGTTCCATCCCGTACTCCTCCCCCACGCGCGGTCCGTCGCGTCCGCCGCTGTAGTTCGTGAGCAGCCCGGCCGTCAGGTAGCGGGACGCCGGCATGCGGTCGGCGAGCCAGTACGTCTCGGGGTGCATGCCCCAGATGAGGACCGTGTCCTGCGCCCGCGTCTCCTTGCGGACCGCGTCGGCCACCCGCCGGGCGTGGTCGAGGTCGGCCTGGCCCGCATGGCTGCCCCAGGCCACGAACACCGTGCACAGCACCGCCGAGACGACGGCGGTCAGCCGGAGCCAGTCGACGGTGAGCAGCGTCAGCGCCCCGGCGGCCAGGACGGCCAGCGGCGGGACGAGTTGCAGGTAGTAGTGGCCGAAGAAGTGGAAGCCGGTGAGGACGCCGAGCGCCGAGACGCCGAGCCAGAGCCACACGTCGGTGGTGAGGACGCGGCGGTGGGGCAGCCCGCGCCGCAGCACGACGGCGAGTGGCAGCAGCAGACCACCCGCCCCGGCGGCGAACAGCGCCGTGTTGGCCAGCCCCCGGGAGAGCACGTGCAGTTCGGAGCCGGTGAAGGTGGCGTACGAGCCGGAGCCCGTGACCGTCCAGAAGAGCGTGCGTGACACGTCGTTGGCCAGCGCCACGGCCAGCAGCGGCGCGGCGAAGGCGGCCAGGACGCGGAGCAGGGCGCGCCGTCGGCCGCCGTCCGGCCCCGGGTCCGTGCGCGCCCACGCCAGGTACAGGACGGGCAGGAGGACGGCACCACCGGTCTGTTTGACGAGCAGGGCGCCCGCCACGGCCAGCCCGGCCACGACCCAGCGGCGCCGGTCGGCGGCCCACACGGCGGCGGCGGTGAACGGCAGCATGAAGACCTCGAAGGTGGCCGCCTGGGCGTCCTCCGGGTTCAGCCCCACCGAGCCGAGGACGCACAGCACGCCGGCCACCGCGCCCGCGCGCGGCCCCCACCGCCGACGCGCCAGGGCGGCGGCGAACGTCGCCGTGGCCAGGACGGCGAGGACGGCCAGGGTTCGCAGCGGCCACAGCGAGTCGTCGCCGAAGACGGCGAAGGCGCCCCGGTAGAGCCAGGGCAGCAACGGCGGTTTGCGGTCCACGACGTTGTCGTAGAGGGTGCCGCCGGCCGCGAGCATCCGGGCCTGGGTGGCGAGGAAACCCTCGTCCGGGTTCCACACCGGGCGCTGGAAGGACGGCAGTCGGGTCGCGACCGTCAGCACCAGCAGGGCGGGCAGCAGCCGCAGCCAGTAGCGCGGCGGCGTGCGGGGCGTCGACGGGGTGCGGGACGGTGCGGCGGTATCCGGACGGCGCCGGACGGCCGTACCGACCGGACTTGACGCCTCCCGCACGGCGGCGGCGGACGCGTAGTGATCGGGCCGCCGGGGGCGGGGCGCCCGTACCGGGGCCGAGGGGTCGGCGGTACGGGTGGTGCGGGACGGGCCCGGCGGCTGGGCGGTGGGCATGCGCCCCAACTTATCCGGCCCCGCACGGCCGCTCGAAAGCGGTGTGCGGGGCCGGACGTTGTGGGGCTCGGCCGCCCCGGGTCAGTCCCGCGCCGTCTCGCGTTCGCGGTCGGCGGCCGGCTCGTCGTCCTCGTAGCGGCCGTCGAGCCGGGCGACGAGTCCGGTGACCTGCCGGGCGATGTCGGGCGCGGTCAGTCCGATCTCGGCCAGCACCTCCTTGCGGGAGGCGTGGTCGAGGAAGCGCGGCGGGATGCCGAAGTCTCGCAGCGGGACGTCGACCCCGGCGTCCCGCAGCGCCTGGGCGACGGCCGAACCGACGCCGCCCGCACGGGAGTTGTCCTCGACGGTGACGACGACGCGGTGCCGCTCGGCGAGCGGCGCCAGCGCCGGGTCCACGGGCTTGACCCAGCGCGGGTCGACGACGGTGGTCGAGATGCCCTGGCGGTCGAGGAGTTCGGCGATCTCCAGGCACATCGGGGCGAGCGCTCCGACGGAGACGAGCAGGACGTCCGGACGCTCGGCGTCGGCCTCCCGCAGCACGTCCGTCCCGCCGACCGTGCCGACCGCCGGTACGGCGGGCCCGACGGCGCCCTTGGAGTAGCGCACGACGGTCGGCGCGTCCGTGACCTCGACGGCCTCGCGCAGCTGTGCCCGCAGCTGCTCGGCGTCGCGCGGCGCCGCGATCCGCAGACCGGGCACGACCTGGAGGATCGACAGGTCCCACATGCCGTTGTGGGAGGCGCCGTCGGTCCCGGTGACGCCGGCCCGGTCCAGCACGAAGGTGACGCCCAGCCGGTGCAGGGCGACGTCCATGAGGACCTGGTCGAAGGCGCGGTTGAGGAATGTCGCGTAGACCGCGAAGACGGGGTGCAGCCCGCCGTGGGCGAGCCCGGCCGCCGAGACGGCACCGTGCTGCTCGGCGATGCCGACATCGAACACCCGCTCGGGGAACTCCTCGGCGAAGCGGTGCAGCCCGGTGGGGCGCATCATCGCCGCCGTGATGGCGACGACGTCCTTCCGCTCGCGGCCGAGCCGGACCATCTCCTCGGCGAAGACGGAGGTCCAGTCCGCACCGGAGGCGGAGACGGGCAGACCGGTGTCGGGGTGGATGACGCCGACGGCGTGGAACTGGTCGGCCTCGTCCAGGCGGGCCGGCTGGTAGCCGCGGCCCTTCTCGGTCAGGCAGTGGACGATGACCGGACCACCGAAGCGCTTGGCCTTCCACAGGGCCGTCTCGACGGCGGAGACGTCGTGCCCGTCGATCGGGCCGATGTACTTCAGCCCCAGGTCCTCGAAGAGGCCCTGCGGCGCGATGACGTCCTTCAGCCCCTTCTTGGCCCCGTGCAGCGTGCCGTAGAGCGGCTTGCCGACGACGGGGGTGCGGTTCAGCATCTCCTTGCCCCGGGCGAGGAAGCGCTCGTAGCCGTCGGTCGTGCGCAGGGTCGCCAGGTGGCTGGCGAGGCCGCCGATGGTGGGGGCGTAGGAGCGCTCGTTGTCGTTGACGACGATGACCAGCGGGCGGTCGTTCGCGGCGGCGATGTTGTTCAGCGCCTCCCAGGCCATGCCGCCGGTGAGGGCACCGTCACCGATGACCGCCGCGACGTGGGCACCGGTGCCGCGCAGCTCGTTCGCCTTGGCGATGCCGTCGGCCCAGCCGAGCACCGTGGAGGCGTGGCTGTTCTCGATGACGTCGTGCGGCGACTCGGCCTGCGAGGGATAGCCGGACAGGCCACCCTTGGCCCGCAGCCGGGAGAAGTCCTGGCGGCCGGTGAGCAGCTTGTGCACGTAGGACTGGTGTCCGGTGTCGAAGAGCACTCTGTCGCGGGGGGAGTCGAACACGCGGTGCAGGGCGATCGTCAGCTCCACCACACCGAGGTTCGGGCCGAGGTGGCCACCGGTCCTGGCCACCGCCTCGACGAGGAACGTCCGGATCTCCGCGGCGAGCGCGTCGAGCTGCTCCGGGGTCAGTCCGTCCAGGTCACGCGGTCCCGAGATGCTGGGCAGCAGCGGTCCACTGGTCGGGGGCGTGCTCCCTGCCGCACCGGGTCGTCGCGGTTCACGCGGCACCTTTGGCACTGAGCCTCCTTGCTTTCGGGCGTCTACGCCTGAACACCGATCTGCCCGAGTCTAGTCTTCGCCGCGCGGTGGCCGCCCGGCGCGGTGGGGTGGGGCACCCGACGCACGCGGGCGGCCGGGCTCCGCGGGGAGCCCGGCCGCCTGCTCCACCCGGGGGACGACGGCCCCACCGCCGCGCGCGGAGGGGGCCCACCGTCCCGGGCGACGGTGTGCGGCGCGCCTACGTGCGCCCGGCCGACCGCTGGGTGCGCCGGGAGACCGAGTCGATCACGACGGCCGCCAGCAGCACCCCTCCGGTGATCATGTACTGGAGGTGGGAGGGGCTCCCCAGCAGCGCGAGGCCGTTGGAGATCGAGCCGATGACCAGCATGCCCAGCAGCGCCGACCACACCGTGCCGCGTCCGCCGAAGAGGCTGGTGCCGCCGATGACGGCCGCGGCGATCGCCTCCATCAGCAGCACGCCGGAGCCCGCGCCCTGGTCGGCCGCGGCGATGCGGGAGGCGATGAGCAGCCCGCCGAAGGCCGCCATGGTGCCGGCGAGGGAGAACACCGAAATCCGCACGGCCGTCACGTTGATGCCCGCGCGCCGCGCCGCCTCGGTGTTGCCGCCGAGCGCGAAGACCCGCCGGCCCCACGTCGTGCGGCGGACCACGAAGTCGAACACCACGAGGACGGCCAGGAAGATCACCAGGGCGAGCGGGAGCCCCTTGTACTGGTTCAGGGTGTACGCCAGCAGGAACGCCGCGACGGCGAGGGCACCGGTGCGGACGGCGATCTCGCTCAGCGGCCGGGCGGGGACGCCGGCGGCGTTGCGGCGGCGGTGCTCGCTCCACTGGGCGGCGAAGTAGCCGAGGACGGCGAGGAGGGCCAGACCGTAGGCGGCGGCGACGTCGGTGAAGAAGTGGCTCGTCATGGAGCCGACGAGCCCGTCCTTGTCCAGGTTGACGGTGCCGTCGCTGGAGAGGACCTGGAGCATCAGGCCGTTCCAGAACAGCAGGCCCGCGAGGGTGACCACGAAGGCCGGGACGCCGACGCGGGCGAAGAAGAAGCCGTGCACGGCGCCGGCGAGCGCTCCGGTGAGGAGGGCGACGAGCAGCGCGAGCCACTCCGCGATGCCCTCGTTGACGGCCAGGACGGCGAAGACCGCTCCGGCGAGCCCGCTGACCGAGCCGACCGACAGGTCGATCTCACCCAGCAGCAGCACGAAGACGATCCCCACCGCGATGAGCCCGGTGCCGACGATGTAGACGGAGAGGTTGCTGACGTTCTGCGCGGACAGGAAGCTGGGCTCCAGCAGCCAGAACACGACCCAGATGACGGCCAGTCCGACGACGACGGGCACCGAGCCGAGTTCGCCGCTGCGCATACGGCGCAGGAAGTCGCTCCAGTAGCCGGCCAGGCCCTCCGTGCGGACGAGCAGCCGGGGGTCGGTCGCGGGGGGCGGGGTGGCGGGGGACGGCGGCTCGGCGGAGGCGTCCGGGGCGTCCCCGGGGGTCTTGGAAAGGTCGGTGGTCACTGCGGTGCCTCCGTCTTCGGCTCCGTGCTGCGCGCCCTGCGGCGGGTCACGGCGTTGTCGGTGGCGCCGGTGATGGCGGCGATGACCTCCTCCTGCGAGGTGGTGGCCACGTCGAAGACGCCGTTGTTGCGGCCGAGCCTGAGGACGGCCACCTTGTCGGCCACGGCCTTGACGTCGGCCATGTTGTGGCTGATGAGGACGACGGCCAGGCCGCGTTCCCGCAGCCGCTCCACCAGGTCGAGGACCTGGGCGGTCTGCTCGACGCCGAGGGCCGCGGTGGGCTCGTCCAGGATGACCAGACGCGGCTCGCCCAGCATGGAGCGGGCGATGGCGACGGTCTGCCGCTGGCCGCCGGAGAGCGAGGCCACCGGGATGCGCACGCTGGGGATGCGGATGGACAGGGTGGCGAGCAGTTCGCGGCTGCGGCGTTCCATCTCCACCTCGTCCAGCACGCCGGAACGTTTCAGCTCACGGCCGAGGAAGAGGTTTCCGACGACGTCGAGGTTGTCGCAGAGCGCGAGGTCCTGGTAGACGGTGGCGATCCCGAGGTCCTGCGCGTCGTGCGGACGGCCGACCCGGGCGGGGACGCCCTGCCACAGGAGCTCCCCCGCGTCGGCGGGGCTGACTCCGGCGATGGCCTTGACCAGGGTGGACTTTCCGGCGCCGTTGTCGCCGACGAGGGCGACGACCTCGCCCGCGTGCACCTCCAGGTCGACATCGGTGAGCGCCTGGACGGCACCGAAGCGCTTGGAGACACCGCGCAGCGCCAGTACCGGCGTAGTGGACATAGAACAACTCCTTGCGAGGGGGCGGACTGAGGGGCCCTGGCGGACCGCGGGGCGCCCGGGAGCGGTGTCCCGGGCGCCGGGCGTCACATCAGTCCGGCCTGCTCGCACGCCGCGCGGAACTTGGGCGTGCAGATCTCCTCGAGGGTGTAGAGGTTGTCCTTCAGGACGGTCTCCTCCACGTTGTCCACGGTCAGCGCGACGGGCTTGATGAGCGTCGCCGGCACGCCCTTCGTGGTCGGGCTGTCGATCGTGGTCTCGGCCGGGACGTCCTCGCCGCGGGCCAGCGCGATGGCCATCTCGGCCGCCGTGTCCGCCTCCGGACGGTAGGGCTTGTAGACGCTCATGTACTGCGTGCCGGCGATGATGCGCTGGACTCCGGCGAGCTCCGCGTCCTGACCGGTGACGGGGGGCAGCTCGTCGAAGCCCGCCTGTTCGAGCGCGGTGATGATGCCGCCGGCCATGCCGTCGTTCGCCGAGTAGACCCCGACGATGTTGTCCTCGTCGAGCGCCGCGATGGCGCCGTTCATGTTCTTGTTGGCCTCGCTCGGCTTCCACTCGGTGGTGTCGTAGGACTTGCCGATGGTCACCTCGCCCTCCAGTACGGAGAGGGCGCCCTTCTTGAACATCGCGGCGTTGGGGTCGGTCGGGGAGCCGTTCATCATCACGATCTGCCCGTCCTGGGCGTCGTCACCGAGCGCTTCGAGCAGCGCCCTCCCCTGCACGCGGCCGACCTCCTCGTTGTCGAAGGAGGTGTAGGCGTCGATCGGGCCCTCGGCCAGCCGGTCGTAGGCGACGACGGGGATGCCGGCCTCGTCGGCCTTCTCGACCGATCCGGCGATGGACTTGGAGTCCACGGCGTCCAGGATGATGACGTCCACGCCCTTGGTGATGAGCGAGTTCATCTGCTGCTGCTGGGCGGAGGAGTTCTGCTTGGCGTTGTTGTAGGTGATCGTGCAGTCGGAGCAGAGCTGCTTGATCTTCGCCTCGATCAGCGGCCGGTCGAACTTCTCGTAGCGCGCGGTCTGGTCCTCCGGCAGCAGCAGACCGATGGAGAGCGGACCGTCGTTCTTGTCGCCGTTCTTGTTGTCGGGCGTGTCGTCGCCGTCCGCCTCCTTGGCGCTGCCGCACGCGGCGAGCGAGAGGGCCATGGCGGACGCGGCCAGAACGACGGCGGCGCGACGCAGTGTTGCGCTCATGTGTGACTACCTCCCTGACGAGGCCGCGGCGGTGCGGCCGAGGTGCGCCGAAGTCAACCGTCGGCCCGGGATGCCGTCAAGAAGTTAAGCAATAAAGAGAACGCAACGATGGCGTGCGTGAACATCCTGAACGCGGAGGGTGCCCGAAAAGGTGTCAGGAACAGCCCGGAAAGGGGGTTCAGACGCCGACCGGGACGGTGTCCGTCGCCGGCTGGAGGAGCGGCGCGTCGCCCATCTCGTTCAGCACGAGCGCCAGCGCGCCCAGCACCTCGGCCCGGCCGCCGAGCGAACCGGGCACCACCGAGAGCCGGCGGGCGGCGCTCGGGATGGCGTAGCGCGACACGGACTCGCGGATGGGGTCGAGCACCAGGTCACCGGCGTCGGCGAGATCGCCCCCGAGGATCACCCGGCTGGGATTGAGCAGGTTCGTGAGGTTGGCGACTCCACTGCCGATGTGCCGCCCGATGTCCGAGACCACCCGCCGGCAGCCCGGGTCGCCCTCCCGGGCCAGCTCCACGACGCGCGGCATGGTCAGGTCCGGCCCGTGGCCCGGGGTGAGCAGCGGGAGCACGTAGCGGGCCGCGGTGAAGGTCTCCAGGCAGCCGCGGTTGCCGCAGCGGCACACCGGCCCGGACTCGTCCAGCGTGATGTGGCCGATCTCCCCGGCGGTGCCGCCGGGGCCGCGGTAGACGCGCCCGCCGATGACCAGGCCGGCGCCGACGCCGCTGGCCACCTTGATGTAGGCCAGGTCCGCGACGCCGCGCCCGGTGCCCCAGACCAGCTCACCCAGGGCGCCGAGGTTCGCGTCGTTGTCCACGTGCACGGCGACCCCCAGGCGGGCGGCCAGGTCGTCGCGCGGGTTGGTGCCCGACCAGCCGGGCAGGATGGCCGTCGAGCCGAGGATGCCGGTCTCCACGTCGATGGGCCCGGGCACGCCGAGCCCCACCCCGACGATCTTCTCCGCCCGGATGCCGAGCCCGGCCAGCAGCCGAGTGACCAGGGCCTCGGCGTGGTCCAGGCCCTGTGACGCGGACGCGTCCACGTCGATCGGCTCGGACTCCTCGGCCAGGACCTTGTGCGCGAGGTTGCCGATGGCCACCCGCAGGTGGGAGTGGCCGAAGTCGACGCCGACGACGATTCCGGCGTCCCCCGAGAGGGAGACGCTGCGCGCCCTCCGGCCGCCCGCCGAGGTCGGCGTCACGTCGACGGTTCCGCTCTCCTTGAGCTCCCGGACGATGTTGGAGACGGTGGCGGCCGACAGACCCGTGGTCCGGGCGATCTCCGCCTGGGTCAGCGACCCCGCCGTGCGAACGGCGCGGATCACCCGCTCCAGGTTGGCCCGGTGCAGCGAGGACTGCGACCCCGGTGTCTCCACTACTGACCCACTCCCACCCGTCGCGACACGGCCCGTTTCCAACATATGAACCCTAAGGGGACCGTGTGCGCCGGTTTCCGTCAACCCCTTGAGCGGGGCACGCGCTCAGATGTGGTGGACGTGACGGAACGGGGCGCCGTGGTTTCAGGGGGGGGCCGAAGGCGCAGAGGGTGCGAAGTGCGGGCATACTCCCTCCAGGTGCGGACACCGACCGACTTCCGCCCTACTTGACGGCTCCCGCCGTCAGCCCTTCCTGGACCTGCCGCTGGAAGACCATGTACACCACCAGGATGGGCAGCATCGCGATGGTCAGCCCGGCGAAGAGGGCACCCCAGTCCCCCTCGTAGCCCTGGCTCACGGAGAGCTCGGCCAGCCCCTGGGTGAGCAGCGCCTCGTCCCGGCTCTCGGAGTTCAGCGCCAGCGGCAGGAAGAACTGGTTCCACTGCCCCAGGAAGTTGAAGATCCCGATGCTGATGAGGCCCGGACGGGCCATGGGCAGCATGATCTGGAAGAACGTGCGGCTGTGCGAGGCACCGTCGATCATGGCCGCCTCGGCGACACTGCCCGGCAGCGTCCGGAAGAAGGCGGTCATGAAGAACGTCGTGAACGGCAGCGAGTAGGCGATGTAGACGAGCACCAGGCCCAGCTTGGTGTCCAGCAGGCCCATGGTGTCCATCACGAAGAACAGCGGCACGACGGCGAGGATGATCGGGAACATCATGCCGCCCGCGAACAGCAGGTACACCGCCCGGCTGCCGAAGAAGCCGAAGCGCGCGATGACGTAGGCGGCCATGGAGCCGAGCAGCATGGTGCCGGGCAGCGAACCGGCCAGCACGATCACCGAGTTCAGGGCGTACTGGCCGATGTTGGCGTCCGACCAGGCGTTCGCGAAGTTCTCGAAGCTGAGGTCCGTGGGCCAGCCGAAGGGCTGCCCCTGGATCTTCCCCGACTCGCGCAGCGAGTTGATCATCACCCACAGCAGCGGGCCAGCGGCCATGACCGACCACAGGACGAGAAAGGCACCGGAGAAGACGTTCAGCGCCGCGCCGTCCTTCGCGCTGCCCCCGGCCGGGCGGTCGGGGCCCCGCGGCGGGCGTTTCGCGAGGTCGGCCCCGGCGTCGCCGGTGGGCTGGTCGGTGCGGATGGCGCTCATCGGTCCGTCTCCCCGCTCGTCTCAGTACTCGATGCGCTCACGCCGGCCGACCAGCATCATGATCGCCGCGAAGGCCATGGTGACCAGCAGGAGGACGACGCCGATGGCGGTGGCGTAGCCCGCCTGCGCGGACTCGAACGCCTTCTTGTACAGGTACACCGGCGTGACCAGCGTGGAGTTGCCGGGCCCGCCCTTGTTGATCGTCATGATGTGCACGATGGCGAAGGCGTCCAGGGCCTGGATGCCCATGTAGATCCAGCCCGTCCGGACGCTGTCCCCGATCAGGGGGAGCGTCACGCGGAAGAAGGTGACCGTGCGCCCGGCACCGTCCAGCAGAGCCGCCTCGTAGATGTCCTTGGGCACCGAGCCCATCGCGGCGGAGAAGAGCACCACGTAGAAGCCGATGAAGCTCCAGCACAGGACGAAGAGCACCGACCACAGGGCGAGGTCCGGGTCCGCCAGCCAGTTCTGCGCGAGCCCGTCGAGACCCACCGCGCGGAAGGCCTCGTTCAGCGGGCCGGTGATCGGGTCGTAGACGGCGGCCCAGACGACACCGATGATCGCCACCGAGATGACCTGCGGGAAGAAGTACACGATCTTGTAGAACTTCGCGCCCCGCACCCCCGAGATCGCCTCGCCACGGGCCCGCCGCCCGCCCGCCTGCAGCATGAAGGCGAAGAACAGGCCGAGGCCGAGCGTCAGGGCGGGCGCGAGGACGAGGAAGGTGAGGCTGTTGGTCAGCGAGGCCCAGAAGTCGGAGTCGTCCAGCAGCCGCTCGTAGTTCTCCAGGCCCACGAACGTGAAGTCCGCGCTGTAGCCCGTCCAGTCCGTCAGCGAGTAGTAGAACGCCTGCACGAACGGCGACACCACGAAGACGGCGTAGATCGCCAGGGGCAGCAGGAGGAAACCGCAGACGAAGCGGTACTTGTCGAGCGTGCGGTACCGCCGGTCGTGCTTCACCCGGGCGGGGGTGAGCCGGGGCGGCAGCAGGAACGCCACCACGAAGAGCGGGATCTCGGCAGGACGCAGCCGCCGCGCCGGGGACGTCCGCTCCGGTGGCTTGCGCCCTTCCGGAGCCCCGGAACCCGCCGGGCCCGCCGAAACCTGCGCGCCGGTCGCCATGGGCCTCCCGCTTTCCTCACCGCGCCGGTGACCGGCGTGTCGCGACTGCTGCTGGCCGCTGGGTGACGGTGCCGCCCGCGCGGGGCGGGCGGCACCGTCGCTCAGCGCTCGTACTTGCGGACGCTGTCGTCCTTCGCCGTCTCGTCGGCGAAGCGCTGACAGCGCTTGACGGCCTCGGCGGGCTTGATGTCCCCGGCCATCATGGCGGCGATCGTGCCGCCGATCTTGTCCTTGTGCAGTTCCAGGTACCAGTCGTGGATGCGGGGCGCGACGACGTTCTCCCCCGCCGCCTTCAGCACCTCGCTCGCCGAGGCCAGGCCGGACTGGAGGTCGAGGCCGTCGGCGGCGCCCTGGACGCAGGTGAGGGCGGAGACGAGCTGGGTGAAGTTGGCGGTGGACTCCTTGCCGAGCATGATGCGCAGCCACTCCATCCCGCCCGCCACGTTCTTCGCCCGGGACGGGACCATGAACGGCTCGCTGGCCTCCGCCCACACCGTCTCGAACGGCATGGCGTCGGAGGAGTCCAGGGAGGTGGGCGGGGCGACCCGCATCTCGAAGTCCGCCGGGGTCGTCTTCTTGGCCTCGTTCTCCACCCACGAACCGTTGGGTATGAACAGGGCCTTCCCCTTGTTCCACTGCGTCTGGGACTGGGTGTGGTCGATGCCGGGCGTGCCCTCGAGGATGTAGCCCTTGGCGTACAGCTCGTAGTAGGCGTCGAACGCCTTGCGGACGGCGTCGTGCTTCCAGGCGCCCGGTTCCAGGTTGTCGATGGCCTTCAGAACGTCCTGGCCGCCGATCTTGGCGATGAACGGGTACATCGTGAAGGCGAAGTAGTAGGGGTGCTTGCCCGCGTACGTCCAGCCGGCGATGCCCTCCTTCTTCGCCTTGGCGCAGACGGCGAGCATCTGGTCCCACGTCTTCGGGTACTCCACCTCCAGCCGGTCCAGGGCGGTCTGGGAGTACCAGGTGCCGTAGACGGTGAAGGAGTAGTTGAGCTGGTACATCTCCTCACCGCCGAACTGGCCCTTCGTGATCGTGCCCGGCACCAGCACGTCCCGGATCTTGGTGTCCGGGTCGTCCAGGGTGGGCGCGTCGAGCAGCGCGTCCAGCGGCTCGGCCTGCTCCTCCTCGATGAGCGAGGCGATGTCCATCGCCTCGGCGCCGGAGTTGTTGATCACGTCCGGCGGGTTGCCCTTGATGATGCGGGGCTGCAGCGTGGTGCGGATCTTCTGCGTGGCGTCGTGCTTGACGGAGCCGTAGCGGCTCTCGTAGATCTTGTGCGCGTCCTTGGCGTACTGCTCGCCGTAGCCGCCGTTGAAGATCACGACCTCCAGCCCGGCCTTCTCGTTCACGCCGAGCGGGTTCTGATCCGTCTTCTCGCCCCCCGCGACTTTCTCGTTTCCCTCACCGCCGCCGCCGGAGGCGCAGGATGTCAGCGCGCCCATCGCCGGGGCGGCGAGCAGGCCGAGGGCGGTGGCGCGTTTGATGAGGTTTCTGCGGTCGACGTCGGCAGATCCCATGCTCAAGTCCTCGCCTTCTCCAGGACTCAGGCGGTGTACCGGACGTTCGAGGCGCTACCGGCGAAATGCCCTACACCGCAGTTCGGTTGAAGCTCGGGTCGTGCTACCGGGCCGGGCCGCGCGGGGTTCCTCGGCGGCCCGGGTGCCGACAGGTATAGTCCACTCGCCACCGACAGGGCAAGATCGGGAACAAGGTTCGGCGACTTCTTTGTCCGGTCGAGACCTCGGCGCGACACGACGGCGCCGCACCCCGCTCGTGCGGGGTGCGGCGCCGTCGGTGCGACCTCCAGGGGCGGCCGGGCGGCGAGCCGGCCCTTGCCACGACACGCGATCTCTTGGACCGGCAGAGGCCGACAAGGCGATCCCGTAGGAGATCCACGACATCGCCGCGAACTCCGGCTGAGTCCGCGTCGGCACCGATCAGCCCTCAACCTCGCGACACCATCAGCGCAGCCACGACCCCACGGCCGGTCGCCGGCCCCGTCCCCGAGGAGCTCGTCACAGAACGCGACCGTCAGCCGACCGTGTCGGCTGGTGCGGGCCACCTCACTCGATCAACTCCACCAAGTGTGAGGACAACTCCTCGATCGTGGGGTAGTCGAAGCTGTAGGTCGGTGAGAGGCGTATGGCCAGGTCCTGACGGAGGCGGCTGCCCAGGCGCAGGCCGAGAAGGGAGTCCAGACCCAGTTCGATGAAGGGGGTTTCGGTGTCGAGGGCGCCGACTTCCTCCCCTAGCAGGGTCGCAACGGCGCTGGACACGTAATCGATCATCCGGGCGGCACGCTGCCAGGGCCGGAGTGCGCGTAGGTCGGCGGCCACGGCGCCGGCGGCCGGCGGGATGGCGCCCTCGGCCGGCGGGTCGGTGAGTTGGCGGGCGAAGGCGACGGGATCAGCGTCGGCGTGCGGTACACGCAGCTGGGCGGCGAGCGTGGTGTCAGATGGGGCGGCGAGCACGCGGTCGAGCACGGACATGCCCTGCTCGGGGCTGAGCTCGCCGAGACCCCGGCCGATGCTCCTGGACCGTTCCCCGAGGGCGGTGTGCATGCCGCCCCCGGACCAAGGGCCCCACTGGACCGAGGCCGCCCGCTGCCCGCGCGCCCGGCGGCCTGCCGCGACGGCGTCCATCGCCGCGTTCGCGGCAGCGTAGGCGGCCTGGGCCGGGGCGCCCAGCGTCGCGGTGATGGACGAGAAGCAGACGAAGAAATCGAGGTCGAGCCGCTCCGTGAGCCGGTCCAAATGACGGGTGCCGTCGAGCTTGGGGGCCAGCACCCGGGCCAGCGCATCGGGTGTGAGGTTGGCCAAGGTCGCGTCGTCGAGCACTCCGGCCGTGTGCACGATGCCGCGTACGGGCGGATAGGCGCTCGCCACATAGGTGAGCAAGGACTCGAGTTGCGCGGGTTCGGTGACGTCCACCTGGGCTCTCAGCAGATCGAGGCCGTCGGCCCGCAGCTCCTCAAGGATCGTCTCACCGATACCGGCACCGCCTGCTGTCCGGCCGAGCGCCACCAGGTGACGGGCCCCCAGTTCGTACAACCGACGCAGCACCCGGGCACCGAGCGCACCCGCGCCGCCGGTGACCAGGTACGTCGCGTCGGGGTCCAGACGCGGCAGGGCGGGCTGCCCGGCGACCGGACCGAGCCGGGCGAGCAGCCGGACGCCGTCACGGTAGGCGACCTCCGCATCGACACCACCGACCAGGTCGGCCACCAGACCGGCGTCGAACGGGCCACCGTCCGTGTCCACGCAGTGGATCGCGGTCTCGGTGAGCTCGGTGCGCGCGCTACGGGCCAGGCCCCACAGCGCCGCATGTGCGGGATCGGGGGCGGCATCGGTGGACTGGGCACGCGTGGTCAGCAGGACCAGGCGGCGCGGCGCGGCGGTGGTGCCGTCCGCGTAGCCGCGCAGCAGGGCGGCTACGGTGGCGACGCAGTCGGGCAGGCCGACCGGGGCCGGGCCCACGGTCGGGTCGGGGACGCAGACGACCCCCGCGGCGAGGGTGCCGGGCGTCCCGCTCGGCGGTGCCTCGCCCGGTGCCTGCAGCTCGCAGGACCCCGTGTGCGTGCGGATCGCCTCCGCGAGGCGCACAGCGACCGGATTGTCGGGTGAGCCCAGCACGGTCCAGGACAGGTCCGAGGTGGTCTCGGTGAAGGGTCCCGGTGCCGACTCCCAGACCGTGCGGCCGTGGAAGAGCGTCCCGTCGGTGATCGAGGCGGCCTCGGGTGTCACGGTCTGCGCGGCCGGGCCCGGGTCGATCCAGTAGCGTTCGCGGACCCGGTGCGAGGTGGGAATGAGCACCCGTCGTCCGGAGCCGCGCGCACCGAACCGGGAGGTGTCGACCGGCGTGCCGAGGGCGTAGAGGCGGGCGGCCGCCTGCGTGAGCGCCCCGGCCCTACCCCTGCGGCGCTGCAGGGAGGAGACGAAGGCCGCGTCGGCTCCGGAGCTCCGCCCGTGGCCACTGAGCACGGCGGCGGGACCGATCTCCAGGAACAGACGGTGGCCGTCGAGCAGCGACTCCAGGGCGTCCCCGAACCGTACGGTCTCGCGCACCTGGCGCACCCAGTACGCCGGATCGGCGGCCGACAGCCCCGCACCGCCGGCCATCGAGGAGACGAACGGCACCCTGGGCTCGCGGAACCGGACCCCGTCGACGGCGCGCTCGAACTCCTCGCGCATCGGGTCGACGGCGCTGGTGTGGAACGCGTGCGTGGTGTGAACGGCGGTGGTGACGGTCTCGGTACCGAGTTCGGCGGTGATCTTGGCGAGCGCGTCCGCGGGCCCGCCGACCACAACCGCGCGCTCGCCGTTGACCACGGCGATCTCGGCGGGCACGGCGGTGCGGACGAGTACGTCGCGTACCCGCTCCTCGGACTCCATCACAGCCAGCAACGAGCCGGCCGGGCAGAGCTCGTCCATCAGCCGGCCGCGCGCCGTCACCAGCCGCAGTGCGTCCGGCAGGTCGAGGACCCCGGCCGCGCAGGCGGCTGCGTACTCGCCGAGGCTGTGGCCGAGCACGGCGGCGGGATGGACCCCGGCCGAAGTCCACACTCCGGTGAGCGCGTACTGGAAGCAGAACAGCCCGAGCTGGGCCCAGCGTGCTTCGGTGTGCAGGGCTGGGGCATCGGTGCGCAACAGCTCCAGCAGTGCGGGGCCTGCCTCACCGAGTTCCCGCAGGCACGCGTCCAGTCCGGACCGGAAGGCCGGCACCTGCTGGTACAGGGCCCAGGCGGTCTCGGCGAGTGCGCCGCCCTGGCCGCTGTACAGGAAGACGGGCTGCCGGTCCCCCGTCGGCGCGGCCCGGTCCGCCGTCACGTCGTGGCGCGCCAAGGTGCGCAACCGCTCCACCAGGGTGTCCGCGTCGGGCGCGGCCACCGCGGCGCGGTGGGCGAAAGCGGGCCGGGCCGTCCGGGCGGTGACGCAGACGTCGGCCGGGTCCTGCTCGGTGGCGGCCACGTGGTCGGCATAGGCTTCGGCCTGCTGACGCAGCCCGTCCGAGCTACGTGCCGACAGGGTGAGCAGGTAGGGGCCAGCGTCCGTCCGCGCGGCGGGCCGCTCGGGCGCGGCGGCGAGCACCACGTGCGCGTTGGTGCCGCCGCCACCGAACGAGCTGATCCCGGAGAGGCGTTCGGCCCGTGGCTGGATCCACGGGGTGTTCTCGGACACCACGAAGAACGGCGAACTCTCCAGTCGCAGTGCCGGGTTGGGAGAGGTGAAGTTCAGCGTGGCAGGGATCAAACCGTGCTCCAGCGCCATGGCCGCCTTCATCAGCCCTGGCAGGCCGGCCGCGGTGTCCAGGTGGCCGATGTTGGACTTCACCGATCCCAGGCCTATCTCCCGCCCGGTTCCGGCGCCGAACACCTGCGTGAGCGCGCTGACCTCGATGGCGTCGCCGAGCGCGGTGCCGGTGCCGTGCGCCTCCAGGTACCCGATGTCGTCCGGTGCGATCCCAGCCGTCCGCTGCGCCGTGCGGACCACGTCGGCTTGGCCCTCGGCGCTGGGGGCCAGGTAGCCGGCCCGGAGAGCGCCGTCGTTGTTGACCGCGCTGCCCTTGACCACCGCACAGATCGGGTCGCCGTCGGCCAGCGCGTCCCGCAGGCGGCGCAGCAGTACGACGCCCGCGCCGCTGCCGCCCACGGTGCCGCGCGCCGCCGCGTCGAACGGGCGGCACACGCCGTCCGGGGACAGGAAGCCGCCTTCCTCGTACACGTAGCCGCGGCGCAGCGGGAAGTGCACCCCGGCCGCACCGGCGAGCGCCATGTCGCTCTCTCCGGTGAGCAGCGATTGGCAGGCCAGATGGAGCGTCACCAGGCCGGTGGAGCAGGCGGTCTGCACACCGATGCTGGGTCCGCGGAGGCCGAGGCGGTGCGAGACCCGTGTGCAGAGGTGGTCGCTCTGCGTGGCGATGAACGCCTGAAGCGGGGCGAGTTCGGTGAGCAGGCTGGAACTGCGGGCCAGGTTCTCGCTGAAGTAGGAGCTGAGTCGGTTGCCCGCGTACAGGGCCATGCCCGCGCCACCGAAGCAGCCGATCCGTGCGTCGCCGAGCCGTTGCGGGTCGTACCCGGCCCGTTCGAGGGCGTCCCAGACGCACTCGAGGAAGAGCCGGTGCTGGGGGTCGGTGATCCGCGCCTCGGCGGGCGGGATCCGGAACAGCCCGGGGTCGAAGTCCTCGGCGCCTTCCAGGTAACCCGCGGACGGCACGTAGTCGGGGTGGCGCACCACGTCGGGGTCGACGCCGGCGGCGAGGAGTTCGTCGGGGGTGAAGGTCCGAATCGAGGAGACCCCGCCGGTGAGGTTGGCCCAGAACTGCTCGGGCGTGTTCGCGCCCGGGAACCGGCAGGCCATGCCGATGATCGCGACGTCCCGTCCGGATTCGGCGGTGCTCATCACACGGCCTCGGTTTCAAGGAGGACGGTGCCCGGTCGGTCGAACCGGTCGGAACCGCGCCGCGGCGCGGCCGGTTCGGGTTGTCCGCTCCCGCCTCCCCCACCGCCCGCGCCGCGCAGGCGGTCCAGGTGCGCGGCGAGGGCGGCCACGGTCGGATGGGCGAAGAAGTCGGAGATCTCCACCCGGGTCCGCAGCTTCTCCTCGATCAGGTGCTGCACCCGGGGCAGCTGCAGAGACCGCGCGCCCATGTCGAAAAAGCCTTCACCGTAGAGGACTTCGGGAACGGCGAGGACCTCCTGCCAGATACCGGCGAGAGTGGCGAGGGTCTCCTGGTCGGCGCCCTCGCGCGAGCCCGTACCCGTCGGGTCGGCGACGGCCGCCACCGCGACCGGTCTGCCGCGCAGATCGTTGACGACGATTTCGCCGGTGTGAGCGGGCAGCGGTACGCAGCGGACCTCGAGCCGGTCCAGCGGTGCGGTCGGCAGTTCGATGCGGGCCAGAATGAACGGGTTGGTCGGCTCCAGGCCGATCACGGTGTGGCCGACGGGCAGCCGCACGGCGCTGTCGAAGGCGCGCAGCGCGGCCTCCACGGTGAGCACCCGGTAGCCGCGCGAGCGGACCAGTTCGTCGTCCTCACTGCCCGCACTCATGCCGGTCGACTGCCAGCGGGACCAGGACAGCAGGTGCACCGGCACGCCCCGGGCGCCCAGCTGTGCGGCCCAGGCGTCGAGGAAGGCGTTGGCCGCGCCGTAACCGGCCACCTGGGCGCCGCCGAAGATCGCGTTGACCGAGGAGAAGGCGACCACGGAGCCCTTCCGCTCGGCGATCAGCCGACCCAGCAGGAGGGCGGGTTCGACCTTGGCAGCGAGTACCTCGCGCAGCCGCTCCGGCGTCAGCTCGGCGACCGGGACGCCGTCCATCAGGCCGGCCACGTGCACGGCACCGGCGACCGGCAGGTTCCAGGCCGCCTCGACCTCCGCGAGCGCGGCGCGCAGCCCGTCCTCGTCGCCGGAGTCGACAGCGAGGTAGCGGACCCGGCCGACCTGTTCCAGCTCGCGCAGACGCCGCTGGCGGGCGTCGAGTGCGTCCCGGTCGCCCTGCAGGGTGCTCGGCTCCGGCAGGGGTGTGCGGCCGAGCAGGACGAGCGAGCAGCCGGTGGTGGCGAGCAGATGACGGCAGACCTCGAAGCCGACGCCGCCGAGGCCACCGGTGACCAGGTAGGTCGCGTCCCGTCGGAAGAGTGCCGACGGCCCGTCCGTGACGGGCTCGGGCTCGGGCTGGCCGGTGATGCACAGCTCGCGCCGCACACCGCCCCGGTAGGAAACCAGAGCGCCGACCGCCTCGCCGAGCAGTTCGCCGTCCGCAGCCCGCTCATCACCGGGTTCGGCGTCGATCAACCGCACCCGTAGCCACGGCAGTTCGGCATCGAGGCTGGGGGCCAGCCCCGCGAGCGGACTCAGCGCGAGGTCCGGGATGTCGTCGGCGGTGACCGCGCACAGGCCGGCGCCGAGCAGGGTGAGCCGGACCGGCCCGCGCGGCGCCAGTTCGTCCAGCGCGCGGACCACCAGCAGTACCTGCTCGATCACGGAGGCCTGGCGTTCGATCACGGTGCGCGCATCCTGCGGCCGCGGCTCGGCCGGGAAGGCGAGCACCACTTCGCCGGGCAGCCGGGTGCCGTCCGCGCCGTCGGCCAGGAACGCGCCGACCGCGCCGATGGAGGGCGCGACCGTGACCAGGTGGGGGTCCATCTCCTGGTCGCCGTCCCAGATCCCGAAGGTGCAGCGGTGCCCGTGGGCGGTCAGCAGGGCACGCAGTCGTCTGCCGGTCGTGGCGTCCGCGCCCAGCACCACGGTTCGCGCGGCGTCGATGTCACGGATGCCAGGCGCGGTGGGACGGGCCGCTCGGACACGCCACTCGGGGCGGGCCAGCCACACCCCGGCGGGTTCGGCCGCCGCGCCGCGCGCCAGCCGGTCATCGAACTCCCCCGCGTGCAGCCGTGCGGCGAGCACCGCTCGGCGGATCTTGCCGATCGAGGTCTTGGGGATCTCCTCGGGCCGCACCTGGATGACGTGCCGGGGCGGGAAGCCGTAGTGCTCCAGCACCCGCCGGCGTACGTCAGCGCCCACCGCCTCCCCCTGCTGGCCGGCCCGCGGGCTGTAGAAGACGGCGATCTCGTCGGTGGCAGCGTTGTCGGGGCGGTAGCAGACCGCGGCGGTGAAGCTCTCACGTACCCGGTCGGAGCGCTCGACCACGGCCTCCACCTCGGTCGAGGGGATACTGATGCCGTTGACCCGGATGACGTCCTTGGAGCGGCCGACGATGGTCAGCGCCCCGGCGGCGATGACGGCGCGGTCGCCGGTGCGGAACCAGCCGTCGGGTGCGAAGGAGTCAGCGTTGGCCTTGTCGTTGTTGTGGTAGCCGCGGGTGACCATGCTGCCGGTGACCTCCAGGTCGCCGGTCTCGCCCTCGACGGCGGGCGAGCCGTCGGCCCGGACGATGCGCACCGACAGGCCGGGGAACGGGCCGCCGACCGACACGGGACCGAGCAGAGAGCCCACCGTGCCGGAGAAGTCCTGGTCCGCGGTCACCACGGAGCAGGTCTCGGACATGCCCCAGGCGGGCTGCACGGTGTGATCCCGGAGTCCGAACGGTGCGAGCACGGCGAGGAACTGGCGTACTTGCTCGGCGACAACCATTTCCCCCGCGTTGATGATGGACCGCACCCGGGACAGGTCCCAGTCACGGTCGGCCAGGTCCCCGGCGCGGGCTCCGATCAGCGAGAAGGCGAAGTTCGGCGCCCAGGTCAGGGTGGCCTGGTACTGGGTGAGCAGGTCCAGCCAGCGCAGCGGGTCGCCGAGCACGACGTCGGTGGGGACGTGCACGTCCTCGCAGCACAGGTAGATGTCGCGGACGTGGCACATCAGCAGGCCGACCACGTGGTCCAGCGGGAACCAGTTGACCGAGACGTCGTCGGCGCCGAGGCCGAGCGTGGCGCGGGCGGCGGCGGTCATCGAGAGGATCGCCGCGTGGGTCTGGGTGACCAGCTTGGGCATCCCGGTGCTGCCGGAGGTCAGCAGCATCACCGCGGTGTCATCCGGCGCGATCCCTGCCGGGGTAGCGGGCTCGGCCTCGGTCAGCGCGTTCAGGCCGTGCAGCCGGGCGCGTTCGCGTACGGCCGGCGGCACGCTCGTCGGGTCGGAGGTGACGATCACGGGCTCCTGGAGCAGTTCCCACACGTACTGCAGCCGCTCCGCCGCCAAGGCGCCCGCCTCGGCGGTGACCGGGGCGCACGGTACAGCCACCGCGCCACTCACCTGGCAGGCCCAGAAGGCGGTCAGGAACTCCTCGTGGTCGCCGGCCGGCAGCAGCACCGGATCGCCCGGACGCACCCCGGCCCCCTGCAGGCCCTTCGCCACCCGTGCGGCGCGCTCGCGCAGCTCGCCGTAGGTCAGCCGGACCGCCTCGCCCGTGCCCGGGACGAACACCACGCCCGCGCTGCTGGCCGCGGCCCGCTCCAGTGCTTGTGCGAGGGTGAGCGGACCGTCCGGGTCGCTGGTCCGCCGCCCCCCGCTGAGCAGTGCCGGGCGCGCCTCGCCGTCCTGACGCCCGGTCACCGGGGCGGCATCGTCCGGCCGGACCACCAGGCCGTTGGGCTGCGGTACACCGGCCTCCACGATCGCGGCCCGGGCCTGGGCGGCGCCGACGTCCCGTGCGGCCCGTTCAGCCGCGCGCAGCGTGTCCTCGCCGAGTGCCGGCAGCTCGGCCAGCTGGCCCTGGTCCACGTGCCCCTCGGGGTCGCGGGGCAACGCGGTCAGCCGGACCAGGTGCGGGCCCAGTTCCGGCGGCACGCCGACGCAGGCGCGCCGCAGGGTGCGCAGGAGGTCGGCATGGCCGGTCGGCCGTCCAGGGACCACGTAGGCGATGATCCCGGTATCGGCCGGCCCAGCAGCCACCCACCAGTCGGTGACCCCCGGCAGCTCCCGGAGTGCCACACGGACTCGGTCCGCTGCCTGCTCGACGTCAGGGGATCCTGACTCCTGATTCATCGCTCTCCTACTTGCTGCTCGGCGGGACGTGCGGTGGCGGCGGGCGGCCCGCCCGTGATCAGTGGGACCGCACCGAGCGGGCCAGGTCGCTGACGGTGGGCGCGTCGAAGAAGACGTCCACGGGGAGGTCGACCGCGAACCGGGTGCGGATCTTCGCCAGGATCTGGACCGCGGAGATGGAGTCGCCGCCCTCCTCGAAGAAGTCCGACTCGGCGGTGAGTCCGGTCCGGCCCAGGACCTGGGACCAGATCCCGATCAACTCCGGGACGATGCCGGGGTCCCGCGTGGTGGGGGCAGCGGCAGCCTGATCCGACATGCCGGATCGCGGGGTCGACTCGTCGGCCAGCGGAGTCGACACATCGGTACGCGGAGTCGGCGGCTGGTGCGCGCGGGCACTTTCGCGCTCCGACGGAACCGGTTCGTCCCACCGCACGGCGCGGCCGCCGGCCGCCGCGCCGAGCAGGGCCGCCCAGTCCGACAAGTCCGCCATGCCGCGCGGTAGCAAGTGCCCGTCCTCGGCCTCGTCGCCGTGCGAGGCGACCGACGCGGCGACCGCGTCGCTCAACTGACGGTGCGTCACGAAAAGGTCAGGTCCCAGTCGCACAGCCACGGCCTGATCGTCGAGCACCGGCAGCTCGGGCACCGGCCCGGCGTCCCAGGCGTGGACCTCCACCAGGGCTACGCCGTCGAGACCCGGCACCCGCCCCCGGTCGGCGACGGCCACGGTCGGCCGCCCGGCCGTCGCGACACCGTCGGTGCCCAGCGGGACCCCACAGCCGCCGGACCACAGGATGCCGAGCACTCCCACCAGCAGCGCGGACCCCGGTTCGACCGCGAGCCCGACCGGATCGCCGGCGCCGACCCCGGCCTCGACCAGCCGTGCCGCCAGCCGCCGGGCCCGCTCGACCGCCATGGCGAGTGTCAGCGGAACCGTCTCGCCGCACACCGGCACGGCCTGCGGCCGCCGCTCGGCGTGCCGCGCCACCAGCTCCGTGGCGCGCTCGGCCTCGGTCTCGGCCGCGGGCGCGCCCACCGCGGCGCGCAGCAGCACGTCGAACCGGACGTTCAGTGCCCGGACCTCGTCCTCACTGACCGCCTCGGTGTTGTAATCCCAGGAAATGCGGTGGCCACTGTCGAAGTGCGTGATGTTCAGCCCCAGGTCGAACCGGACCGCGGGGGCCCCGCTCTCCAGGTGCCGCACCGTGAGCCCGGGCAGCTCCGGCAGGTGCGGCTTGTCCCAGCTGAACACGGCCGAGAGGATCGCCGGCTGACCCCAGGTCGCTGGCTTCGGCAGGTCACGCATGATCTCGGCCAGCGTGCAGGCCTCGTGGTCGAAGGCATCGAGCAGCACCCCGCGGATCCGGCGCAGGTGGGCGTGGAAGTCCTCCGCCGGGTCGCGGAGCGAACGGATGGGCAGCACGTTGGCGCAGTAGGCGACCAGGTCCTTGCCCGGGCCCTCGGCAGGGCGGCGCGCGGTGGGCACACCGACCACCACGTCATCCTGGCCGGCGATCTCGTGCAGCAACGCCGTGTAGGCGGCCAGCACCACCATGAACGGACTGGCTCCGTGTTGGGAGCCGAATTTCCGCACCCGTCGCAGCAGGTCCTGGTCGAAGTCGACGTTCAGCCGGGCACCGGCGTGCCCGGTCACCCGCTTGCCGACGGTGCGGCGCCGGCCGGGCAGGGTGAGCGGTTCGGGCAGCGGGTCGAAGACGCCGCGCCAGTACGCCAGGTCGGCCTCGGTCGCGGACCGGCCGTCGGGCCCGAGCAGGTAGTCGGCGAGCCGGGGTGCCGGGGCGAGCGGCTCGCCGACACCGATCTCGTCAGCGTAGAGACGGCCCAGTTCGTCCAGCAGCACGTTCTCCGCACCGCCGTCGACGGCCACATGGTGCGCGGTCAGGCAGAGCAGGTGCTCGCGAGGCCCCACGGTCAGGAGCGTGCCACGCAGCAGCGGTCCACGGGCCAGGTCGAACGGGCGGGCGGCCTCCTCCTCCAGCAGCGCCGTGAGCTCTCGGGCGCGCGCGGCCTCGTCCAGACCGGACAGGTCCATCAGCTCGAGGTCAGCGTCCACATCCGTCCGTACGGTCTGGGTGGCGCCGTCGTCGCTGAAGGCCACCCGCAACGACTCGTGCCGGTCCACCAGCGTCCGGAACGCGGCGCGCACCGCCCGGGTGTCCAACTCTCCGCTCAGACTGAGCAGTCGGCGCAGGTTGTACGCGCTGTTGGTCTCGGCGCCGAACTGTGCGGCGGCCCAGACCAGGCGCTGGTTGGGGGTGCTGGGCAGCGCGACGGGCTGCGGCGGTCGGCTCTGCGGTGCGGCCCCGCGCTCGGGCTGGGTCAGGACGACCGCCGGACGGGCCGCCGCCCCGGCGTCGCGGGCAGGGGCGTCGGCCACCGTCCGACGCAGCCGGTCGAGCGCCTCGAATCCCTCGCGCGCCAGGTCCGGCTGCACGCCGAAATCCACGAAGCAGGCGATCTCGTCCACCCCGGCGTCGGCGAGCTCGTCCACGGTCGCCCGGCAGCCTTCGATGCCGCCGATCAACGAGCGGTGACGCAGGTACTTGTCCTGGGCCGAGCGGATCAGGAACGCGCGGTCGGACTCGGCCAGCCGATCCGGGTCGATCCGCCGCTCGGCGGGCGACATCCGGTTGGTCAGGTCGAGCGCCGCGGCCAGGTAGTGCGCCAGCGGGTCGGCGGCCGCGGCCCGCACCTTCTCCTCGTCCTCGCCGACCAGGGTGTGCACGAGGACCGTAATCCGGCCCGCGTCGTGGCCGGCCCGGGCCCGGGCATCCCGGTAGGCGGCGATCTTGGTCTTGAGCTCGGCGACGTCCTGAGTGAGCAGGTTGGTCAGCACCCCCAGACCCGCCTCACCGGCTGCGCCGAACGCCCCAGCACTGCCCAGCGTGGTCAGCCACAGGGGAAGTTCGGGCTGTACGGGACGCGGATAGGTGAGGACCTTGTGAGTTCCCTCGCCCGCGGGGAACTCCAGTTCCTCACCGCGCCACAGCCGACGGACCTGGTCGATCCGCTTCATGGTGACTTCGCGGCGGTCGGCGAAGGAGCCGGGCGCCAGTACGAAGTCGCGGTCGTTCCAGCCGGAGGCGACGGCGATGCCGACTCGCCCTTGGGAGAGCCGGTCCACCACGGCCCACTCCTCGGCGATCCTGGCCGGGTGGTGCAGCGGACCCACCACACTGCCTGCGCGCAGCTTGACCCGGCCGGTGCGCTGAGCAAGCGTCGCGGCGAGCACGGCGGGGTTGGGCGACAGGCCGCCGAAGGGGTGGAAGTGCCGCTCGGGCAGCCAGATCGCGTCGAAACCGTGCTGGTCGGCGAAGTCGGCGCCGTCCATCAGCAGCCGGTAGTGCGCGTCGATGTCGATCAAGTCGCTGTCGCCGAAGTAGGACAGGCTCAGCTGCGGGGCGCGGCGCGCGGCCGGGACGGCCGGGGCCTGCGGGCGTTCGGGTTCACGTACCGTCAGCACCGGTACGACCGGTGCTGACGGAGGTATCGGGCGCCGGGGCGCGGCCTCGGGCGCACGGACCGCTGGCGCCGGACCGGACGATCCGTCGGCGCGCTGCCACAGGCCGGCCTCCCTCATCTCGGCGGCCGCGTCCAAGGCGGCGTGCACCACCTGGTCGACGTCCTCGTCGGTGTGCGCCGTGGACAGGAACGAGGCTCCGGTCTCGGCGACGTACACGCCGCGCACCGCCAGGTTGGCGCGGAACAGGTCCATCTCCACCGGCTGGTGGACGAAGCTGAAGTTGGCGTTCTGCGCGAACCGGAAGAAGGATCCCGTGTTGGCCGCACCGAGCGGCACACCCAGCTCGGCGAAGCCCATGTTCAGCCGTTCGGTCATCGCGTCGGAGCGCTCGTTGAGCTCCTTGTACAGCTGCGGTCCGTTTTCCCGCAGGTGCCCGAGCACCGCGCGGGAGGCCGCCAGGGCTAGCGGGTGGTTGGCGTACGTGCCGGCGGTGAAGGTGAGTGCGGTCTCGCCCGGGATCATCCACTCGCCCACCCAGGACCCGCCGTCGACCAGGTCAAGGAAGTCGCGGCGGCCCGCGACGGCGGCCATCGGCAGGCCGGCCGCCAGCGTCTTGCCGTAGGTCACCAGGTCCGCCTGGATATCGAACAGCTCCTGGCAGCCGCCGGCCCCTACCCGGAAGCCGGTGAGGACCTCGTCGAAGACCAGCGCGATGCCCTCCTCCCGGGTGAGCGCGCGCAGTCGGCGCAGGAAGTCCACCGGGTGCAGGCCCGGGTTGCCGTTCTGCACCGGCTCGACCACGACGGCCGCGAGCTCCCCGGCCAGCTCGGCGATGGTGGTCAGCGAGCTCTCCCGGTCCAGCGGCAGCACGATGACGTCTTCCGCCATCGCCTCTGGGACACCGATGACCATCGGGTCCGCGCCATGGTCCGGGTGGTCGAGGCGGGGTGAGACCAGCGTCCCGTCGAAGTGCCCGTGGTAGCCCTTGGCGAACAGTACGATCTTGGACCGGCCGGTGGCGGCGCGGGCCAGGCGGATCGCGGTCATCACGGCCTCGGTACCGGAGGCGCAGAACAGCATCCGCTCGGCACCGGTCAACTCGTGCACCAGCCCGGCCACCTCGCCGGCCAGTCGGCTGGCGCTGCCCAGTTGCATGCCCCGGCGCACCTGCTCGGCCAGAGCCGCGACCACCGGCTCGGGGCTGTGACCGAGCAGGTGGGCGCCGAAGCCCATGGAGAGGTCTATGTACGCGTGCCCGTCGGCATCCCAGAGGCGGGAGCCGGCCGACCGGTCGCCGCACAGCGGGTAGCGGATCGCGCGTACCTCCGGGCGGGTCGCCGGGGCGTAACGCCGGTTGTTGGCCAGGCGGTCCTGGTGGCGCAGCGCGTACTCGCGGGAGGCGGCGGTGCGGGCCTGGTAGCGGGTGATGACGTCGGCGACGTACGCCTCACGGCGGGCGGCAGGCGCGAGGGCGGGCGCCGCGGCCGCGGGTGCCGCGGCACGTTGTCCGGCAACGGGCGCCGTGGATGCGGCAGTTCGGGCACGCAGCTCGGTGAGCTCGGCGGTCAGCGTTCGAACCTGCGCCTGCAGTGCCTCGAGGGCGTCGCCGACGGGACCGGGCGCCGCGGGCGCGGCGACTGGCGCAGGGGCGGAGACCGGAGCCGTGGCGGGTGCGTGGACCGGGGCGGGGGCGGGGGCGGAGACCGGAGCCGTGGCGGGTGCGTGGACCGGGGCGGGGGCGGGGGTGGAAACCGGGGACCGAACGGGATCCGGAGCCGGAACGGCGGCCGGGGACGGCGCGGCAGTCGGCGTGGGGGCCCTCTCGGGCGCTGCAACGCTCGCGGCCGAAGCACTGATCGCGCCAGCGACATGACGGGCGATCTCTTCGACGGTCAGCAGGTCCTCGAAGAGCTCACGCACCGTCAGCGCGACGTCGAACCGGTCCGCGACCCGCTGGACGATCCGTGCGAAGACCAGCGAGTCCGCGCCAAGCTCCAGCAGCGGCGCCCGCTCGGACACCTCCGCTTCGGCCATGCCCAGCATGTGCGCGAGTTCACTGCGCAGGAACGCTCCAACGTCGGCCATGCCGCCATCCCATCCATCGTCAGGTTGATCGTCCGCGTGTGCGGTGCTGGGTACGAGCTGCGGGTCCGGGATACCGGACAACCACAGCCGGTTGCGCCGGAACGGGTGTCCGGGGAGCCTGGCCGAGCGCACCCCGGGCAGCACGCGCCGCCACTCGACGGCCCGTCCGTGGACGAACAGCTCGCCGAGCCCGGCCAGCACACCGGCCCGCGAGCTGTCCTCGACGCCGGTGAGTGCCGTCGCCACCGCCGTTCCGGGAGCGGCCGACGCGAGGGCGCGCTCGGCCAGTCCGGCTTCGCCGCCGGCCTGCAGCAGGACGCACGGGGTCCCTGCCGCGAGTGCCGCGGCCTCGCGCAGGACCGGGTGCGAGCCGTCGCCGCCCCGGGCGATCACGATGTCGACCGAATCGGGAGTCGGCTGCCCCGCCGGACCGCCCGCGCCCGCATCTCCCGTGAAAGCCGACACGGCTTGAGGCAGAGAGAGTTCGCCAGCCAGACAGCGCGCCACGGTGAGGGTGCCGGGCTCGGCGATCAGCACGTCGGGCGTCAGGCCCCAGGCCCGCCACATCTGGCCGGCCGCGTACCGGCTCGCGAAGGCCGCCACAGCGCTCGCCACGTCGCCGAGGACGGCCGCGGGTTCCACGCCCGCCGCCTCGGCCACCGCGTCGACGGCCTGTCGGAACACCCCGACGTCGCGGTAGATCCGCGTCGGCACGCCAGTTGGGCCGCCGTCGGGCAGGAGCACCACCACCGGGCCCTGTGTCGGGCGCGCGCCCAACTCGCCGAAGTGCACGCCGGGTGCCCCTCCGGTGCTCCCGTACTGAAGCAACCGCTCGCGGGCGGCGCCGGCGTCGGGTGCGACGAACGCGAGCCGGGTGCGGAATGCTGACCGGCCCACGGCCAGGGCGGCGCACACCTCGTCGAGCGGCGCGTCCGTCTCCTGCCACGCTTGCGCACACTCCAGCGCCGTCGTTCGCAGCGCCTCCCCGTCCTTCGCCGAGAGCAGCACCAGGCCGGGGCCCTTCGGCACCGGTGTGGCCTCCGGTCGGACCGGGGGTTCGGTGACCAGCACGTGGCAGTTGGTGCCGCTCAACCCGAAGGCGCTCACGCCGGCGGCACGCGGGCCGGGTCCGGCCGCCCAGCGACCGTGCGTCGTCTGCACCCGCAGGCTGCTCCGATCCCAGTCGATGTGCGGGTTGGGCGTGCGGTGGTGCAGCGTCGCGGGGATCTCACCGCGCTCCACCACCAGCAGGGCCTTGAGCAGCGACAGGATGCCGGCGGCGGACTCCAGGTGGCCGAAGTTGGTCTTCACCGAGCCGATCACCAGCGGTTGGTCGACCGGTCGGCCCTCGCCGTAGGCCGCCGTGAGGGCCTCCGCCTCGATCGGGTCGCCCAGAGAGGTGCCGGTGCCGTGCGCCTCCACGTAGCCGACTTCGGCCGGGGCGAGCCCTCCCATCCGCAGGGCGCTGCGGATGACCGCCTGCTGGGCCCGGCCGTTCGGGGCCGTGAGCCCGCTGCTCGGCCCGTCGTGGTTGACCGCCGAGCCACGCAGCACGCCGAGGATGGGGTCGCCGTCGCGCTGCGCGTCCTCAAGGCGCTTGAGGACGACCGCGCCGGCGCCCTCGCCGAGCACGAAGCCGTCGGCCTCGGCGTCGAAGGCGCGGCATAACCCGGTGGGTGACAGTGCGTTGGTCAGGCCGCGGGTGACGATGCTCCACGGCGTACGGACCAGGTGGCTTCCTGCCGCCAGTGCCACCTCGCTCTCGCCCGTACGCAGCGACTGCGCGGCCGTGTGGACGGCTACCAGCGAGGAAGAACAGGTGGTGTCCAACGTGAGGGCGGGACCGTGGGACCGCAGCAGGTAGGCGATCCGGCCGGCCGCCATGGCGCGGTTGACGCCGAGCAGGGAATAGGCGTCGAGCTGGTCGAACCGCGCTGGTGCAGTCGCGAGTTGGGCGTAGTCGTCGCCGCCGATGCCGATAAAGACGCCGGTCGCGCTGCGGGCGAGTGCGTCGGCCGCGAGGTTGGCGTGCTCCAGGGCCCGCCAGCAGACCTCCAGCAGGACGCGCTGCTGCGGGTCCGTGCCGGCCGCTTCCTTGGGGGAGATACCGAAGAAGCCGGCGTCGAACCCGTAGACGTCACCGAGGAAGGCCCCGCGCACGGGCCGGGACGGCTGAGCGTGGTCGGCTCCGAGCAGGGCCGCGGTCTCCCGCTGCCAGGGGGCGTCAGGCAGGTCGGTCACGGCATCCACACCATCGCGCAGGGCGCGCCAGAGGGCGTCGAGGCTCTCGATGCCGCCGGGCAGCCGGCAGGAAGCGCCGATCACAGCGATCGGCACCGCCGGACCATCGGGTTTCATCGCGCTCACAGAATTCCAATGGGAAGCAGGGCATTCTTGGACAATGAATGGTGCGGCATGGCTGGAAATCATCGGGGCCGCCCTGTTTTCGTAGTACGACGGCCTGTGGAATGCGACGGAGAAGGCTCCCGCGACCTCCCAGGCGCTTCACCTACGTCGCCCGGGAAGGCGCTGGATCAAGAGCAACCTGAGACTAAGTCACCTTGTTACAGGGGTCAAGAACTCCTCACCCCCTTTTCTTCCCCCTCCAGATCCCCGCCCAGCAAGGACCACTCAGAACCCTTTGATAAACATTGACCGCTTCCCATCAACGCTGATAGAACTCATGCCTGACGAGAAATTCGACTCACCCGTGGCCGTTTCCTCGAGGACCGGTGGCGCCCACCCGCTACTGCTGAAGGCAGGTAATGCGAAGCACTGAGCGAGGCGCCCGGACCTCCCCCGTCCTGGCCCTGCTGCGGGCCGCGATCGGTGCCGACGCCCGACGCACCGTCACCCTCGGCGCGGCGGTCGCCACGAGCGGGGTCCTGCCGATCCTGATCGCGATCGCCAACGGCCACCTGGTCGGGCTGATCCGGCAGGGACACCAGGGCATCGCGATCGGCCATGCCGTCTCCGTCACGGCGGTCGCGCTGGCCACCATGTTCTTCTGCCTGCAGCTCACCGCCCTGGTGATCAACATTCTGGCCGAGGACCTGGGCCGACGGATCGGTGACTCACTGCGCCAGAAGATGATGGCGGCGATGCTGCGGCCGGCCACCGTCGCGCCGCTGGAGGACCGAGAGCTGCTGGACCGGATCGCGGTGGCCCGCGGCATCGGCACCAACCAGGTCGAGGTGCACGTCGCCGTCACCGCCCTGGCGAACGTCTCGGTGACGCGCCTTCAGGCCCTGGCCTGCGGCATCGTACTGCTCTGGTTCGACCCGCTGCTCGGGGCACTGGTCACTCTCGCCTACTTCGCCCTCACTCATGCGCTGGCCGCCGAGTACCGCGACCAGCAGGGCGCCGTCTACACCGAGTCGGAGCGGCTGCGCCGGTCCGGCTACATCCGCGATCTTGCGCTGACGGGTGAGGCAGCCAAAGAGATCCGCGTCTTCAACCTGGCCGACTGGCTGGAGCGGCAGTTCGCCTCCGCCTGGCGACCCGGGGTCGCCGGAGCCCGGCTCAGCCCGGCCATGCTGCGGATCCTCGCCGCCTGCGCCGCCGTGGTCGCCGCCCACACCGTGCTCTTCTACCGGCTCACCACGGCCGCCGCCGACGGGTCCATCGGGTTCAGCGGGTTCATCGCCTTCACCACCGCCGCGGCCGGCCTGGTGTCGGTGATCGCGCTCACCATGGACCTGGTCTATCTCCGTGAGGGCGCGCTCGCCATCCCGGCCGCCGTGTCGGTGGTCGCCGAACTGGACGGGCACGCCACACCCGTCGGCGGCGGGCGCGTAGCGACTCCGTTGCCGCCGATCGTCTTCGAGAACGTCGGCTTCCGCTATCCCGGCAGTTCCCATTGGGCGCTGCGCGGGCTCGACCTGGAGATCCGCCCGGGTGAGACGCTCGCGGTGGTCGGGTTCAACGGCGCCGGCAAGACCACACTGGTCAAGCTGCTGTGCGGCCTGCAGCGCCCGACCGAAGGACGGATCACGGTCGGCGGGCGTGACCTCGCCGACCTCGAACCCGCCGCCTGGCAGCAGCACTTCGCGGTCGTGTTCCAGCACTTCAACCGCTACCCGGTCTCCTTCGCGGAGAACATCGCCTTCGGCGCCCCGCAGCAGCCGACCGACCGCGAGCACATCGAGGAGTCGGCTCGCGCGGCCGGCGCCGATACGCTGGCGCAACGGCTGCCGCACGGCTTCGACACCGTGCTCTCCCGCCGCTACCCGGACGGTGACGACTTGTCCGGCGGCCAGTGGCAGCGGGTCGCGGTCGCCCGCGCCCTGCACGCGGTGCGGGCCGGTGCCCCCTGTCTGGTGCTTGACGAGCCCACGTCGGCCCTGGACGCCCGCGCCGAGGCCCGGTTCTACGACGAGGTGATGGAGCGCAGCGGCGCCTCCATGACCCTGCTGATCTCGCACCGCTTCGCGACCGTGCGGCACGCGGACCGGATCATCACCCTGGACGGCGGCCGGATCACCGAGGACGGCAGTCACGACGCACTCATGTGTCAGGAAGGGGTCTACGCACAGATGTTCACCCTGCAGGCGAAGCGGTTCCATGTCGACTGAGCCGCTGCCGGGCACCGCCGGGACCGGGGGCGAGCTGTCCGACATGCGTGGCCTGCGCACCGTGCTACGGCTCTCCTTCGTCGCCGACCGCCGCCACGCCACCGCCACTTTGCTGATGTTCGCCCTACGCCCGCTCGGTCAGGTACTGGCCGTGGTCTGGCTGGGCCTGCTGGTGGACGCCGCGGGCCGCGGCGACACCTCCTCCGCATGGGGCTACGCCCTTGCCAGCGCCCTGACCATGGGGCTGACGGTGCTGGTCATGCGGCTGTCGCTCAACGTCAGCGCCCTGATGATCGAGAACACCGCACACCACGTGGACCTGCGCATGCAGTCACTGGCGAACCGGATCCCGGGGCTGGGCCATTACGAGAACCCGGCCTATCTGGACCGGCTGGAGCACCTGCGCCAGGAACGCCAGCACCTGGCCGAAGGCGCGGACGTGGTCGGCTTGGAGGTCGGGGTCCTGGTCCGGACCCTCGCCACCGTGGTGCTGCTGGCCCTGATCAGCCCGTGGCTGCTGCTCCTGCCGTTCGCGACGCTGCTGTCGCTCGCCGCCGGACGGCACGCCGAACGGCTGCGCCAGACCGCGCTGACCGAGGCGGCGGCCGACCTGCGCCGTACCCGCGACCTGTTCCAGCTAGCCAGCTCCCCCGACGCCGCGATGGAGCTGCGGGTCTTCGGTCTCGCCGCGACCATCGAGGCACGGCACGCCGACAGCACCGAGCAGGCCCGGGCCACGCTCGCCGCGGCGAACTGGCGGGGACTGTGGCTGACGACGCTCGGCTGGGTGGTGTTCAGCGCGGGATACCTGACCGCGCTGCTGCTCGTGGTGGGCGCGTACCAGGACGGCACGGCGAGCGTCGGACAGGTCGTGCTGGCACTGCTGCTGATCACCGGGATGAACCTGCAGATCGACTTGCTGGTGCGGTTCACCAAGGCGCTGCTGCGGATGGCCCGGGCAGGCGCGCTGTACGACTGGCTGGAGCGCTTCAGCGCGGCCGAGCGGGGCGCCGACACCGGGGTGCAACCGCCGGAGCGGCTCACCGACGGCATCGCGCTGCGCGGCGTCACCTTCCGCTATCCGGGCACGTCCGGCACCCCCGTACTGGACGCGGTGGACCTGCGGTTGCCCGCCGGCACCGTGGTCGCGCTCGTCGGCGAGAACGGCGCCGGCAAGTCCACGCTGGTCAAGCTGCTCGCCGGATTCTACCGACCGACCTCCGGAGAGCTCCTGGCCGATGACGTCGATCTGACGGCTGTGGCTCCGGAGGCCTGGCGGGCGCGCGTCACCGCCGCCTTCCAGGACTTCGCCCGCCTGGAGTTCACCCTGCGCGACGTGGTCGGCGTCGGCGACCTGTCACGTGCGGACGACCCCGACGCGCTGATCGGGGCGCTGGACAAGGCCGCCGCCGGTGACCTGGCGGAACATCTTCCGCTCGGTCTGGACACTCCGCTGGGATCCTCTTTCCCGAACGGCGTCAAGCTCTCCGGCGGCCAGTGGCAGAAGACCGCGCTGGCCCGCTCGGCGATGCGGGAGTCCCCGCTGCTGCTGCTCTTCGACGAACCCACCTCGGCGATCGACGCGGCCGCCGAGCAGGAGCTGCTCGACCGCTACTTGCTGGCGGCGCGCACGCTCACCCGATCCACCGGTGCCGTCGCGGTGATCGTGACGCACCGGCTGTCCACGCTGAACCACGCCGACCTCGTCGTCTTCCTCAAGCACGGCAAGGTGCACGAATTCGGTCCCCACCAGGAGCTGCTCGCCAATGGTGACGACTACGCCCGCCTCTTCGAACTGCAGCGCCGTGCTTACCGGTAACGCGGGCGCTCCCGCCTCCGGCGGGAACCACTCGACGAGTACCGGCCAACTGGTCCTCGCCGGTCTGGACGCCGCGCCGCAGGGCGTAGCCGTCATCGACGGTCAACTTCTGCTGACGGCGCGTCGGCTGAAGCAGGACACCGAGCGCTGGGCGGCGTTACTGACCGCACACGGGGTCGGTGTCGGCCACCGGGTGGCCGTGCTCATGGAGCGTTCGGCCGCCCACATCGCCGCGGCCCTGGGCATCATCAGCGTCGGCGCCGCCTACCAGCCCACCGACCCGCAGCTGCCCGCACCGCGGATCAAAGAGCTGCTGGCGCACAGCCGACCGACCCTGCTGATCACCGACTCCGCCTCCGCTCACCTCGGACCGGCCGGGCTGCCCGTCGTCACGCCCGCCGACACGGACCGCGGGACCGGGCCCGCCCCGGCCGTACGGCCCGGCCCCGGCGGCGGCGACACCGTCTACGTGATGCACACCTCGGGGACCACCGGGAGACCCAAGGGCGTGGTCGTACCGCATCGCGCACTGGTCAACCGTTTCCGCTGGGGTCAGGGCGTTTACCCGCTCGGCCGCGGCGACCGGGTGCTCTGGCACGCCAACGTGGGTTTCGACTTCTCCGTCTGGGAGATGCTCGCGCCGCTCGCCTTCGGCGCGACCGTCGTCGTCGGCGACCCCAAGGAGGCAGGCGACCCGGATGCGCTGGCTGCCTGCCTGGTACGCGACGCCATCACTGCGGTGCACTTCGTGCCGCGGATGCTCGGCCTCGTCGCCGGGCGCCTGTCCACTGCCCAGGCCGCCCAGCTGCGTTACGTGTTCTGTGGTGGCGCCACGATGAGCGCCGCTGTCCGCGACGCGTGGCTGACCGCGTACCCGTGGACCCGGCTCTTCAATCAGTACGGGCCGACCGAGACGTGCATCGACTCGACCACATTCCTGTGCAACGGCTCCGAGTACAGCGGCGAGGTGCCGATCGGCACACCGATCGACGGCACGCACATCAGGGTGGCGGACCACTCGCTGCTGCCCGTCGCTCCGGGCGAGACAGGCGAGCTACTGATCGGCGGGGTCGGTCTGGCCGACGGCTACCTCCACCAGCCGGAGCGTACAGCCGAACGGTTCGTCACCGACCCGTACGGTGAGCGTCTCTACCGCACCGGCGACCTAGCCCGACTCGACCCCGACGGCCGCCTGTTCCACCTAGGCCGACTCGACCGGCAGATCCAGATCAACGGCGTGCGCGCAGAACTGGGCGCGATCGAAGATGAGTTGCTTCAACACCCAGACATCAAGGAGGTCCACGTGGCGGCGCTGACCAGCGGCCCGGACACCGTCGGCACAGTCGCGTACGTGGTCACGAACGCCGAGCTCACGGCCACCGCGATCCGCCGCCACGCGGCCGGCCTGCTGCCCCGCACCCATGTCCCCACCCGGATCGTCCGGCTGGACTCCCCGCTCGCCCGCACCCACAAGGGCGAGGTGGACGTCCAGGCTCTGCGCGCGGCCCACGCCCTCGGGCTCTGAACCACTGGACCTGGAAAGGCAACTCCCGTGATCGAGAAGCAGTCTCCCGCCGTGTCCACCGCGCGGGTCTTCGCCGCCAACGCCTCACAGCGCCGCCTCGTGATCCACCCGCGCCGGCCTGCCGCGGACGGCATGTTCAACGTGCTGACCCGACTGCGGCTGACCGGCCCGCTGGACACCGACCGGCTGGAGCGTGCACTCCTTCAGCTAGCAGTCCGTCACACGGTACTGCGTAGCACCTTCGCGCTCCACGGCGGCCAGACCGTGCAGATCGCGCACGCCGAACCCCACCCTGACGTCTTCCGGCTGATCGACCAGCACAGTCTCCCGGCAGGCCCGGCCGACGAGAGCCCGGTCGACGCCCTGGCCGTCCGGCTCCAGGGCACCTCTCTCTCGCTGGACCACGGCCCGGTCTTCCAGTGCACCCTGGTGCGCGTGACCGAGGATGAGCACGAGCTCTTCCTGGTCGTGGACCACGTCGTGATCGACGAGCGGTCCAAGGCGATTCTCATCAAGGACCTGCGGGCGTACTACTCCGATCCCGACGTGGAACTGGACCCGGCGCCCCAGCTCCACGAGGTCCCTCCTCGAGACGAGGTGTCAGCGGAGGACCTCGACTACTGGACCCGGCAACTCACTCCGCTGTCCCCGCGCCCGCTACCGGACGTCTCCCTCCAGCAGGATCCCGACGCCTTCACCGCCGGCGTGGTGCACTTCACCCTGACCGCCGACGCCACGGCCGCGCTCGACCGCACCGCCGCCGCGCACCGGGCCACCCCGTTTTCGGTGATGCTCGCGGTCTACTACGCCGTGCTGTGGGACTGGACGGGCACGGCTGACACCACCATGTTCGTGCCTACCGACACCCGCAACGAGGACCAGCAGTTCGACGCCGTCGGCTTCTTCCAGACAGCCACCTTCATGCGCTACGAGGTACGCCCCGAGGAGTCGTTCGCCACTCTGCTGGACGGCGTCAAGCGCATGGCCGCTGCCGCCCATGCCCGCCGCCACGTCCCTATGCTGCAGATTCTGGACGCCCTGGGACTCGAGTACGGCGACCTGCGCCACCCGGTCTACCAGACAGGGTTCTCCTACTCGTCCCACGACGTCGACAACAGCTGGCAGCTGGACGGCATCCAGATCGAGAACCTGCTGAGCTACCCCACGGTGGCCCAGATCGAGCTGCTGTTCGAGGTCATGCGCTCCCATGGCATGTACCGCTGCGAGGTCGTCCACGCCCTCGGCGCGGTCGACCACCAGGCCGCCGAGGACTTCGCCCGCCGCTTCCAGTCCGTCCTCGCCGCCGCCACCGAGGACCCGACCCGCACCGTCTCCGCCCTGACGGGCCGCGTCGGCGAGGCCATCTCAAGCTGAGTAGGGTCGGAGGACCGGCGCGGTGGCTGGTTCTCCGTTTCCAGTCCCAGCCGCCTCACACCGGGCATGTGCGGGATTGGCCGCCAACGGGGTGCCTGTGACCGGGCCCCTTTCCAACGGCCCCCACCCAACCGGGCCTGATCACTTCCAGGCGGGCTCGGGAGCCGCCCCCGCACAATGAGGTCACTCAGGTGCCGAACATGGTGCACTTCGGCGCCATGAGACCCGTGCGTGGGGTGATCGTCAAGGCTGCCGATCCTGGTCTTGTGCACCAGTGAAATCCCGCCCCGCTCCGCCACCAGCGGCTTTCGTCTCTCTCCTCGTTCGACGGTGACCTGAAGCCCCGGCGGGGCAGCGATCGGTCTTCGGCACGGTCCGATAGTGTCGGTAAGCCTTGAGACGCGGACGCGCTGTTTCCGTGCCGACGTCTTGACCGAACAGCGAGCGCCCCGCCAGGCCGAAGCCTGACGGGGCGCTGGTGCGAGTCGCTCGTGTGACCACCGGTAGCAGCGAGTCAGCGACCAGATCCTCTGGTATCCGAGCGGGTCAGCTCACCTACCGACAAGTTCGCGCAGGACGTACTGCATGATGCCGCCGTTGCGGTAGTAGTCGGCCTCGCCCGGGGTGTCGATGCGGACCTTGGCGTCGAACTCGACACCGGTGTCGGTGGCCACCTTCACCGTCTCCGGGATGCCGCCGTCGTTGAGGGCGGTGATGCCGGAGATCGCGAACGTCTCCTCACCGGTCAGTCCGAGGGACTCGGCGCTGCTCCCCTCCGGGAACTGGAGCGGCAGGACGCCCATGCCGATGAGGTTCGAGCGGTGGATGCGCTCGTAGGACTCGGCGATCACGGCGCGGACGCCGAGCAGCGCGGTGCCCTTGGCCGCCCAGTCCCGGGAGGAACCGGAACCGTACTCCTTGCCCGCCAGCACGACGAGCGGGACGCCGGCCGCCTGGTAGTTCTGGCTGGCGTCGTAGATGAACGACACCGGGGCCTCGGAGGCGGAAGCGCCCTGGGTGAAGTCGCGGGTGTAGCCGCCCTCGGTGCCCGGCGCGATCTGGTTGCGCAGCCGGATGTTGGCGAACGTGCCGCGGATCATGACCTCGTGGTTGCCCCGGCGCGAGCCGTAGCTGTTGAAGTCACGGCGCTGCACACCGTGCTCGGTGAGGTACTGGCCCGCCGGGGTGTCGGCCTTGATGGCCCCGGCCGGGGAGATGTGGTCGGTGGTGACCGAGTCGCCCAGCTTGGCGAGCACCCGCGCGCCGGAGATGTCGGTGACCGGCTCCGGGTCCATCCTCATGCCCTCGAAGTACGGGGGCTTGCGGACGTAGGTGGACTCGGCGTCCCACTCGAAGGTGTTGCCCGTGGGGATGGGCAGCGACTGCCACTGGGCGTCACCGGCGAAGACGTCGGCGTAGCTGCGGCCGAACATCTCCTGGCCGATCGCGGAGGCGACGACCTCCTCGACCTCGGCCTCGGTGGGCCAGATGTCCTTCAGGAAGACCGGCTTGCCCTCGGCGTCGGTGGTCAGCGGCTCGGTGGTGATGTCGATGTCCATCGAACCGGCGATGGCGTAGGCCACGACCAGCGGGGGCGACGCCAGGTAGTTCATCTTGACGTCGGGGTTGATGCGGCCCTCGAAGTTCCGGTTGCCGGAGAGGACGGACACGACGGCGAGGTCGTTGTCGTTGACCGCCTGCGAGACCTCGTCGGGCAGCGGGCCCGAGTTGCCGATGCAGGTGGTGCAGCCGTACCCGACGAGGTTGAAGCCCATCTTGTCGAGGTACGGGGTCAGGCCCGCGCGGTCGTAGTAGTCCATGACGACCTTGGAGCCGGGGGCCAGGGTCGTCTTCACCCACGGCTTGCGGGTCAGGCCGCGCTCGACGGCCTTCTTCGCCAGCAGCGCCGCACCGACCATGACGGACGGGTTGGAGGTGTTGGTGCAGGAGGTGATGGCCGCGACGGTGACGGCGCCGTGGTCCAGCTCGTAGACGACGCCGTCCTCAGCGGTGACCTGCACCGGGTTGCTGAGGCGGCCCTGGGCGTTGCCGGCGGCGGTGTGCTGCGGCTTGCCGTTGCCGTTCTCCCCGCTGGCGTACGCCGGGGCGTCGCTGGCCGGGAACGACTCGTCGCTGGCCTCGTCCACCGGGGACTTCGGCGCGGAGGCGGTGCCGGCACCCTCACCCGCGTACTTCGGCAGGTCGGCGCGGAACTGCTCCTTGGCGTTCGACAGCGCGATGCGGTCCTGCGGGCGCTTCGGGCCGGCGATGGACGGCACGACGGTGGAGAGGTCCAGCTCCAGCTTCTCGGAGAAGTCCGGCTCGGCGGCCGGGTCCAGCCACAGGCCCTGCTCCTTGGCGTACGCCTCGACCAGCGCGAGCTGGTGGTCGTCGCGGCCGGTCAGGCGCAGGTAGTTGATCGTCTCGGCGTCGATGGGGAACATCGCCGCGGTCGAGCCGAACTCAGGGGACATGTTGCCGATGGTGGCGCGGTTGGCGAGCGGGATCGCGGTGACGCCCTCGCCGTAGAACTCGACGAACTTGCCGACGACGCCGTGCTCACGCAGCATCTCGGTGATGGTCAGCACCAGGTCGGTGGCGGTGGTGCCGGTGGGCAGCTCGCCGATGAGCTTGAAGCCGACGACGCGCGGGATGAGCATCGACACCGGCTGGCCCAGCATCGCGGCCTCGGCCTCGATGCCGCCGACACCCCAGCCGAGCACGCCGAGGCCGTTCACCATGGTGGTGTGGGAGTCGGTGCCGACGAGCGTGTCGGGGTAGGCCTGGCCGTTCCGGACCATGACGGTGCGGGCCAGGTACTCGATGTTCACCTGGTGGACGATGCCGGTGCCGGGCGGAACGACCTTGAACTCGTCGAACGCGGTCTGGCCCCAGCGCAGGAACTGGTAGCGCTCCTTGTTGCGGCCGTACTCCAGGTCCACGTTCTGCGTGAAGGACTCGGCGGTACCGAACTTGTCGGCGATGACGGAGTGGTCGATGACCAGCTCGGCCGGGGCCAGCGGGTTGATGCGCGCCGGGTCGCCGCCCAGCTCCTTCACGGCCTCGCGCATGGTGGCGAGGTCGACCACGCAGGGCACACCGGTGAAGTCCTGCATGATGACGCGGGCCGGGGTGAACTGGATCTCCTGGCTCGGCTGCGCCTGGGAGTCCCAGCCGCCGACCGCCCGGATGTGGTCGGCGGTGATGTTGGCGCCGTCCTCGGTGCGGAGCAGGTTCTCCAGCAGCACCTTCAGGCTGTAAGGGAGGCGTGCCGCGCCCTCGACCTTGTCCAGCCGGAAGATCTCGTACGACTCGTCGCCCACCTGCAGCGTGCTGCGAGCGTCGAAGGTGTTCGCCGACACGACAGTCTCCTTCAGTGCATGAATTCGCGTGGTACCACCGCCATGCTGCCGCCCCCGGGCCCTTGCCCGATCGCTGAGGCTCCCCTAAGTTAGGGTTACCTAAGTTGCTGATGGCAGACGGACGACGGCGCGTCCCCGGTCAGATATCTCGATGTCGAGATAACTCTAGTACATCGCCGGTCGCCGGGTCATACCCGACCCGGCCCGACTCCGGCGCTCCTGGACGACCGGTTGAACCGGGCTCCGCCGGGTACCCCCTTTCCGCCCCTCCTCCCCGACGCGCGGGTATCTCATATGTGAGTTAGCCTCGACTCCATGACCGATGACTACCTCGTCCGGATCGGACAGCTCATCAGGGATGCACGCCAGCATCGTGGCTGGTCACAGGCGCATCTGGGACAGGCGCTCGGCACCAGCCAGAGCGCGGTCAACCGCATCGAACGCGGACACCAGAACATCAGCCTTGATATGATCGCCCGCATCGGTGAGGCCCTGGACAGCGAGATCGTCTCGTTGGGCTACTCGGGTCCGATGCACCTGCGCGTCGTCGGCGGACGCCGACTCTCCGGCGCGATCGACGTCAAGACCAGTAAGAACGCCTGCGTGGCCCTGCTGTGCGCCTCCCTGCTGAACTCCGGCCGCACGGTGCTGCGCCGCGTCGCCCGCATCGAGGAGGTCTTCCGCCTCCTGGAGGTGCTGAACTCCGTCGGCGTCCGCACCCGCTGGATCAACGACGGCCTCGACCTGGAGATCGTCCCCCCGGCCGAGCTGGACCTGGACGCCATGGACGAGGAGGCGGGCCGCCGCACCCGGTCGATCATCATGTTCCTCGGCCCGCTGCTGCACCGCATGGACCGCTTCCGCATCCCCTACGCGGGCGGCTGCGACCTCGGCACCAGGTCCGTGGAACCCCACATGCAGGCGCTGCGCCGCTTCGGTCTCTCCGTGACGGCCACCGACGGCGTCTACCACGCCGTCGTGGACCGCTCCGTCACCCCCGGCCGCCCCATCACGCTGACCGAACGCGGCGACACCGTGACGGAGAACGCCCTGCTCGCGGCGGCCCGGCACGACGGGACCACCGTCATCCGCAACGCCTCGTCCAACTACATGGTCCAGGACCTGTGCTTCTTCCTGGAGTTGCTCGGCGTCACCGTCGAGGGCGTCGGCACGACCACGCTGACCGTGCACGGCGTCCCGGACATCGACGTCGACGTCGACTACTCCCCCTCCGAGGACCCGGTCGAGGCCATGAGCCTGCTGACGGCCGCCGTCGTCACCGGTTCGGAACTGACGGTGCGCCGGGTGCCCGCGGAGTTCCTGGACATCGAGCTGGCCGTCCTGGAGGAGATGGGCCTCGACCACGACCGCAGCGCGGAGTACGCCGCCGACAACGGCCGCACCCGCCTGGTCGACCTCACCGTGCGCCCCTCGAAACTGGAGGCGCCCATCGACAAGATCCACCCCATGCCGTTCCCCGGCCTCAACATCGACAACGTGCCGTTCTTCGCCGCCATCGCGGCCAGCGCGCACGGCTCGACCCTCATCCACGACTGGGTCTACGACAACCGGGCCATCTACCTGACCGACCTCAACCGCCTCGGCGGCCGACTCCAGCTCCTCGACCCGCACCGGGTCCTCGTCGAGGGCCCCACCCGCTGGCGCGCCGCCGAGATGATGTGCCCGCCCGCCCTGCGCCCGGCGGTGGTCGTCCTCCTCGCCATGATGGCCGCCGAGGGCACGTCCGTGCTGCGCAACGTGTACGTCATCAACCGCGGCTACGAGGACCTCGCCACCCGCCTTAACTCCGTCGGCGCCCAGATCGAGATCTTCCGCGACATCTGAAAGCTCTTGGACCGTGTCCGATGTGGTGTGGCGGACGCGTCGTTCGCGGTGCACGAGGGGGGCCGTCACGCGGTCGAGCGCCGAGGGCGTCCGTGGGCGGTCCGTTCCCCGGAGTCATCGACCCGGCGATTCCGCACATCGAAGGACCTCCTCTTCAGACGGCGGGCTTGAGGGTCGCGGAGCGCAGGGCGTCCCGCAGGGCGGGCCCGATCACGGCGAGCGCGTCGGGACGCATCAGGCGCAGGTGCTCACTGGCCACCGGGACGGTCCGGATCTCCCCGGTGACGTAGGGGCGCCACAATTTCGCCGCTCCCGCGCCCCGGCCGCCGGGCGCGGACTCGAAGAGCACCAGCGAACCGTCGAACACCGGTGTCTCGACGTCGGGTTCGTCGAGCAGGCGCATGGTGTTCTCCGTGACGGCCAGGAGCGCGTCGATCAGTTCCGCCTCCAGTCCGGGGGGCGCGTCCTTGCCGTCGAAGGCCACGGCGCGGACGTCCGCTGGTCCGGCGGCGGTCTCCTGCGGACCGCCGGCCGGCCAGGCGTCGATGGCGGCCAGCAGCGCGACCTGGTGCCCCGCGTCGCGCAGCCGTGCGGCGACGGCGTGGGCGGCGGTGCCTCCGAAGGACCAGCCGGTCAGCAGATACGGCCCCCGCGGTTGTTCGGCGGTGATGAGGGAGCAGTAGTCGGACACGAGCGCGCCGAAGCTCGTCGCGAGCCGGTCCCGGCCGTCGAGGCCCCGAGCCTGGACGGCGTACACCGGATGCTCCGCCGGCACGTGCGGGAGCAGCCCGGTGTAGCTCCACCCCAGCCCGCTGCCGGGATGGAGGCACCACAGCGGACTGCCGTCGCCGCCGGCGCGCAGCCGCACCAGCGGGTCGAGCGGTCCGCGGGCACTCGGCTGCTCCCGTAGCAGTCCGGCCACCGTCGGCTCCAGGAAGATCTGCTGCATCGAGACGTCGATGCCGACCGCCTGCCGGGCCGAGCGGATCAGCCGGGGCACCAGGAGGGAGTGGCCGCCCAGTTCGAAGAAGTTGTCCTCGACGCCGACCTCCCGCGCACCCAGCACCTCGGCGAAGACGCCGCACAGCGCCGTCTCGGCGGGAGTGCGCGGAGCGAGGCGCCCGGCGGGCGGGGCGCTGAACTCCGGCAGCGGCAGTGCGGCCCGGTCGAGTTTGCCGTTCGTGGTGAGCGGAAGCCTGCCGACCGCCAGGACGGCCGAGGGCACCATGGCCGCCGGCAGGCGTCGGGCGACGGACGTGCGCAGGCCGGCCAGGTCCAGCTCCTCGCGCAGGCCCTCTTCGGGGACGACGTAGCCGACGATCCGGCGGTCGCCGGGGGCGGGCTCGTGCACCAGCGCCGCACTCCGCGCGACCTGCGGGTCGGCCAGCAACGCGGCCTCGACCTCGCCGAGTTCGATCCGGTGCCCCCTGATCTTGACCTGCCCGTCCGCCCGCCCGACGAACTCCAGCCCGCCCGTCGGCAGCCAGCGCACCAGGTCGCCCGTCCGGTACATGCGGGACCCGGCCGGCCCGTACGGGTCCGCCAGGAAGCGTTCCGCGGTCAGGCCGGGCTGCCGCAGGTATCCGCGGGCGACACCGGTGCCCGCGACGTACAGCTCACCCACCACGCCCCGCGGAACGAGACCGAGCACCTGGTCCAGCACGTACAGCCGGGCACCGGGACACGGCCCGCCGATCGGTACCGGGCCGGCGGGGACCGGTTCCCCGAGGGGGAGCGGGAACTCGGCGCAGTTGACGGTCGTCTCGGTCGGTCCGTAGCTGTTGTAGATCACCGTGTCCGGGTGCCGCAGACGCCAGCGCTCCATGGCCTCGCCGCGCAGGGGCTCGCCGCCGACGAGGAGGCACGCGGTGGGGGAGAGGTCGTGCGGTAGCGACTCCAGCAGATCCAGGTGGCTGGGGGTGATCTCCAGCAGCGCGGGCCGGGGCGCCCCGCCGTGGTCCGCTGCGGTCAGGTCCGTGAGGTGCAGGCAGCCACCGCTGACCAGGGGGAGGTAGACGGCGGAGACGGTCAGGTCGAAGGAGATCGACGAGTGGATCAGATTGATGCCCGACACCCCCGGGTAGGTGACCCGGCCCCGGCGCAGGTAGGCGCCGAGCGCACCGTGCTCCACGACGACCCCCTTGGGGCGCCCGGTGGAGCCGGAGGTGTGGATCACGTAGGCGGGGTGGCCGGGGAGCAGCGGCCGGACGCGGTCGGCGTCGGTCAGATCGGCGTCGGACGGGTCGGCGTCGGACGGGTCGGCGTCGGACGCGTCCGGGGCGGTGGGGTCCGGGGCGCTGAGCCGGTGGAGATCGGCCACGGTGAGCAGGGGCACGTCCGCCACGCCGATCCGCCGGGCGAGTTCGGCGTTCCCGATCAACAGGCGGGGCGCGGCCTCCTCCAGCATCATGGCGATCCTGGCGGGCGGCAGTGCGGTGTCCACCGGCACGTAGGCGGCGCCGGACTTGAGCACCGCGAGCATCGCGGCGAAGGCGTCCGCGGACCGTGGCAGCACGACGGCGACCAGGTCCTCCGGCCCGATGCCCTGCCCGGCCAGCGCACGGGCCAGGCGGTTCGTCCGCCGGTTCAGCTCCCGGTAGCCGAGAACCGTGCCGCTCTCCACCAACGCGGGCGCGTCCGGAGTGCGGGCGGCCTGTTCCTCGAAGAGGCCGGGCAACGTGGCAGCACCCTCCCCCGACGGCACCCGGCCACCGGTACCGCACGCCAGCAACCGCGCCCGCTCGCCGGACGTGAGGAGGGGAAGGCGGCTGATCCGCAGGTCGGGGTCGGCCACCGCCGCCTCCACCAGCCGGGTCCACCAGTGACGAGGGCGACGGCGGTCGGGGGGTCGAACAGGTCGAGGGCGTAGTCCAGGTTGCCGTACAGGCCGGCGGGGGCGAGTTCCGGGTCCGGCGCCCGCTCCCGCAGGTGCAGGGCGAGGTCGAACTTGGCGCTGTCGCCGTCCACCGGTTCCTCAACGGCGGTCAGACCGGGCAGCCGCGGGGTCTGCTCGGGCCCGTCCTCCAGTACGAGCATCACCTGGAACAGGGGGTTCCAGGCGGCGGACCGCTCGGGACGGAGCACGTCCACGAGTCGCTCGAACGGCAGGTCCTGGTGGGCGTAGGCGTCCAGGTCCACCTCGCGGACGCGCCCGAGGAGTTCGCGGAAGGTCGGATCGCCAGCGGCGTCGGTGCGGAGCACCAGCGTGTTGACGAACATGCCGATGAGGCCGTCCAGCGCCTCGTCGGTCCGTCCGGCGATCGCCGAGCCGACGGGGATGTCGGTGCCCGCGCCCAGCCGGGTCAGCAGGGCGACCACCCCGGCCTGGAGGGCCATGAACAGGCTCGCCTTCTCCTGCCGGGCCAGAGCCAGCAGGCGGCGGTGGGTGTCCGGGCCGAGCGAGACCGGTGCCGTGCCGCCCCGATGGGAGGCCACGGGGGGCCGGGGCCGGTCGGCGGGGAGGGCCAGGCAGTCCGGAAGCCCGTCCAGCTGACGCCGCCAGTAGGCGAGTTGTTCTCCGGCCAGACTTTCCGGGTCATCCTCCGCCGCCAGGAGCTCGTTCTGCCACAGCGTGTAGTCGGCGTACTGCACCGGCAACGGGTCCCAGTGCGGCGCGCGGCCCGCTCGCCGGGCCGTGTAGGCGGCAGCCAGCTCGTCCAGCAGGGGGGTGAGCGACCAGCCGTCCGCGGCGATGTGGTGTAACAGGACGAGCAGCACGTGCTCCCGTGCGCCCAGCCGGAAGAGGTGCGCGCGCAGTGGGATTTCCGTGGTGAGGTCGAAGACGTGGCCGGCCGCCGCGCGCAGTGCGTCGCCAAGCTCCGCCTCGCTGCGCACGACGACCGGCAGCGGCGGCCGGGCGGAGTCCGCGTCGAGCACGACCTGGTGAGGTTGGCCGTCGGCCTCGGGGAAGACGGTACGGAGGCTCTCGTGGCGCTCCACCACGTCGGCGATCGCCTCGGAGAGCGCGCAGTGGTCCAGTTCCCCGTGCAGCCGGTACGCCAGCGGGATGCGGTATCCGGCGCCGCCGTCCAGCTGGTTGAGGAACCAGATGCGGGACTGTGCGAACGACAAGGGGATCACGGGTTCTCCCTGGGGTGGTCAGGCCGTGCGCGGGTGCGGGCGTGGTGCGGAGGCCGGCCGCGGTCACCGGGGACCGCCCGGTCGGGGCATGCGGTGCAGCGCGGCCCGCCGCGAGCGCGGCGCCTTCTCCAGTCGCTCCGCCAGGCCCGCGACCGTCGGAGCCTCGAACAGGGTGCGCACCTCCATCTCCACGGCCAGGGCCGCCCGGACGCGGCCCGCCAAGCGGGTCGCCAGCAGGGAATGGCCGCCGAGGTCGAAGAAGGAGTCGTCGATGCCGACCCGGTCGAGCCCCAGCACCTCGGCGAAGAGCCCGCAGAGGGCCTTCTCACGTTCCGTCCGGGGTTCTCGCCCGGAGACCGACCGGGAGAAGTCGGGCGCCGGGAGCCGACTGTGGTGCACCTTGCCGCTCACGGTCAGCGGCAGGGCGTCCACCATCACCACGGCGGACGGCACCATGAAGTCCGGCAGTACCCGGGCGGCGTGGGCCCGCAGCGCGGCCCCGTCGGTACGGGCGCCACGTGCCGGGACGACGTAGGCGGCCAGCCGCTTCCCGCCGGTGGCGTCCTCCCGTACCGCGACGGCCACCTGGGCCACGTCGTCGTGCCGGCCGAGCACCGACTCGACCTCGGCCGGCTCGATCCGGAAGCCACGCACCTTGACCTGGGCGTCGGTACGGCCCGCGTAGGCGAGTTGACCGTCGCGGGTCCACGTCACCAGGTCGCCGGTGCGGTACATGCGCGCTCCCGCCCCGTCGAACGGGTCGGCGACGAAACGCTGGGCGGTCAGTGCGGGCCGGTCCCAGTAGCCGCGGGCCAGGACGTCCCCGGCGATGTACAGCTCCCCGGTCACGCCGGGCGGTACGGGTCGCAGCCGCCGGTCCAGGACGTACATCCGGGCGTTGGCGATGGGTCCGCCCACCGGCGCGGTGAAGGACCGCCACCGCTCCAGTGCCGTGGGAAGGGTGAACGTGGTGACGAGGTGGGTCTCGGTGGGGCCGTAGAGGTTGTGCAGGCGACGCCCGGGCCGGGCCGCGACGAACTCGCGCACCCGGGGCGTCAGCCGCAGCACCTCACCGCCCTGGCTGAGGTCCCGGAGCGCGGGCAGGTCCAGCCGCTGCTCCGCGGCCGCCTCGCAGATCGCCTCCACCATCACGTTCGGCGCGCACACCTCCTCCACCCGGTGCTCGTCGAGCCAGCGGACGAACGCCGCCGCGTCCCGCCGTACCGCGTCATCGGGCACCGCCAGCGTCTTGCCGGAGGTCAGCGTCTCGATGATCTCCCAGGCGGACACGTCGAAGCTGATCGCGGAGAACTGGGCGACGGCACCGCGCCGGGCTCCGGTCTCCCCGGCGGCGAGCCACTCGGCGTGCCACAGCACCAGGTTGACCAGCGGCCCGGCCGTCATCACCACGCCCTTGGGCGTGCCGGTGGAGCCCGAGGTGTGGATCACGTACACCGGACTGTCCCGGACCAGCGGCGCGGTGCGCTCCTCGTCGGGCAGGTTGCCCTCCGGCTGCGCGGCCAGCGCGGCGGCCACGGCCGGCTCGTCCAGGAGGAGACGCTCCGGTCCGCCCGGCGGCAGCCCTGCAGCCGTCGCGGCGGTGCTCACCACGACGGCCGGGCGCACGTCGTCGAGGAGGAAGGTGATCCGCTCGGCCGGGTACTGCGGGTCCAGCGGCAGGTAGGCGGCGCCTGCCTTGAGCGTCGCCCACACCGCGACGGGCAGGACGACCGAGCGCGGGACCGCCAGGGCCACCACCGACTCCGGTCCGATGCCGCGCGCCGTCAGCAACCGGGCCAGCCGGTTGGCCCGGCGGTTCAGTTCGACGTAGGAGAGCGTGCCGTCGGGGGCGGTCACGGCGGGGTGCTGCGGCGTCTGGGCCACCCGCGCCTCGAACAGGTCGGGCAGCGACGTGTCGGGGACGGGCCGACGGGTGTCGTTCCAGTGCCGCAGCACACGGTCCTGTTCGCCGGGGACCCACAGCTCGTACCGGCTCACCGGCAGGGCCGGGTCGTGCGCCACGCCGTCCAGCAGCCGCAGCAGACGACCGGCCAGGCGCTCGACGGTGTCGTGGTCGAACAGGTCGGCGTTGTACTGCACCGTCCCGCTGAGCCCCGCGGCACCGCGGTCGGCCCGGTCCCGGTCGTCGAACTCGAAGGCCAGGTCGAACGGGGAGGTGTGCGTCTCCACCATCTCCGCGCGGACCTCGACGTCCGGCAGGGTCAGCTCACCCGCGCGGGTGTTCCGCAGCGCCAGCACCACCTGGAAGAGCGGGTGCCAGGCCAGGGAACGGCCGGGTGCGAGCTCTTCCACCAGCAGCTCGAACGGCACGTCCTGGTGCGCGTAGGCGTGCAGGCAGTTCTCCCGCACCCGGCCGAGGAGTTCGGTGAACGGGGGGTCGCCGGAGAGGTCGGTACGCAGGACGAGGGTGTTCGCGAAGAAGCCGACCAGATCCTCCAGCGAGTCGTCCGTGCGCCCGGCCACCGGCGCGCCGACGGGTACGTCGTCCCCCGCGCCGAGCCGGGAGAGCAGCACGGCCAGAGCTGCCTGGAGCACCATGAAGGTGCTCGCGCCGTGTGCGTGGGCGAGCTTGTGCAGCGCCTCGTGCAGTTCCTCCGGCACCTTCAGGGACACCGACCCACCCCGGTGGGAGGGTGTGCCCGGGCGTGGCCGGTCCGTCGGCAGCGGGGTCTCCTGCGGCAGGCCGTCCAGGACGTTCCGCCAGCGGTCGAGCTGTGTTGCCAGGGGGCTGTCCGGGTCGTCCCGTCGGCCCAGCGTCGCACGCTGCCACAGGGTGAAGTCGGCGTACTGCAGCGGCAACGGCTCCCACCGCGGCGCCTGGCCGGCATGCCGTGCGGCGTACGCGGTGGACAGGTCGCGCAGCAGCAGTTGTTCGGACCAGGCGTCGCCCGCGATGTGGTGGATCACCAGCAGCAGCACGTGCTCGTCCGCCCCGGACGTGAACAGGCGGGCGCGCAGCGGGATGTCCGACACCAGGTCGAAGGGCTCGACGGCCGCGCGCGCCAGCACGTCGGCCAGTTCCCCGGCCGCGACGGGTCGTGCCGGCAGCGCCGGCGCCACGGAGTCGACGGGGAGCACCTGCTGGTACGGCTCCCCGTCGACGGTGGGGAAGACCGTGCGCAGCGCCTCGTGCCGGTCGAGCACGTCCGTGAGCGCCGCCCGCAGCGCCGCGGTGTCCAGACGTCCCGTCAGGTGCAGCGCGACCGGGTGGTTGTAGGTGGCCCCCGGGCCTTGGAGCTGCCGCAGGAACCACAGCCGGGTCTGGGCGTACGACAGGGGAATCCGGTCGGGCCGCACCGCCGGGGTGGCCGGTTCGACCCGGGCCTGCCCCGTCCCGTCGAGCCGCTTCGCCAGTTCGGCGACCGTCGGCGCTTCGTAGACCGCGCGGATGCCGAGCTCCCGGCCGAGCACGGCCCGGATGCGGTTGAGCAGCCGGGTGGCCGCCAGGGAGTGACCGCCCAGTGCGAAGAAGCTGTCGTCCACGCCCACGTGGGACAGGCCGAGCACGTCCGCGAAGACGGCGCACAGCCTCTCCTCGACGGGGGTGGCGGGTGACCTCCCCCCGCCGGCCGGGGCGAACGACGGCTCCGGCAGCTCGGCCCGCACGTCGACCTTGCCCTCCGCCGTGACGGGCAGCGACTCCAGGGGGACCACGGCGGCGGGCACGAGGTGCGCCGGCAGGAACTCCGCCGCCTGCCGGCGCACCGCCGCCGGGTCCACGGTCGCGCCGGGCGAGGGAACGACGTACGCGGCCAGGTAGCGGTCACCACGGTCGTCGTCACACACGCGCACCAGAGCCTGCCCGACGCCGTCGCAGCGCGCCAGCGCCGCCTGCACCTCGCCCGGTTCGATGCGGACGCCGCGCACCTTGACCTGGCTGTCCGCCCGTCCGACGAACAGCAGGTCGCCCTCCGGTGTCCAGCGGGCCAGGTCTCCCGTCCGGTACATCCGCGCCCCCGGTGGGCCGAAGGGGTCCGCGACGAACCGTGCGGCCGTCTGACCGGGGCGGCCGAGGTAGCCGCGGGCCAGCGCGGCGCCGGCGACGTAGAGTTCACCGACCACTCCGGCGGGCAGCAGCCGCAGCGCGCGGTCCAGCACGTACGTCCTGGTGCCCGGCACCGGGCGGCCGATCGGTGGTGCTTCCCCCGCCTGCCCGGGCAGGCACACCTTCCGGGTCACCTCGACCGTGGTCTCGGTCGGACCGTAGGCGTTGTGCAGCGGGATGCCCGCGGCGGCGCAGCGGTGCACGAGGTCACCCGCGAGCGTGTCACCGCCGGCCGTCACCAGGCGCAGGTCCGGCAGTTCCTCGGGCCGCAGGGCGCGCAGGGTCGTGGGGGCCAGGTGCGCCACCGTCACCCGGTGACGCGCCAGGAGGCGCTGGAGCGCCTCGGTGTCGATGCGTTCGTCGTCGTCCGCCAGCACCACCGTCGCCCCGGCGGCGAGGGTGACGAGCAGTTCCAGCACGGAGGCGTCGAAAGTGAGTGAGGCGGCGGCCAGCACCCGGTCGTGCGGGACCAGGCCGTAGGCGGGGACGGTGTGCCGCACGAAGGCGGCGACGGCGCGGTGTTCGACGACGACGCCCTTGGGGCGTCCCGTCGACCCCGATGTGTGCAGGACGTACGCCGGGTGGGTGGGCAGCAGGGGCGACAGCCGGTCCGCGTCGGTCACCTCCGCGTCCGATCGCGCGGCCGCGTCGGCCGCGACCGCCGGGTCGTCCAGGGCGAGCAGGGACCCCTCGGGCCAGGCGGCCGCCAGCCGCCCGGTGAACTCGGCCGTGGTGACGGCCAGCACGGGCCGGGTGTCACGCAGCAGGTAGGTGACGCCGTCGTCGGGGTGCGCCGGGTCGATCGGCAGGTAGGCGGCGCCGGCTCTGAGCACGGCGAGGACGGCCACCACCGTCTGGGCGGACCGGGGGAGCAGCAGGGCCACGTGCTTGCCCGGCCCGGCGCCGCGGCTGATCAGGGCCCGGGCCAGCCGGTTCACCCGCGCCGCCACCTCGCCGTAGGACAGCTGAGTGTCGCGAACGACCACCGCGGGGGCATCCGGATCGCACGCCGCGCCGACCGCCGGCAGCGGGGGCAGCGTGGTCTCCGGAACGGGTGGCGCCGGCTCGTCCCAGGTGCGCGGAACGCGGTCCCGGACGCTGTCGGCCAGCAGGTCGGCGCGCCCGACGGGGGTGTCGGGCGACGCACCGGTGACCCATTCCAACGCCTCGTGCAGCAGCGACGCGCAGGACGCGTGCTGCTGCACGTCGTACAGTTCGGGGTCCGCGTCGACCGCGAGCTGGATGCTGCGGTCGTGGGAGATGTCCCACACGGCGACGGACAGGTCCTGGAACGGACCGGCGGACAGGTTGCGGGCGGTGGCGGGCGCCCCGGCGAAGCTGATGCGGTAGTCGAACGGCATGACGTTGACGGAGACCGACCACGGGGCCTCGCCGGGCCGCAGCCCGGCGTCGTGCAGCAGGTCCTCGTACCGGTAGCGCTGGTGGCGCACGGCCTCCAGGACGCGCACCGCGCACTGCTCCACCAGGCTCCGTACCGACCTGCCCGGGTCCACGGCGACGCGCAGCGGCACGACGTTGGCCGTCATGCCGGGCACGTGCTGCTCCGCCCCCGGCGCACGCCCCGGTACGGCGAGCCCGAGCAGCACGTCCGTCTCCCCGGTGGCGCGGCTCACGCCCAGTGCCGTCGCCGCCACGACGAGCCCGGCCAGCTTGGAGCCCAGGGCGGTCGCGGCCGTACGGAGCCGGTTGGCGTCACCGGACGGCAGGTTCCGCAGGTGCCGACGGACGTCCCGGGCCGGCCCGCGCGGCGGCCGTCCGCTGAGGCTGAACCCCGTGGGGCGGTCGGCGAGCACGCTCCGCCAGTGCTCGCGGTCCGCTCGGAGCGCCGCCGAACCGCGGTAGGCGGCGTCGGCGTCAAGGAGGACCTGGATCGGCTCGAACGGGCGGCCGAGGTCGTCGACGCCCTCGACGAGCCGCGTGTAGAGGTCCGCGACCCGGCCCGCGACGAGGAAGAGGCTGAAGCCGTCGCTGACGAGGTGATGGCCCCCCTGGTACCAGTGGTAGCGGTCGTCGTCCACCCGGAAGAGGGCGTAGCGGGCGAGCGGGTCGGTCAGCGGGTCGCGCGGTCTGCGGAGGTCGGCCCGCATCCACTCCAGGGCCGCGTCCCCCGGGTCCTCCCGGTCCCGGAGGTCGATGTGGTGCAGGGTGTGCCGGAGAGACGGATCGACGGCCGCGGTCAGCGCTCCGTCGTCCTCCGAGAAGCGCAGCCGCAGCGCCTGCGCCTCCTGGACGGCCCGCCGCAGCGCCTCGTCGAACAGCGCGGTGTCGAGCGGGCCGGCGATGTCCAGGTACTCGCCCACGTTGAGGATCGGGCTGTCCGGATCGAACCGGTGGGCGTACCACAGGCCCCGCTGGCCGGGCATCAGGCCGACGGGCTCGGGACGGCGTTCTGGCATCTCACACCCCAAATCAGGCGGCGTCGGCGGCCATGGTCGATGGCCGCGACGGTGCGGGGGCCGGTACGGCTTCCGCACGGCGGCGGTCACCGGTGTACGGGCCGTGGGCCGCCGAGGCGGGCGTTCGGTCCGCCCCGGTCACGGGTGGTTCAGGACTCGGCGGCGATCAGCCCGGCGGGCCGCATGTCGGTCCAGTGCTCCTCCACGTAGCGCAGGCACGCGTCCCGGTCGTCCTCACCGTGCACCACCAGCCAGCCCGTCGGCACGGTGGCGAAGACCGGCCACAGGGAGTGCTGGCCCTCCTCGTTGCGCAGCACGAGGAACCGCCCCTCGGGGTCGTCGAACGGATTGGTCACGGAAACTCCTTCGGATCAGGCGTCGGAGTGTTCTCCTGTCGGGGTGTGGCCGGCCGCTCGGTGCCGAGGCTGACGGGCCCGGTGTTCCGCGGCGGCTCGCTCGGGTTCCTCCGGGTCGGCACGACGCGCCTCATCCCAGGTAGGAGTTGAGGCCGCCTCGGCGACGGACGTCCAGCGTGGCGCAGTGGAAGGAGCCCCCGAAGCTGTTGAAGTGGCGGAAGTCGCACGGGATGGGCGTGAAGCCCCAGTTCTTGAGCGCGGTGATCATCGGCTCGTCCTGGCGTTCCACCACCACGCGCTGCTCGTCCAGCATGAGGAGGTTCATGTTGATCCACTTGCTCGTCAGATAGAGCGGGTGGCTGTCGGGGATCACCGGTTCCGGCGCGCGCAGGACGTCCCAGCCCCGGAAGAGGTCCGGTACGCGCCGCACTCGCTCCGGGTGGACGAGCAGTTTGCCGGGGGCCAGCGGCATCAGGGTCGCGTCGATGTGCATGGGGTGCGCGTCGTCGAACTCCAGGACGTGGACGCGGTAGCGGTCGCCGAGGTGGCGGCGCAGCCACTCGATGCCGAAGGTGTTGGTGACGTTGCTCCGCTGCGCGATGATGTCCCGACCGCAGCGGAGGAAGTCGGCCGCGTCGAAGGTCGGTTCGAACTCGGTGACGACCAGGCGGGCCGGCTCGTCGTCGCCCGGCTCGGTCCACTCGTGGTCGTAGAGCTCGTCGCGCAACTCCGGCTTGGGCCCGGCGCTCCACCTCGCGCCGCCGTGGAAGTACTCCTTGAGCAGGGGGCGGTAGGCGAGCGTCTCCTGGTACCGCGAACGCCAGGCCATGGGGCACTCGATGATCTCGTCGCCCACCACGAGCAGCGCGTCCCGCGGCATGGCCGCGTACATGCCGGTACTGGCCCACTCACCGGTCGAGTAGGGGCGGCGCTGGGGCATCCGCTCCGGACGGCGGACGGTGACGCCCTCCCTCTCGAGTATCCGGACGAACCCCTCCAGTTCCGCCCGGGCGGCCCTGATCAGTTCCAGCGGGAACGGGCGGCCGGCGTGCCGGCGGAACGTCTCGCTCCGCCCGACCGGAAGAACGGGTTCCATGGAGAAGTGCCAGGTCGGAAAACTCGCACCGTCGACGATGCCGACGATGACTTCCTCAAGCGGGTCCCACTCCGTGTGGGAGCGGACCGGACCCGCGTCGCGCTGCACATGCCGGGTTTGCTGATGCTGGGTGACTAATCCGGCTTTCGCCGGTGCAGGATCGTCCCATTCCACTTAATGTCCCTCGCCCAAGAGGTGCACGGAATTCATCGACCTGAATCGGAAACCTGGCGGGGAGGCGGGAACGGTCGGCTGAGTCACTGCCGGAAGGGGCTGGTCAAGCCCGGTCCGTCCACAGTCCCCCGTCTAAACCACTACGCGTGACAGTTGACTACGATGCATTGCTCCTGGCATCTTCGTCAACCCTGCGGTCGTTGTTGTGAGCGACGCTTGTCGTGACGACCCGGGATGGGCGAGCATTGCAACGTAGCGGGCTTCCTGCGCCTCGGGACAAACGGACCCGAGCCCCCGCTCGAAGATCGTGCGCTACCGGCCCGGTTCACGATAGGACCGCGTACTGGCCGGGCGAACACCGAGAAACGATCAACGGCTCTCAAGATCCTGTTGGCTCGTGGACTGCGCGACTCAAAAAATTTGGGGGGATCCGTATGACTACCGGTGACGCCGAATCGTCGGTGGCCCGTATCTTCAATGCGTCAGTGGCCGCCTCGGCGGTGGGTGCGGCGTGGGAGCTCGGGGCGTTGGACGAGTTATCCGACCACGGTGTTCTCGACGTCAACAAGTTCGCATCCGAAAAACATCTCGACCGCACGGCGGCACTCGCTCTCTTCCGGGCGTTGGCCGCCGTCGGCATAGTGGAACGTGACGACGTGAAGATCGTTCCTGCCACCCATTTCGCCGAGGTCTACCGAGCCCGTTCCTTCTTCCACTGGCTCTCCCGGGGGAGCGCCGACCTGTTCCGTCGGATGCCGGAGGTCCTGGTCGCCGAGAACAGGGTGGGGGACTTCCGACGGCGGGACAGCGCGGCCATCGCGTACGCCTGCCGGGAGATCAGCACGTTCTGCTACGACCCCTGGTTCCGCGAGGCCGTCGACGGCCTCGACTTCGAGGTCACCGCCGTCGCGGACCTGGGGTGCGGTAGCGGAGAACGCGTGCTGCAACTTCTTCGCCGTTTTCCCGCGGCGCGCGGGCTGGGCGTCGACATCGCCCGCCCCGCCCTGGCGTCGGCCGCCGAAGCGGCCGACGCGGCCGAACTGGCGGACCGTGTCCTCTTCGTGGAAGCGGACGTGCTCGCGATGGAACCCCGTGAGGAGTTCCTGGGGGTGGAACTCCTCACCTCCTTCATGATGGGCCACGACTTCTGGCCCCGGCAGAGCTGCGTGGCCACACTGCGGCGGCTGCGCGAGCTGTTTCCGGAGACCCGACGTTTCCTCCTCGGTGACGCCACCCGCACGGTGGGAATTCCGGACGACGAACTGCCGGTTTTCACTTTGGGATTCGAGGTCGCGCACGACCTCATGGGCACTTTCATTCCCACGGTCGCGGACTGGGAGTCCGTCTTCGAGGAGGGCGGGTGGCTCCTGCGCCGCAAGCACACGATCGACCTCGCGGTCGGAGAGGTGATCTTCGAACTGGAACAGCTCTGACCGGAACGGTCCTCACCACGGCCACCCGCACCGGACCGCCGAAGGAGAATCATGAAGGCCCAGCCAGTTCCTCCGGTTTCCCCTCTCCCCCACACGTACCTTCACCACATCGCGGTGCAGACGACCGACCTCGACAACTGCACCATGTGGTACCGCGACTTCCTCGGCTGCCAGCGCACCTGGGCGACGGACCGTTTTTCCGACCTGACGGTGAGCCGTCTGCCGGGCATCGTGCGCATGGCCGAACTGGCCTGCGGAGAAACCCGCTTCCATCTCTTCGAAAGCGCGGCCTCGGGTGAAGGGAGGCCCCACCCGCACGAGACGCAGTTCCAGCACGTGTGCATGGCCGTCGATTCTCCGGACGCCCTGCGCCGACAGCGCGAGTCCTGGTGGGAACTGGCTCGTTCCGGCCGGTACGCGTTCTCCCTGCCGGACCCGCCCACCGAGATCGTCATGGACGACGACGGGGTGAAGAGCTTCTACTGCCTCGACGTCAACGGTCTGGAGTTCGAGTTCACCCACCTCCCGGCGGGCGCCTCGTGACCCCCGGTTCCGCGGCGGCCCTCGCCCTCCCCGGCACCGGAAGCTGGGACTTCAGCGACTACCCCTACGGTCTGGAGCCGCTCACCCTCCCGCATCCGGGGGAGCCGTACGCCACCGAGGGATGCGTACGGCACGCCGACGTGCGGCAGGTGTGTCGGGCCCTCCACACCCGCGCGGAGGAGGGACTTGAGATCACCCGGCCCGCCGCCGGGTTCACGTTGGAGCGGTTGTTCTGGTTCCGCTGGATCACCGGACACCAGATCTCCTTCGTCATCTGGCGGCTGCTCGCGGACGCCCTGGCCCGGCTCTCCGCGGGCGAGGGCGACCGCGAGGAGCTGTCGGCGGAGATCACCCAGCACGTGCGCGGGTACTGCGGAATGCTGCTCTACACCGGCTCCTGCGATCGCGCCGTCTACAACGGCACCATCCGGCCGAGCATGTACCGCCTGCACAGCACCTTCAGCGGCACGTGGGCACCCGACTACCCGGCGGTGCGCAGCCTCTTCCGCGGGCGGAGGGTGCCACCCGTCGCGGCCTCGCAGGTTGAGGCGCTGGTGCGGGAGGTGCGCCTCAGCAGCCGGATCCACCTCGGCGTGGCCTCGAAGCTCGTCACCGGAGGGCGCTCCCTGCTCCAGCGGTCCATCGCCGACCGGGACACCGTCCAGCCGCGGATGTGGGGCGCCGTCTTCGACTGCTACTTCCTGACCCTGCGCGCCCCGGTCTCGTCGCCGGAGGTCGCCTCCCAACTCCTGCGCAGGCAGAAGGCCGTCGTCATGGACCTGGCCGCGAACGGTCTTTACCCCGCCGCCGGCAGCGACGAGGTCCCCAAGGAACTGCGGCAACCGGACGTCCTCGCGTGTGAGGAGGACCTGACCGAGTCCCTCTTCCGGATCGCCCGTCTGGCCGCCGGGCTGCCCCTCGACCGTGCGCGGGCGGCAGCCCGGTGAGCGGGCTGCGACACGGTGTGGTCCTGCTGCCCGAGCACCGATGGGCACGGGCACGGGAACTCTGGGCCCGGGCGGAGACCTTCGGCTTCGACCACGCGTGGACCTACGACCACCTCACGTGGCGCACCCTGCGCGACGAGCCGTGGTTCGGGACGGTGCCCACGCTCACGGCGGCGGCGACAGCCACCTCGCGCATCCGCCTGGGCACGCTGGTGGCCAGCCCGGCCTTCCGGCACCCGGTGACGTTCGCAAAGGAACTGACGGCGCTCGACGACATCTCCGGCGGACGGCTCGTCTGCGGGCTGGGCGCCGGAGCGGGCGGCCACGACGAGGAGGTGCTGGGCTCGAAGCCGCCGTCGCCCTCCCAACGTGCACAGCGGTTCGAGGAGTTCGTCGAGCTGACCGACCTGCTGCTGCGGTCGCCGGTGACGGACTACACGGGCAGGTACTTCACCGCCGTCGACGCGCGTACCGTCCCCGGGAGCGTGCAGCAGCCGCGGGTGCCGTTCGCCGTCGCTGCCACCGGCCCCCGCGGCATGCGACTGGCGGCCCGGTACGCCGACGTCTGGGTGACGGCCGGGCAGCCCGGCTGGGGTGAACCCGCCCGCTACGACCACGCCGTCCCGCACCTGGCCGGCCAGGTGCGTGCGATGGAGGAGGCGTGCGCCGCGATCGGACGCGACCCCTCCACGGTGCGTCGCCTGGTGGTGACCGGGGCGATGATCCGCCACGTCTCCGACTCGGTCTCCGCCTACCAGGACGCCTGCGGACTGTTCGAGGCCGCCGGCTTCACCGACGTCGTCATCCACTGGCCCCGGGACGGCTTCCCCTACCAGGGCCGCATCGAGGTCCTGGAGGACATCGCCCACACCGTGCTCACCCCCGGAGGTGCCCCGTGATCCGCTACGAGGTGGTCGACATGTTCACCGACCGCCCCTTCGCCGGCAGCACCCTGGCGGTGGTCCCGGACGCCGAGGGCCTGTCCACCGCGTCCATGAGCGCGATCGCAGCGGAGCTGGGCGCCGTGGAGACGGCGTTCGTGCTGCCGGCCACGGCACCGGACGCCACCTACCGGGTCCGGGTGTTCACCCCCACCGCGGAATCCCCCGGGGGAGGCCACTCCTGTGTCGGCACAGCGGCGACGCTGGTACGGGTCGGTGCCGTCCCGGCCGGGCGGGTGGTCCAGGAATGCGGGCCGGCCCGGCACGTCCTGACCGCACGGGCCGACCGTGCGACGCTCACCCTCACCGGACCGGTTCCGGGTGCCGACCTCGACCCGGCACCGCTGCTCGCGGCAGTCGGTCTCGCCGCCGAGGACGCGTCCGGTGGGAATCCCCGCGCCGAGGGCTTCGGAACCCCCTTCACCTTCCTGCCGGTACGGGAGGCGGCTCTCGCCCGGGCGGAGCCGGAACCGGCCCGGATGGCCGCCGCCGCACTCCCCGCTCTGTGCCTCCTGCACTGGGACGGCTCCCGGCGCGCCGCCCGCACCCGGCTCTTCGCACCCGGCTTCGGCATCGCCGAGGACCCGGCGTGCGCACCGGTGGCCGCCGCCCTCGGGCTGTGGCTGGCCGGGACCGGCCGACTGCCCAACACGGACGGCGACCACACCTACACGCTCCACCAGGGCACCGAAGCGGGCCGGCCCGCCCTGCTGACGTGCACGCTCACCGTGGCGAACGGCTCCCCCGCGCAAGCCGCCGTGACGGGCCGCGTGACGGCGGTCGCCCACGGCCGGATCACCGCCCCGCACACCGTCCGGTGACTCTCCTGGGAAGGACCCCCTGTGCTGCTCCGTCCCGAACTGCACGGCATCCACGGCGCCGTCTCCTCCACCCACTGGCTCGCCTCGGCGACGGGAATGGCGATGTTCGACCGCGGCGGCAACGCCTTCGACGCCGCGACGGCCGCCGCCCTCGTCATCCAGGTCGTGGAACCCCACCTCAACGGCCCCGGCGGGGACGCCCCGATCCTGCTCCACGACGCGGCGAGCGGCAGGGTGGAGGTCCTCTGCGGGCAGGGGCCGATGCCCGCGGCGGCCACCACCGACGCCTTCCGGCAGCGTGGGCTGGACGCGGTCCCCGGCTCGGGGCTGCTGGCGGCGTGCGTGCCGGGCGCGTTCGGCGCGTGGATGCGGCTCCTGCGTGACCGCGGGCGCCTCCGGGTCGAGGACGTGCTGCTGCCCGCCATCGGGTACGCCGAGGACGGGTATCCCCTGCTGCCCAAGGCCGCCGAGATGATCAGCGTGATGGCTCCACTGTTCCGCGACGAGTGGACCGAGTCCGGCCGCACCTATCTGGACCACGGCACCGCACCGGCGGCCGGGTCCCGGATGCGCAACCCAGCCCTGGGACGGACGTTCAGACGCATTCTGGCCGAGGCCCGAGCGGCCGGACCCGACCGCGAAGCCCAGGCCGAAGCCGCACGGGCGGCCTTCTACCAGGGTTTCGTCGCCGAGGCCGTGGACCGGTACATGGCCACCGGCTCGGCCGTCGACGCCACGGGCCGCAGGCACGGCGGCCTGCTCACCGGAGAGGACCTGGCCTCGTGGCGGCCGCCCGTGGAAACACCCGCCTCCTTCGACTACCGCGGCCACCTGGTGCACAAGCCCGGACCGTGGTCGCAGGGCCCGGTCTTCCTCCAGCAACTGGCACTCCTGGAGGGTTTCGACCTGACGGCCGCGGGGCACGGCAGTGCCGACCACCTGCACACCGTGGTCGAGTCGGCGAAGCTCGCCTACGCCGACCGGGAGGCCTGGTACGGCGACCCGGTCCACGCCGACGTGCCGCTGGCCGCCCTGCTCGACCGCGACTACGCGGCGAAGCGTCGCGAGCTCATCGGGCCCACCGCGTCCGGAGTGCTGCGTCCCGGCTCACCCGACGGCCGCACCCCGCACGTCGCCGAGTGCCTCGACCGCTCCGGGGCGCCCACCGACCCGGACTGGCTCGCCCAACTGCACAACGGCATACCCACCGTGCTGCTGCGGACCGCGGCCAAGGGGGACACCACCTGTGTCACCGCCACCGACCGGGAGGGCAACATGGTCGTCTCGACGCCCAGCGGCGGCTGGCTCAAGAGCTCCCCCGTGGTGCCGGGCCTCGGCTTCCCCCTCGGCACCCGTGGACAGATGGCATGGCTGACCGAGGGGCATCCCAACTCCCTCGCGCCCGGCAAGCGTCCGCGCACCACGCTGAGCCCCACCCTCGTGCTGAAGGAAGGACGCCCCCACCTGGCCTTCGGCACACCGGGCGGGGACCAGCAGGACCAGTGGACACTGCACTTCTTCCTCAACCATGTCGACTTCGGCATGACACCGCAGCAGGCCACGGAGGCGACCACGTTCCACACCGACCACGTCCCCACCTCGTTCACGCCACGTCAGTCGCGTCCGCTCGCCCTGGTGGCCGAGCAGGGCTTCGACCCGGCCGTGCTGGAGGAGCTGGGCCGTCGCGGGCACGAGGTCCGCGAGGTCCCGGCACAGACCCTCGGCAAGGTGTGCGCGACGGGCGTGGACGGCGGTTGCGGCGTGGTCGCCGCGGCCAGTCCGCGTGGAGGCCAGGCCTACGCCGTCGTCCGGTGAGCGGAGGTCGGGAAGGAGGCGGGCCCGTGCACCCCGCGACCCCGCGCGGCGGGCATCGACGCGGTCCCCTCGGGAACGCCGGCCGGTGTGCGAGGGTGCCCGCGTGACGTCGCCGCCAGGGCGTCGCGGGACGCGTCGACCAAGCCGCCTGGGACGGACGTTCACGCTGCTGTGGTCGGCGTCGTGGGTCTCCTCGGTCGGTGACGGGATGCGGGAGGCGGCGCTTCCCCTCCTCGTGGTCTCGGTGTCCGCCTCACCCGGTGCCGTCGCGGTGGTCGCAGCCGCCGGGACCCTGCCGTGGCTGCTGGTGTCGCCCTTCAGCGGAGCCCTCGCGGACCGGCTCGACCCCCGGTGGCTGATGATGTCCACCGACACGTCGAGGGCGGTGGTGGTGGCCGGGTTCGCCGTGTGGACGCTCGTGGGAAGTCCGCCGCTGCTCGCTCTCGCACTGGTCGCGTTCGCGCTCGGCTGCGGTGAGACCCTCTTCGACAACGCGGCCATGTCGATGGTGCGGGACGTCGTCCCCGCCGACCGGCTCGACCTCGCCAACGGCCGCCTCCAGGGCAGCCAGATCGTGGGCGGCCACTTCGTGGGGCCGCTGCTCGGTTCCGCGCTGTTCGCGGTGGCCGCCGGCCTGCCCTTCGTCGTGGACGGGTTCACCTTCGCCCTCGCCGCGGTGCTGCTCGCCGTCGCGGGCCGCTCCGGCCGCCCGGCGCCCGTGCGGGGCCGGCGACCGATACTGACCGAGATCGGGGACGGCGCCCGCTGGCTCTGGAACCACCGGGGACTTCGCCTGCTCGCCGTGGTCTGCACGGTCGCCACCCTGGCCTTCTACCTCGGCATGACGCTGCTCGTCCTGCTGGTCACCCGGCACCTGGACGCGCCCCCGCTCCTGTACGGCGTGGTACTCGCAGCCGGTGCCGTCGGCGGTGTCCTGGCCGGTTTCGGAGCCGGACGGATCAGCGACCGGCTGGGACTGCGTTCCCGCATCGGCCTGGCCTTGGCCTCCATGGCGGTGTCGATGTCCGTGATGGGTCTGAGCACATCGGTGGCCCTGGTGGCGGCGATGTACGCGGTCGCCGGTTTCGGTGTGGTCAGCTGGAACGTGCAGGTGGTGACGCTGCGTCAACGCATCGTCCCACGGGAGTTGTTCGGTCGTGTCAACAGCGGCTACCTGCTGGCCAGCCGGCTGGGCATGCTCCTCGGGGCCACCCTCGCCGGATGGATCGGGAGCGCCCTCGACATCCGCGCCCCCTTCTTCCTCGGCGGCGCCCTCCTGCTGCTCAGTCTCGCCGCCGTTCCCCGCCTGGCCGGTCTCAACCCGGCCCCGACCCCAGGCTCCGGCACGGCGGCGAAACCACCGGCGGACGCCTCGCCGCAACCGGACTCACGCTGACGACAGCACGCCGACAAGCGCAGTGGGGTCGCCGCAGTAACCGGCCTGTGATGAAGCCCACGTGGCGTGTATGTGTAATTCTGCGCAGGCATGTCGGCCACCGGGGAATGTCACCCGACGGATACCGGGGCGACGTATTGCCACATCATCCGGAGATCAACGGGGCTTGTCTTCAAGGAACGCCCAAGTACGCTGTGGCGGAGCATTCTTGAGCCATCGCAATTCATGGAACACGCGCCCTTCCACGTACCCATGAACGCTCGCGCAACCGTCCTTCGCCGCAGCTCCGGAGGTGTGACCGTCATCGTCGGCAACGCAGTGACTTTCCATGTTCTCGGCCCTCTGGATGTGTATCTGAACGACCGTCCGGTCCCTCTCGGGTCGGCACGGCAGAGAGCCGTCCTGTCAACACTCCTTCTTACTCCGGGGCAACCCGTCACCACGGAACAGCTCACCGAAGCCGTATGGCCCGGAAAGGCTCCCGCCCGTACGGCGGCGAATCTGCACAGCTACGTGTCCCATCTCCGCCGGGTCCTGGAACCGCACGGTCCGCCCCGGCAGCGGCATCACCTGCTGCGCCGGGAGCAGGGCGGCTACGTGCTCGCCGGGGACCCCGAGAGTCTGGACGCCGTCCGCTTCGAGCGGCTCCTGCACGAGGGCCGCGCGCTGTCGACGGCGGGACGCCACCAGGAGGCGAGCCGGACCTTACGCGAGGCCCTGGCCCTGTGGCGCGGCGGTGCACATCCGGAGGTGAGCGACTACACACCCGGCGCGCATGCCGCCGCCCGCTACGAGGAGCTGCGGCTCGTCGCGCTCGAGAGCCTGTGGGAGGCCGAACTGGCCTCGGAGAGCGACGTCTCGGTGCCGACGGCAGACCTGGCGGAGCTCAGCGCCCGCTTCCCCACCCACGAGCGGTTCAGCCTGCTCCTCATGAAGGCGCTCCACCGCTCGGGCCGCCGGGCCGAAGCCATCGACACCTACCACCGCACACGCCGGACGCTCGCCGAGGACTACGGCATCGATCCCGGTGTGGAACTCCAGGAACTGTTCGGTCGCATCCTCTGCGGAGAGCCGGCCGTGAGCTGAGCGCCACCGTCCGCGCCACCCGCCACGCGTGAGAGGTGGGTGGCCGAAAGCAGCAGCCTCGCGACGGCCCGGCATCCTCGCTCACCCGTCCGCGTCAGCCCCGCCACGGGGCCCCACCAGGCATTCAAGATGTGGCCATGGTGTCGCCAAGGGGCCCGTGGCAGGGTACGGATCAAGAAGACGGGGGTCGCACACCCGGGCGGACGCGCAGCACGCACGTCGGCGGCCGGTGGTTCGCTGCGGCGGCCCGTCGACTTGACCCGAGGCCCCTCGCACGGCCTCGCACTGCCGACCAGACCACACGTCACCCGGGGGAGACGACGATGCACGGCACCGCAAGTCCACACCACTGAGCGCGGCACACTCCGCTGTGTCCGGTCCGCGCCCCATCCGCCGTGTGGACCACGAAGGCGGACGCCGGTGACCGACCGGGCCCGCCCGCCCGGATGGGCCCGACGCCGTCCGGTGAGCGGCCCGGCACGTCGACGGCCGTCATCGGGCATTGCCGCGCCCGCCCGTTGCCGCACCTCCGCGAGAACACCCGTGTCCACACACACCCGTGTCCACCGCGCCCGGATCGACGGGAACCGGACGACGCACCCGGTCGACGAGAAAGCCGAGTAGCCGTGTCGCAGACAACGCCGCGCCCCGAACCGGGCCCGGACACCGCCAACGACCAGCCCGCCCGCACCGTCGCACCGCCCGTCCTCGACGCCCCGCTGGTGCCGCTCGTGTTGTCGGCACGTAGCGAGTCCGCCCTGATCGACCGGGCCCGGGCCCTCCTCGCCCACATCGAGGCCCATCCCGACATCCTGCCCGCAGCGGTGGGGCGGACGCTGGTCACCGCACCCGGCGCGACGAGCGGCCCACACCGTGCCGTGCTGTTGGTGGCCGAACGGTCGGAGGCGGTCCAGGGTCTGACGGCCCTCGTCGAGGGCGGGTTCGCCCCCTTGCTGTTCCGCTCCCCCGCCGGCGCCACCTGCGGCGAAAACTCCTCGCACGACCCCCGTGCGGTTCACGTCTTCCCCGGCCAGGGCTCCCAGTGGGCCGGTATGACGCTGGACCTGCTGGCCGCCTCCGAGGTCTTCCGGGAGCGCTTGACCGACTGCGCCAAGGCCCTGGAGCCGCACGTCCCGTGGTCGCTGTTCGACGTGCTGCGCGGGGCTCCGGGGGCACCACCGCTGGAGTCCGTCGACGTCGTGCAGCCCGTGCTGTTCGCCGTCACGGTGGCCCTGTCCGCGCTCTGGCGCGCGTGCGGCGTGGAGCCGGCGGCCGTCATCGGGGCCAGCCTCGGTGAGATCACCGCCGCGCAGGTCGCGGGCGCACTGAGCCTGGAGGACGCCGCGTCCGTCGTGGCCGCGTGGAGCCGGATGCAGGCCGACGCCCCGGGCGAGGGCGACCTCGCCTCGGCGCTCCTGTCCCGGTCCGAGCTGGAGCCGTGGCTGCGCGCCGAGCACCGACGTGGGCGGGTGCACTTCGCCGGGGCCAACGGACCGTCGTCCGTCCTGTTCAGCGGGGAACGCGCCGCCGTGGCCGAACTCGTCGAGGCACTCGGGACGGCGGGCGTGCGGGTCCGCACACTCGGCAACGGCCTGGCGGCGCACGCCCCGGACCTCGCGGTGGACCCGGCTCCCCTGCTGCGGCGGACGGCCTCCGTCACCGCGCGCACGACGACGGTCCCGTTCCACTCCTCCCTGGTCGGGGGCGCCTTCGACACCGCCGGACTCGACGGCGCCTACTGGCACCGCAACATCGTCTCCGAGATCCGTCTCACGGACGCGGTGCGCGCCCTCCCCGGGGCGGAGCACCGCGTCTTCCTGGAGGTCAGCCCGCATCCGGTGGTGCTCGACGGGGTGCAGCAGACCCTTGACGCCCTCGCGGCGGGGTCCCCGAGGGGCGCCTCCGGACGGGTCGTGCCGACGCTGCGTCGCGGGCAGAACGGAGCCGTCAACCTGCTGACCGGGCTCGCGGAACTGTACGTCGCCGGCTGTGACGCCCGCTGGGCCGCGCTCTTCCCGGAGCACGACGACGCCACGGCGCTCGATCCGGCGTTCCTGCCCGGTCATGCGGACCTCGGCCCGGCGCAGGAGGCGGGAGGCGACGGTGGAGACAGTGAGGAGGGTGCAGGCGGAGCCACCGGGGTGGCGGACTTCCAGGCCCGGTTCACCGCACTGCCTGCCGCTCAGCAACGCCCCTGGGTCGAGCAGTTGGTGCGGTCGCTGATCGTCACGCTGCGCGGCGGCGCGGACGACGGTGACCTCGGGCGCGCCCGCGTCTCCTTCCGCGACCTCGGCTTCGACTCGGTCACCGGAATCGCCCTGCGCAACAGGCTCGTCGAGGCCACCGAACTGTCGCTGCCCGTCACCCTGCTGTTCGAGCATCCCACCGTCGGCGCACTGGTCGACCATCTCTGCGCGCGGCTGGGTGGGCGGGAGGACGGGGCCGGGGTGACGGTCCCCGAAGCCGAACCGTCCCCTACGGGCGCGGCCTCCCCTCCCCCCGGAGCGGACGACCCCATCGCCATCGTGGGCATGGCCTGCCGCCTTCCCGGCGGCGTGGACTCGCCCGCCGCGCTGTGGCGGCTGGTCACCGACGGCACCGACGCCATCTCCGACTTCCCCGAGAACCGCGGCTGGGACCTCGACGGGCTCCACGACGCCGACCCCGACCGTCCCGGCACGACCTACGTGCGGCACGGAGGCTTCCTGCACGACGCGGGCCTGTTCGACGCGTCGTTCTTCGGCATCAGCCCACGCGAGGCGCTGGCCATGGACCCGCAGCAGCGGCTGCTCCTGGAGACCACCTGGGAGGCGCTGGAACACGCGGGCATCGACCCCACGGCGCTGCACGGCAGCACGGGCGGTGTCTTCGTCGGCGCGATGAGTCAGGAGTACGGTGCCCGACTGCACGAAGCCGACGCGTCGGTGCAGGGGCACGTCCTGACCGGGACGACGGTCAGCGTCCTCTCCGGGCGTCTGGCATACGTCCTCGGCCTGGAGGGCCCGGCCCTGACCGTGGACACCGCCTGCTCGTCCTCCCTGGTCGCGCTGCACCAGGCCGTGCGCTCGCTGCGCTCGGGAGAGTGCACGATGGCGCTGGCGGGCGGGGCAACCGTCATGGCCGAGCCCGGCATGTTCGTGGAGTTCAGCCGACAGCGCGGACTCGCTCCCGACGGGCGGTGCAAGGCGTTCGCCGCAACCGCCGACGGGACGGCCTGGGCCGAGGGCGTGGGCGTGCTGGTGCTGGAGCGGTTGTCCGACGCCCGGCGGGCCGGACGTCGGGTGCTGGCCGTCGTGCGCGGCTCGGCCGTCAACCAGGACGGCGCCTCCAACGGACTCACCGCGCCCAACGGACTCGCCCAGCAGAAGGTCGTCCGGGCGGCGTTGGCCGACGCAAACCTCATGTCCGACGGCGTGGACGCGGTGGAGGCGCACGGGACCGGTACGACGCTCGGAGACCCGATCGAGGCCCAGGCGCTCCTGGCCACCTACGGCCAGAACCGCCCCGCCGAACGGCCGGTGTGGCTGGGCTCGCTCAAGTCCAACATCGGTCACACCCAGGCCGCCGCCGGCGTCGCGGGCGTCATGAAGATGGTCCTCGCCCTGCAGCACGGCGTCCTGCCCTCCACCCTCCACGTCGACGAACCCACCCCCCACGTCGACTGGACCACCGGAGCCGTCCGCCTCCTCACCCAGGACCAGCCCTGGCCCGACACCGGCCGCCCCCGCCGCGCCGCCGTCTCCTCCTTCGGCATCAGCGGAACCAACGCCCACGTCGTCCTGGAGCAGGCCCCGACGGAGACGCCGGACCTCGCCCCGGCTGAGGCGCCGGACCCGGTGGCGTGCGAGGTGCCGGTGGTGTCGCTGGTGCTGTCCGCGCGGGACGGGAACGCCCTACGCGCTCAGGCGGGACGTCTGGCGGCGCACCTGCGGGAGACGTCCGACGACGTGCGTGAGGTGGCCGATGCCCTGATCACCCAGCGTGCCTTCCTCGACCACCGCGCCGTCATCCTCGGCACCGACCGCGACGAACTCCTCCACGGCCTCGACACCCTCGCCACAGGCGAGGAAGCCCCCGGGGTCATCACCGGACACGGCCAGGCCGAACGACCCGTCTTCGTCTTCCCGGGTCAGGGCTCGCAATGGGCCGGCATGGCCCACGACCTCCTGAACACCTCCGCCGTCTTCCGGCAATCGATCGACGCCTGCGAAGAGGCCCTGGCGCCCCATGTGGACTGGTCGCTGACCGAGGTCCTGCGCAGCGACGAGCCCATCACCCGCGTCGACGTCATCCAGCCCGTGCTGTTCGCGGTCATGGTGTCCCTCGCCGCGATGTGGCGCTCCCTGGGCGTCGAACCCGCAGCCGTCATCGGGCACTCCCAGGGCGAGATCGCCGCAGCCGTCGTCTCCGAAGCCCTCACCCTCAACGACGGCGCCAAAATCGCCGCCCTACGCTCCCAAGCCCTCCGCACCCTCAGCGGCACCGGAGGCATGGCCTCCCTACCCCTGAGCCCTGAGGACACCACGGACCTCATCGCCCCCTGGGCGTCCGAGCTGAGCATCGCCGCCCACAACGGACCCCACACCACCGTCATCGCCGGAAACACCGAGGCACTCGACCAACTCCTCACCCACTGCGAGGAAAAGCAAATCCGGGCCCGACGCATCGACGTCGACTACGCCTCACACACCCACCACATCGAAACCCTCAAAACCCACCTCGCGACATCACTCACCGACATCACCCCCCAGCCGTCAAAGATCCCCTTCTACTCCACCGTCACCGGCACCACCCTCGACACCACCCAGCTCACCGCCGACTACTGGTACACCAACCTCCGCCAACCCGTCCTCCTCACCCACACCACCCAACACGCCCACACCCAAGGCCACACCGCCTACATCGAAATCAGCCCCCACCCCATCCTCACCCCCGCCCTCGAAACCACCCTCGAACCCCACCCCGTCCTCATCACCGGCACCCTCCACCGCAACAAGAACGCCTGGCACCAACTCCTCACCAACGCCGCCCACACCACCACCCACGGCATCCCCACACACTGGAACCACACCACCAACCAGACCACGCACCACCTCAACCTCCCCACCTACCCCTTCCAACGCACCCACTACTGGGCCTTGGCCAACGGCCACGAGTCACTCCGCACGGTCGGGCTGGCCGCCGCCGAACACCCGCTGCTGGTCACCACGACCACGCTCCCCGACCGTTCCACCCTGCACACCGGCACCATCGGTGCGAACCGCGCCCCCTGGCTCGCCGATCACGCGGTGTGGGACCTGCCCCTCGCGCCTGGCACCGCCTTTCTCGAACTTGCCCTGCACGCCGGCTTGCACGCCGGTGCCCCGCACGTCGAAGAGCTGACGCTGCACGCCCCGCTTCCGCTCCATCCCGCGCGCACTCTTCACCTCCGTACCACCGCGCCCTCCTCCACGGGACAGCGGACCCTCACGGTGCACACGAGCGTCGACCACGACACCTGGACCCACCACGCCACCGCGACGCTGGCCCCGGAGCCGACCTCGGCGGTTGAGGTCCCCGAGTGGTCGGCCGACGACGACACGGCGGCGTTGACGCCCGCGGACGGTTGGTACGAGCGGCTGGCCGATGCGGGGTTCCACTACGGCCCCGCCTTCCGGGGGCTGAGGGGGCACGGGCGCAGGGACGGCGCGCTGGTCACGGAGGTGCGGCTGCCCGACGGGCCCCGGACGGACGCGCACCGGTTCGGCGTTCATCCGGCGCTTCTCGACGCGGCGTTGCACGCCTGCCTGCTGGAGGGTTCCGACGGAGTCCGTCTGCCGTTCGTGTGGAGCGGGGTCACCCTGCACGCCACGGGCGCCGAGGTGCTGCGCGTCCGGCTGACGCCGATCGGGCCCGACACCATGTCGCTGACCGGTTGTGACGAGACGGGCCGGCCGGTCATATCGGTGGCCTCGCTGACGTTGCGTCCGGTGACGGCCGAGCAGTTCCGCGCGGCCATGCGGGTGCGCCCGCACGGCCCCCTGTACACCGTGGGGTGGCGCCCGTTGGGCGTGTCGGGGAGCGATCGGTCACGGCCTGAGCCCGTCGTGGTCGGACCCGCGCTGCCGGGGCTGCCCAACCCCGCCCACGCCGACCTCGCCGGTCTGCTGGCGGCCCCGGAGGACGTGACGCCGCCCGGCGACGCGGCGGTGCCGACCACCGTCATCGTGCCGTGCGTGGCGAGCGCGGAGGCGGGGGTCACGGCGGCGCACACGGCGTTGGCACGGGCGCTGGAGTCGCTGACCTCCTGGCTCGCTCAGGAACGGTTCTCGGCCTGGCGGCTGGTGCTGCTCACCCGGGGTGCCGTGGCCGTGCGGGACGGGGAGGGCATCGACGATCTGGGGTGGGCGCCGCTGTGGGGCCTGGTGCGGTCGGCGCAGTCCGAGCATCCGGGTCGGATCGTCCTGGCCGACGTGGACGCGACCCCGGAGTCGTACCGGGCACTGACGGCCGCGCTCGACCGTCCCGGCTTCGAGCCGCAGCTCGCCGTCCGGCGTGGTGAGGTGTACGCCGCACGGTTGGAGGAGGCGGAACAGGCCGAGCCGATCGTCGGTCCGGGAACCGGGGACGAAGGGCTGGAAGGGGAGAAGCCGGGCGCGGGCAGCGGGTTCGACGGCCACGGCACGGTGTTGATCACCGGTGGTACGGGACTGCTGGGTGCGCTGACGGCTCGGCACCTCGTCGAGCACCACGGCGTACGGCGTCTCCTGCTGCTCAGCCGCCGTGGTCCCGAGGCCCCCGGGGCGGATGTGCTGCGGAAGGAACTGGTCGCGTCGGGCGCGGAGGTGGTGATCGTCGCCTGCGACGTGTCCCAGCGCGCGGACCTCCGCCGGGCCCTGGACCACGTTCCGCACGACCATCCGCTGAGCGCCGTGGTGCACACGGCGGGCACGCTGGACGACGGCACCCTGGAGACGCTCACCCCTGAGCGCGTCGCCGCCGTGCTGCGGCCCAAGGCGGACGCCGCCTGGCACCTGCACGAGCTCACCCGCGAGCACGAGGTGAAGGCGTTCGTGCTCTTCTCCTCCGCGGCCGGAGTGCTCGGGCAGGCGGGGCAGGGGAGCTACTCGGCGGCCAACGCCTGGCTGGACGCGCTGGCGCACTTCCGCCGCGCCCAGGGGCTGCCCGCGCTCTCCCTGGCCTGGGGGCTGTGGGCGGAGTCCGGCGGAATGACGGGGCACCTCACCACCTCGGACCTGAGCCGACTGCGCCGGACGGGGCTCGCCCCGATGCCCACGGAGGAGGGCCTGGCCCTGTTCGACGCGGCGGTACGGACGGCGGCGGCGCAGGCGGGGCCGTCCGTCCTCGTGCCGGCCCGGTGGGACCTGGCAGCCGTGCGGGCCGGTACCGAGGTGCCCGCACTGCTCAGCGGTCTCGTACGACCGGCCCCGCGCAGGGTGGCGCCCGGGGCGTCCGACGGCACCCGCACGGACGGGAGCGGTCTGTACGAGCGGCTGCGGAGCGCGTCGGACGCCGACCGGGCCCGGGCGCTGCTGGACCTCGTCCGGCGCACCGTGGCGGCCGTGCTCGGCCACGCGGAAGGTCAGCAGGTCGATCCCGACCGAGGCTTCCTGGAGTTGGGGCTCGACTCGCTGACCGCGTTGGAGCTGCGCAACCGGCTGGGGGCCGAGGCGGGGCTGCGGCTCCCGGCCACCCTGATCTTCAACCATCCCACCCCGGCCGCCGTGGCCCTCAGGCTGGAGAGCCTGTTGTTCCCCGCAGGGGACGCCGCGTCCCCGCCACCGGACGCCGCCCCCGGACCGGACGACGTCGTCACGCCGAGCCCCCGGAACGCCGAGCACGAACCGCCGGACAGCCCTGACGGCGGCCGTGACGTGGCCGAGGCGATCGACGCCATGGATCTGGACGACCTGGTCCGGGCCGCCCTGCGAGACGACTGACCCCGCCCCGAGGACGTTCCTCATCCCCGCCATCGTGCCGCGTACCCAGAGGTTCGGAGACCCCCGATGACCGCGTCGAACGAGCAAGTCGTCAAGGCACTGCGCGCCTCGCTCAAAGAGGCCGAGCTGCTGCGGCAGCAGAACCGCAGGCTGACCGCCGCCGCTGCCGCCGCCGACGAGCCGCTGGCCGTCGTCGGCATGGCCTGCCGGTACCCGGGGGACGTCACCTCGCCCGAGGATCTGTGGCGCCTGGTGACGAACGGCACCGACGCCGTCTCCGACTTCCCCGAGGACCGGGGGTGGGACGTCGCGGGTCTGTACGACCCGGACCCCGAGGCCATCGGCCGGACGTACACACGCTCCGGCGGCTTTCTGCGCGGTGCCGCCCACTTCGACCCCGGGTTCTTCGGCATCAGCCCGCGCGAGGCGACGGCCATGCACCCGCAGCAGCGGCTACTGCTGGAGACGTCGTGGGAAGCCCTGGAGCGGTCGGGCATCGACCCGACCTCGGTGCGCGGCACTCGCACGGGCGTCTTCGCGGGCGTCATGCACCAGGACTACGCCTCCCGTCTGCGCCGGGCGCCCGACGGCCTGGAGGGCTACCTGATGACGGGGAGCCTCGGCAGCGTGGTGTCGGGGCGCGTCGCCTACACCCTCGGGCTGGAAGGCCCGGCGGTCACGGTGGACACGGCCTGCTCCTCCTCGCTGGTGGCCCTGCACCTGGCGGGCCAGTCCCTGCGCCAGGGCGAGTGCTCGATGGCACTGGTCGGCGGTGTGACGGTGATGACCACGCCGGTGAGCTTCGTCGAGTTCAGCCGCCAGCGTGCCCTCTCCCCCGACGGCCGCTGCCGCTCCTTCGCGGCCGGGGCCCAGGGCACCGGCTGGGCCGAAGGCGTGGGTGTGCTGGTGCTGGAGCGGTTGTCCGACGCCCGCCGGGCCGGGCACCGCGTGCTGGCCGTCGTGCGCGGCTCGGCCGTCAACCAGGACGGCGCCAGCAGCGGCTTCTCCGCGCCGAACGGCCCGGCGCAGGAACGCGCGATCCGGCAGGCGCTCGGCAGCGCCGGACTGACGCCTGCGGACGTGGACGCGGTCGAGGCGCACGGCACCGGCACCAAGCTGGGTGACCCGATCGAGGCACAGGCCCTCATCGACACCTACGGGCAGAACCGACCCGCCGAACGACCCCTGTGGCTGGGATCGTTGAAGTCGAACATCGGCCACGCCCAGGCCGCCGCCGGCGTCGGTGGGGTGATGAAGATGGTCCTCGCCCTGCGCCACGGCGTCCTCCCGCAGACCCTGCACGTGGACGCTCCCTCCCCGTACGTCGACTGGGGATCGGGGGGCGTCGAACTGCTCACCGAGCAGCGCCCCTGGCCGGCCGTGGACCGGCCGCGCCGGGCCGCCGTCTCCTCCTTCGGCATCAGCGGCACCAACGCGCACGTCATCCTCGAGCAGGCACCCGACGAAACGCCCGGTCCCGCCCCCGTGGCCGTTCCCGGCGCCCCCCGGGATGCCGAGGCCGAGGCGGAGACGTCGGTGATCTCGTTGGTGCTGTCGGGGCGCAGCGCCCGTGCCGTGCAGGCCCAGGCGGGACGTCTGGCGGCGCACCTGCGGGAGACCTCCGACGACGTCCGTGAGGTGGCCGATGCCCTGATCACCCAGCGTGCCTTCCTCGACCACCGCGCCGTCATCCTCGGCACCGACCGCGACGAACTCCTCCACGGCCTCGACACCCTCGCCACCGGTCAGGAAACCCCCGGGGTCATCACCGGACACGGACAGGCCGAACGACCCGTCTTCGTCTTCCCGGGTCAAGGCTCGCAATGGGCCGGCATGGCCCACGACCTCCTGAACACCTCCGCCGTCTTCCGGGAATCCATCGCCGCCTGCGAGGAAGCCCTCAACCCGTACGTGGACTGGTCGCTGACCGAGGTCCTGCGCAGCGACGAGCCCATCACCCGCGTCGACGTCATCCAGCCCGTGCTGTTCGCGGTCATGGTGTCCCTCGCCGCGATGTGGCGCTCCCTGGGCGTCGAACCGGCGGCGGTGATCGGGCACTCCCAGGGCGAGATCGCCGCAGCCGTCGTCTCCGAAGCCCTCACCCTCAACGACGGCGCCAAAATCGCCGCCCTGCGCTCCCAAGCCCTGCGCACCCTCAGCGGCACCGGAGGCATGGCCTCCCTACCGATGAGCCCCGAAGACACCACCACGCTGCTTCAACCCTGGGCCACCGACCTCAGCATCGCCGCCCACAACGGACCCCACACCACCGTCATCGCCGGAAACACCGAGGCACTGGAAGAACTCCTCACCCACTGCGAGAACAACGACATCCGGGCCCGACGCATCGACGTCGACTACGCCTCACACACCCACCACATCGAAACCCTCAAAACCCACCTCGCGACATCACTCACCGACATCACCCCCCAGCCGTCAAGGATCCCCTTCTACTCCACCGTCACCGGCACCACCCTCGACACCACCCAGCTCACCGCCGACTACTGGTACACCAACCTCCGCCAACCCGTTCTCCTCACCCACACCACCCAACACGCCCACACCCAAGGCCACACCGCCTACATCGAAATCAGCCCCCACCCCATCCTCACCCCCGCCCTCGAAACCACCCTCGAACCCCACCCCGTCCTCATCACCAGCACCCTCCAACGCAACAAGAACGCCTGGCACCAACTCCTCACCAACGCCGCCCACACCACCACCCACGGCATCCCCACACACTGGAACCACACCACCAACCAGGCCACCCACCACCTCAACCTCCCCACCTACCCCTTCCAACACCAGCACCTGTGGATCGCGGACGAGCCGGACGCCGCCGCGACGGAGGCGGGTCCGGCGCACGGGCCTGACGCGGCGTTCTGGGAAGCGGTCGAGGCACAGGACCTCGGCGAGTTGGTCCGGACGCTGGACGTGGACGAGGAGCAGGGCTCGTCGCTGTCGGCCGTGCTGCCCACGCTGTCCTCGTGGCGTCGGCGGAGCAAGGAGCGGGCGACGGTCGACGCCTGGCGTTACCGTGCCGAGTGGCGGCCGCTGGAGTGGAGCGGGCACGGGCGGCTGACGGGTACGTGGTGGGTCGTGGTGCCCACGGGGCACGTGGAGTCGCCGTGGGTCGCGGAGACGACACGGATGCTCACCCGCCACGGGGTGCGTGTGGTGACGGTGGAGCTGTCGGCGGCGGACGCCGACCGGGCGGCGTTGGCCGGGCGACTGCGTGCGCTGGGCGCGGGCGGCGAGGAGGCGCCGGCCGGTGTGCTGTCGTTCCTCGCGTGGGACGGAGGGCGCGACTCCCGGCACCGGGCGCTCCCCGTCGGCGTGGGTCTCACGCTGGCGCTGGCCCAGGCGTGGGTGGACCTCGGGAGTCGGGCACCGCTGTGGTGCGTGACGCGGGGCGCGGTGTCGGCGGCGTCCGGGGACGCCCCGGCCGATCCGGTGCAGGCACAACTGTGGGGTCTGGGTCGCGTCGTCGCGCTGGAACACCCCCGCCTCTGGGGCGGTTTGATCGATCTGCCCCAGGAGCCGGACGAGTCGTCCCTCACCGCTCTGCTGCGCGTCCCCGTCGACGGCGGCGGCGAGGACCAGGTGGCCGTGCGTCGCGGGACCGTCGCCGTCCGACGGATGGTGGGCGCAGCGACCGGGGACGTGGAGCCGGGGCGCCGCTGGCGGCCCAGGGGAACGGTACTGATCACCGGCGGGACGGGGAGTCTCGCTCCCCGGCTGGCGCGGCGGCTGGCCGAGACCGGTGCCGAGCATCTGGTGCTGGTGAGCCGTTCGGGGGCCGACGCGCCGGGGGCAGCCGAGCTGTCGGCGGAGTTGTCCGCCGCCGGTGTCCGGGTGACGGTGGCGGCCTGCGACGTGTCGGACCGCGAGGCCGTCGCGGCTCTGCTGGCGCGGCTGCGCGCGGAGGGCCACGTCGTGCGCACCGTGCTGCACACGGCCGCGTACATCGAGTTGGCGCCGTTCGAGGGGACGACCGCCGAAAGCTTCGACGCCGTTCTGGCCGCCAAGGTGGACGGAACCGAGCACCTGGTGGAGCTGCTCGACGCGGAGGAGCTGGACGCGTTCGTGCTGTTCTCCTCGATCGCCGGGTTCTGGGGTAGCGGCGATCACGCGGCGTACGCGGCGGCCAACGCGGCGCTGGACGCCTGGGCGGAACGGGGTCGGGCCCGGGGACTGCCGATGACATCCGTGGCCTGGGGCGTCTGGGAGGACGCCGTCAACACGTGGCGCAACCTGGGCGACACCGATGTGGAAGCGACGCGCGAGCGGGTACGCCGTCAGGGCTTGCCGCTCATGCGGCCCGAGCTGGCGCTGGCGGCGCTGGAACAGGCGCTCGACCACGACGACACCTTCGTCGCGGTCTCGGACATCGACTGGGAGCGGTTCGTGCCGCTGTTCACCGCGATGCGGCCGAGTCGTCTGCTCGCCGAACTGCCGGCCGCTCGGTCCGTGTCGGAGCGCAGCACGACGGCCACGGCGGACGCCGAGGGCCAGGGCGGCGAAGGCCCGGTGGCCGGTGCGGAGTTGCGGGCGCGCTTGGACGGCCTGTCCCCGGCGGACGCCGAACGCGTCCTGCTCGAACGTGTCGACTCGCTCGCGAGAACGGTGCTCGGCCACGGCGGGACGGAGGCCCTCTCCCCGGACCGCGCGTTCAAGGATCTCGGCTTCGAATCGCTGACGGCCGTGGAGCTGCGCAACCGGTTGAACCGGGAGACCGGCTTGCGTCTGCCCGCGACCCTGGTCTTCGACCGGCCGACGCCGCGCGCTCTCGTCGGGTATCTGCGGGAGCAGCTCCTCCCCCGGGCGGAGGAGGAGGCCGTAGAGGACCTCCGGTCCGGTCCGGCGGATCAGGGCGGCGAGCTTCGGGATGACGAGGACGCCATCGCGATCGTCGGGATGGCGTGTCGCTTCCCCGGCGGCGTCGACTCCCCCGAGTCCCTGTGGCGGCTGCTGGCCGAGGGCGGTGACGCGGTCTCCTCGCCGCCCGCCGCGCGCGGCTGGGGACAGGGTCAAGCGTTCGGCGTCGAGGACCCCGGCGTTCTGCGCGGCGGCTTCCTGGCGGACGTCAGCGGGTTCGACGCGGCGTTCTTCGGCATCGGGCCGCGCGAGGCGCTGGCCATGGACCCGCAGCAGCGGCTGCTCCTGGAGACCACCTGGGAGGCGTTCGAGCGCGCGGGCGTCGACCCGGCCTCGCTGCGCGGCAGCCGCACCGGCGCGTTCATCGGCGCGATGGGGCACGGCTACGGGCAACGGTCCGCCGACGCCCCGCAGGCCGTGCAGGACTACGTGATCACCGGGGGCGTGACGAGCGTCATCTCGGGCCGGCTGGCCTACACCTTCGGGCTGGAGGGCCCGGCCGTCACGGTGGACACGGCCTGCTCGTCGTCCCTGGTCGCGCTGCACCTGGCGGTGCGTTCACTCCGCAGCAACGAGTCGACGATGGCGCTGGCGGGCGGTGTCGTGGTGATGCCGACGCCGGACGTGTTCATCGGCTTCGGTCGGATGGGCGCGCTGGCGGAGGACGCGCGCTGCAAGGCGTTCTCCGACGACGCGGACGGCTTCGGTCTGGCGGAGGGCGCCGGGGTGCTGCTGCTGGAACGCCTCTCGGACGCCCGTCGCAACGGGCGCCGGGTGCTGGCCGTCGTGCGGGGCTCAGCCATCAACCAGGACGGGGCCTCCAACGGCCTCGCCGCACCCAACGGACCCGCACAGGAGCGCGTCATCCGGGCAGCGTTGGCGGACGCCGGGGTGGCTCCCGAAGAGGTGGACGCCGTCGAGGCGCACGGCACCGGCACCCGGCTGGGTGACCCGATCGAGGCGCAGGCGCTGCTGTCGACCTACGGAGCGAAGCGTCCCGTCGAACGACCGCTGCGGCTCGGTTCGTTGAAGTCCAACATCGGCCATACCCAGGCCGCCGCCGGGGTCGCGGGCGTGATGAAGATGGTCCTCGCCCTCCAGCACGACGTCCTGCCGTCCACCCTGCACGTCACCGAGCCGACGACGCACGTCGACTGGTCGGACGGGACGATGGAAGTGCTCACCGAACAGCGTGACTGGCCGAAGGGTGGACGGCGCCGCAGGGCCGGAGTGTCCGCTTTCGGCATCAGCGGCACCAACGCCCACCTCGTCCTGGAGGAAGCACCTGAGGAGCCACAGGGTCAGACCCCGGTGCCCGAACCCGCCAGCGCTTCCGAGACCGCCGCAGCGGAGTCCCTGCCGGTGGTGTCGCTGGTGCTGTCCGCGCGGGACGGGAACGCCCTACGCGCTCAGGCGGGACGTCTGGCGGCGCACCTGCGGGAGACCTCCGACGACGTGCGTGAGGTGGCCGATGCCCTGGTCACCCAGCGTGCCTTCCTCGACCACCGCGCCGTCATCCTCGGCACCGACCGCGACGAACTCCTCCACGGCCTCGACACCCTCGCCACAGGCGAGGAAGCCCCCGGCGTTATCACCGGACACGGACAGGCCGAACGACCCGTCTTCATCTTCCCCGGCCAGGGCTCCCAATGGGCCGGCATGGCCCACGACCTCCTGAACACCTCCGCCGTCTTCCGAGAATCCATCGCCGCCTGCGAAGAGGCCCTGGCGCCCCATGTGGACTGGTCGCTGACCGAGGTCCTGCGCAGCGACGAGCCCATCACCCGCGTCGACGTCATCCAACCCGTCCTGTTCGCGGTCATGGTGTCCCTCGCCGCCATGTGGCGCTCCCTGGGCGTCGAACCCGCAGCCGTCATCGGGCACTCCCAGGGCGAGATCGCCGCAGCCGTCGTCTCCGAAGCCCTCACCCTCAACGACGGCGCCAAAATCGCAGCCCTACGCTCCCAAGCCCTCCGCACCCTCAGCGGCACCGGAGGCATGGCCTCCATACCCCTGAGCCCTGAGGACACCACGAACCTCATCGCCCCCTGGGCCTCCGAGCTGAGCATCGCCGCCCACAACGGACCCCACACCACCGTCATCGCCGGAAACACCGAGGCACTCGACCAACTCCTCACCCACTGCGAGAACAACGACATCCGGGCCCGACGCATCGACGTCGACTACGCCTCACACACCCACCACATCGAAACCCTCAAAACCCACCTCACCACCACCCTCACCGACATCACCCCCCAGCCGTCGAAGATCCCCTTCTACTCCACCGTCACCGGCACCACCCTCGACACCACCCAGCTCACCGCCGACTACTGGTACACCAACCTCCGCCAACCCGTCCTCCTCACCCACACCACCCAACACGCCCACCAAAACGGCCACACCGCCTACATCGAAATCAGCCCCCACCCCATCCTCACCCCCGCACTGGAAACCACCCTCGAAACCACCAACACACCCGTCCTCATCACCGGCACCCTCCAACGCAACAAGAACGCCTGGCACCAACTCCTCACCAACGCCGCCCACACCACCACCCACGGCATCCCCACCACAGCCCCAGAACCACGCCCCACCCACCACATCGACCTCCCCACCTACCCCTTCCAACGCACCCACTACTGGCTGGACAGTGCGCCGGCGCCCGACGCGCTCGTGCGGTCGGCCGGGCTCTCCTCCGCCGAGCATCCGCTGCTCGCCGTAGCGACCACGCTGCCGGACGGGGCCACCCTGCACACCGGCACCCTGGCCACGGGCACGCACCCCTGGCTCGCCGATCACGCGGTGTGGGACACGGTCCTGCTACCCGGCACCGGTCTGCTCGACCTGACGCTGCACGCGGCGCACCACGCCGGAACCCCGTACGTCGAGGAGCTGACGCTGCACGCACCGCTGGTCCTCGGCGCCGACGCCGCCCGGACCGTGTACGTCCGTACGGAGCCGCCCGCCGACGACGGCAGCCGCACCCTCACCGTGCACAGCACGGCCGACCACCACACCTGGACGCTCCACGCGTCCGCCGTCCTCTCCCCCACCGTGCCGACGGACGGCGCGGCCGGCGCGGCGGACGCCACGGCGTCCGGTGCCTGGGCCGGAACGTGGCCCCCGGCCGGGGCCGAGCCGGTGAACGTGGAGGGACTCTACGAGCGGCTGGCCGAGGAGGGTCTGAGGTACGGTCCCGTCTTCCGCGGGCTGCGGCAGGTGTGGCGGCGCGGTGCGGAGTTGTTCGCCGAGGTGTGCCTGCCCCAGGAGTCGCACGCGGACGCCGAGCGGTTCCGCGTTCACCCCGCGCTGCTCGACGCGGCGCTGCACACGCACCTGGTGGACGGCGTCGACCGGGTCCGGCTGCCGTTCGCCTGGCGCGGGATCACCCTGCACGCGGTCGGGGCGACGGAGTTGCGGGTGCGTCTGGCTCCGGACGGGCCCGAGAGCCTGTCGTTGAGTGTGTCGGACGCCGGTGGGTCCCCGGTCGCGACCGTCTCGTCCCTGGCGGTACGCCCGGTCGAGCGGGAGCAGGTGTCGGCGGCGGCCCGTGGGGCCGTGGTGGCGGAGTCGCTGTACGAACCGGTGTGGCGGGAGGTGTCCGGGCCCACGGGCGGGGCACCTCGTCGAACGGCCGTCGTCCGGGCGGACGCGCTGCACGCCGACGGGGACCCGGACGTGGTCGCCACCGGGCTGCTCGACGCGGCGGCGGACGCGGTCGCGTCCCCCGAGGTGATCGTCGTCCCGTGCGGGTGGTCCGCGCATCCGTCGCGGGTGCCGGATCGCGTTGGCCTGGCGGTGGGGCGCGTGGTCGCCCTGCTGCGTGCCTGGGCGGCGGACGCTCGGTTCACGGACTCGCGGTTGGTGCTGCTGACGCGCGGGGCCGTGGCGGTGCGGGAGGGTGAGGAGGTCGCGGATCTGGCGGCGGCCGCGGTCTGGGGCGCAGTGCGCTCGGCGCAGGCCGAGTTCCCCGGCCGACTGCTGATCGTGGACGCCGACGGGAGTGCGGAGCAGGGGACGTCCGGGGATGCGGACGGCTCGGCGGATCTCCGCGCGGCCCTGGCCGCCGTCGCGGCGGACGGGGACGGCGGAGGGCAGTGCGCGGTGCGCGGGGGACGGCTGTTCGTGCCGCGACTTGCCCGGGTGCGTGCCACGCCGGGTGCCGCGAAGGCGGCCCCGTCGGATGCCGCGCCCTGGGACGCCGGGCGCACGGTGTTGATCACCGGCGGTACCGGGGTGCTGGGCGGGCTGGTGGCCCGGCACCTGGTGCGACGGCACGGGGTGCGGCACCTGCTGCTGCTCGGGCGGCGCGGCCCGGACGCCCCGGGTGCCGAGCGGCTCTGCGCGGAACTGCGGGAGCTGGGTGCCGAGGTCACCGTCGCGGCCTGTGACGTCTCCGACCGCGCGGCCCTGGCCGAGGTGCTGGGTGCCGTGCCTGCCGACCGGCCGCTCGGCGCCGTCGTCCACGCGGCGGGGACGCTGGACGACGGCACGGTCGAGACCCTCACCGCCGACCGGGTGACCGCCGTCCTGGGGCCCAAGGTCGCGGGCGCGTGGCATCTCCACGAGCTCACCCGTGAGCTGGAGCTGACCCGTTTCGTCCTCTTCTCGGCGGCGGGCGGGATGCTCGGCAACGGGGGCCAGGCCAACTACGCGGCGGCCAACGCGTACCTGGACGCGCTGGCCCGCTTCCGTCGGGCCCAGGGGCTGCCTGGCCACGCCCTGGCCTGGGGTCTGTGGGCGGAGGCGAGCGAGCTGACGGGCCGTCTGGGCGCGGCCGGGTTGGCCCGGATGCGGCGGGCGGGTGTGCTGCCGCTGTCGAGCGACGACGGCCTGGACCTGTTGGACCGGGCGCTCGCGGAGGACCGTGCCGTGGTGGTGCCGATCCGGCTCGACCTGACGGCCGTGCGCGACGGTGAGGGGGTCGCGCCGTTGTTGCGGTACCTGGCACCGGGAGGGGGTCTGCCGCGCGCGGCTGCTGCCGGGGCCGGGCAGCCGGTGGCGGACGACCGGCTCGCGCTCGCCGGTCTCACGCCGGGCGAACGGGCCCACGCGTTGGAGGAGTTGGTGTGCCGCCAGGCGGCTACCGTTCTGGGGCACAGCTCGGCCGACGCCGTCCGTCCCACCCGTGGCTTCCTGGAGACGGGGTTCGACTCGTTGCGGGCCGTGGAGTTGCGCAACCGGCTCGGGGCCGCGACCGGCCTGCGGCTGCCCGCCACGCTGATCTTCGACCATCCGACGCCGGGGGCACTCGCGGCGCACCTGGACGTGCGACTCCAGGAGGCGGGTGCGCAGGCCGGTGCGGAGGCCGGGGTCGACGGCGGGGTCGGTCCCGTTGCCGGTTCCGTCACCCCTGCGGCGCCCGAACTCGAGCTGCTGGAGAAGGCGCTGGTCGCCTCCGGGCTGCTGGGCGGCGCTGCGGCCGGCACGGCCGGGCCGGAACGGGAGCGGGTCTCGGCGCGGCTGCGCGGGCTGCTGGAGCGGCTCGACGATGCGGGGCCGCACCGGGCGGGGTCCGCCGTGCCCGGCTCGGACGGGTCCGGGCCGACCGCCCAGGCCGACGCCCCGCACCCCGACCCGGCCGAGTCCGAGCCGGAGGACGCGTTCGAGGGAGCCTCCCTGGACGACATTCTCGACATCGTCGACGACGAGCTGCGCAGGCCCTGACGTGCTCGGCGACGCCGCAGGCCCCACCACGCCCGGCACACGCACCGGGCGCACCGGGTCCCCACCCCACAGCCCCCCTCGTACGGAAGGTCAGCCCACCATCATGACGAGCGATCCGACAGCTGGAGCCCCGGGCGCGGGCGGTACCGACGCGAAGGTCGTCGACGCGCTGAAGCGGCTGACCGTGGACCTGCGCCGGACCCGGCAACGGCTGCGTGCGGCCGAGGACGCCGCCCGCGAGCCCATCGCGATCGTCGGCATGGCCTGCCGCTACCCGGGCGGGGTCGGCTCGCCCGAGGAGCTGTGGCGTCTGGTCGAGGACGAACGCGACGTCATCGCGCCGCTGCCGGAGGACCGGGGCTGGGACGAGGAGTTGTACGACCCGGACCCGGCGCGGACGGGGAAGGTCTACGTCTCCGAGGGCGGCTTCCTGGCGGACCCGGCCGCGTTCGACGCGCCGTTCTTCGCCATGAGCGGCCGGGAGGCGCTGGCCACCGACCCGCAGCAGCGGCTGCTGCTGGAGACCTCCTGGGAGGCCGTCGAACGCGCGGGCATCGACCCGGTGACGCTGCGCGGCAGCCGGACCGGGGTCTTCGCGGGCGTGATCTACCAGGACTACGCCGCCCGACTGCGCAACGCGCCCGGGGAGTTCGAGGGGTACCTGGGCAACGGCAGTACGGGCAGCGTGGCCTCCGGCCGGGTCGCCTACGCGCTCGGGCTCGAAGGTCCCGCCGTCTCGCTGGACACGGCCTGCTCGTCCTCGCTGGTGGCGCTGCACCAGGCCGTGCAGGCCCTGCGGTCCGGCGACTGCACGATGGCGCTGGCCGGTGGGGTGACGGTGATGGCCTCGCCGCTGGCCCTGGTGGAGTTCAGCCGGCAGCGCGGGCTGGCCGCCGACGCGCGCTGCAAGGCGTTCGCCGCGGAGGCCGACGGCACGGCGCTCGGTGAGGGCGTCGGGATGCTGCTCCTGGAGCGGCTGTCCGACGCCCGGCGGCACGGGCGTCGGGTCCTCGCCGTCGTCCGGGGCAGCGCGGTCAACCAGGACGGCGCCAGCAGCGGGCTGACGGCGCCGAGCGGCGCGGCGCAGCGGCGCGTCATCGGTCAGGCGCTGGCGGCGGCCGGGCTCTCGGCGACGGACGTGGACGCGGTCGAGGCGCACGGCACCGGCACGGAGCTGGGTGACCCGATCGAGGCGCAGGCGCTCATCGACACCTACGGGCAGGGCCGCCCCGCCGAACGCCCGCTGTGGATCGGCTCGGTGAAGTCCAACATCGGCCACGCCCAGGCCGCCGCCGGAGTGGCGGGTGTGATCAAGATGGTGCAGGCCATGGCGCACGGGGTGCTCCCGCGCACGCTGCACGTGGAGGCGCCGAACCCGCACGTGGAGTGGGACGCGGGCGCGGTGGACGTGCTCGTCGCCCGGCGGGCCTGGCCGGACACGGACCGGCCGCGTCGCGCCGGTGTCTCCTCCTTCGGCGTCAGCGGCACGAACGCGCACGTCGTCCTGGAGCAGCCCGCTCCGCCCCCGGAGGAGACGCGGGTGCCCGGGTCACGCGCCGGGGTCACCGTGCCCTGGGTGCTCGCGGGGCGAACACCGGAGGCGTTGCGCGCACAGGCCGCGCGCCTGGCGGAGCACCTGGCCGGGCGGCCGGGGACGGCACCGGACGCGGTGGGCGCGGCGTTGGCGTACGGCCGGTCGGTTTTCGAGCACCGGGCGGTGGTGCTCGGCACCGAGATGGACGAACTGCTGCCCGCACTGGACGCGTTGGCCGCCGGGCGGTCCGCCGCCGGGCTGGTGCACGGTTCGGTGGACGGGGAGGCGCGGCCGGTGCTGGTGCTCTCCGAGCAGGCGCTGGCGGCCGGTCTCGGCTGGGTCGGGCCGCTGGCCCGGGCGTTCCCGGTCTTCGCCCGGCGGCTCGCGGAGTGCGCCGAGGCGCTGGCCGCCGTGGAGGCGCTGCCTCCGCGCACGGCGGGCGTGGAGCGGAGCGAGGGCGTCGGGGCGCTGCCGGGCGGGGAGGACGAGCCCGTGACGCGGTGGGCGGTGCTGGTGGCGCTCGCCGGTCTGTGGGAGGCGCTGGGCGTGCGGGCGGCGGCGGTCGTCGGCGTGGCGGGGCGCCGGGAGGCAGGGCCCGATGGTGCCGGGAACGGTGCTGGCGGAGGGCTCGACGTCGCGGAGATCGCGGCCGCGTGCGTCGCGGGCGCGCTTTCGCTCAAGGAGGGGGCCCGCGCCGTCGCGCACGGCGGCGCGGCTCCCGACCCGTCGACCGCCCGGGTGCCGCTGCGTCGTGCCACGCTGGAGCCCGACGATCTGGAGCGGGTCGCGGCCGCGTTGGCGGAGCGCGGGCACGGGCTGTTCGTGGAGGTCGGGGTCGCGGGCGAGGTCGGCGCACGGCTCACGGAGGCGCTCGACGGCACCCCCGGCCGGCTCGTCCCCTCCCCCGTCACCGGCACCGGCACCGACGGGGGCGACGGCGGCGCGGACGCGCTGCTGAGGACGCTCGCCGAGCTGCACGTGAGCGCGGTGACGGTGCGGTGGAGGGCCGTCTTCCCGGAGCCCGGCTCCGACGGCCCCGCGCCGGTGGACCTGCCGACGTACCCCTTCCAGCGGCGGCGGTACTGGCTGGCGGACGGCCCGCCCCCGGTCGACGCGACGGCCGCCGGGCTGGTCCCCGCCGCGCACCCCCTGCTCGGCGCGGCCGTCGACCTCCCGGATGGCGACGGCGTGTTGTTCACCGGGAGGCTGTCGACGGCCGAGCACCCCTGGCTCGCGGACCACACGGTCGGCGGCCGGATCGTGGTTCCGGGCACGGCGCTGGTGGAGCTGGCCCGCTGGGCGGGCGCGGCCACCGGGTGCGTCCGGGTGGCGGAACTGACCCTGCACGCCCCGGTGGAACTGACCGTCCCGGGCTCCGGCGCTCCGGCGGAACCGGGACGCCCCGCCGAGCGGGCCCTGCGACTGCACCTCGCCGCGCCCGGGCCGGACGGCCGGCGCCGCCTGGTCCTCTCGACCCGGCCCGGTGCGGGCCACGACTGGACCCGGCACGTGACCGGCACGGTGGAGCGCACCGACGCGGGCGGGGCGACGGCGGGGCCGGAGGGCCTGCGCGGCGGCCCCGACCTGGTGACCTGGCCTCCGCCGGGGGCCACGGCCGTTCCCGTCGAGGGGTTCCACTCGCACGCTGCCGCACAGGGCATCGCGTACGGGCCCTCCTTCCAGGGGCTGCGGCGGGTGTGGCGGCGGGACGCGGAGGTGTTCGCCGAGGTCACGCCGCCGGGCGGGCTCCAGTCGGAGGCGGGCCGGTACGGTCTGCACCCCGCGTTGCTGGACGCCGCACTCCAGGCGTGGCCGGTGGCGCATCCGCAGGCGTTGGCGGAGCGGTGGGTTCCGGCCGCCTGGCACGGCGTCACGGCCGGGCCGGCGGGCGCCGGGGCGCTGCGGGTCCGCCTCGCCCCGGCCGAGGGGCGGGCGCCGGACTCCGGGCAGGCGGTCTCCGTGTGGGCCGCCGACGCGGCCGGAGTGCCGGTCCTGTCGGTGTCGTCGCTGCTGAGCCGACCTGCCGAGCCCGGCGCCGGGACCCGTGCCGGTGCCGAGCCTGACGGGCTGCTCCGGCCACGGTGGACACGGTGCGCCGCGCCCGACGCGGCGCCGGAGGGCACGGCTGACGACGGCGGGCCGCTCGCCGTCATCGGCGGCGGGGACGTGCTGCCGTGGGCGGATGGCCCGCGCTACCCCGATCTGCCCGCGCTCGTCGCCGCCGTGGCCGACGGGACGCCCGCGCCGGAGGTGGTCCTGCTGCCCCTGGACCACGCGACGAAGCCGGGCGGCGCCCTCGGCGCGGACCCGCGCAAGGTTCCGGCCTCGGTGCGCGCGGCGGCGGCCGGGCTGCTGGACGTCCTGCGGGCCTGGCTCGCGGCGCCGGGCCTGACCGGGAGCAGGCTGGTGGCGGTCTGGACCGGGGTGCCGGGCGCGGACGGCCGTCCCGAGGAGGACGCGGCGGCCGCCGACGGCTCGCCCACCGGGCTGGTCACCGCCGCCCTGCGGGGGCTGGTCCGCAGCGCGCGGACCGAACACCCGCGCAGGTTCGGCCTGCTGGCCGTCCCGGCAGGACCGGCAGGACCGGCAGACTCAGCACCGGACCCCGGGGTGCTCGCGCAGGCGGTACGCGCGGTGCGGGAGGAGCCGGAGGTCGCGATCGGCGGGGACACGCTGTGGGTCCCCCGCCTGTCCACCGCGCCCCCCGCCCCGGGCAGCGACACCGGGGACCTGCGGGAGCCCGACCCGGAGGGGACCGTGCTCGTCACCGGGGGCACCGGTGCCCTGGGCGCGCAGGTGGCCCGGCGGCTGGCCACAGGGGGTGCCCGGCACCTGCTGCTGGTCAGCCGACGTGGCGAACAGGCACCGGGCGCCGCCGATCTGGCCCAGGAGCTGGCGGCGGCGGGGGCCCGCGTCACGGTGGCCGCCTGCGACGTCGGCGACCGGTCGGCACTCGCCGCCGTCCTCGCGGCGGTTCCTCCGGCGCACCCGCTGACGGCCGTCGTGCACGCGGCGGGCGTGACGGACGACGCGACGCTCGGCAACCAGTCGGAGGGCCACCTCGCCACCGCGTTCGCACCGAAGGTCGACGCGGCCTGGCACCTGCACGAGCTGACGAAGGACACGGACCTGACGCAGTTCGTCCTGTTCTCCTCCGCGTCGGGCGCCTTCGGAGGCGCCGGTCAGGCCAACTACGCGGCGGCCAACGCCTTCCTCGACGCCCTCGCCCGTCTGCGGCACGCCCAGGGGCTCCCCGCCCTCTCCCTCGCCTGGGGTCCGTGGGACGAATCCAGCGCGCTCACGGCCGCGTTGGGGAGCGCCGACCGGGAACGGTTCGCGCGGTCCGGCATCCGCACCCTGGCCACCGAGGACGCCCTCGGCCTGTTCGACGCCGCCCGCGCGACGACCGGGGCGCCGGTCCTCGTCCCCCTGCGACTCGACCCCGAGCGGCTGGGCGACGCCCGGGACGCCGAACGGCTCCCCGCCCTCCTGCGCGGCCCGGCGGCTGCGGACCCGCAGACGCCCTCGACCGAGCGACCGGGGCCCACGGCAGCCACACCGGAACCGCCGACGACCGACCCCCAGCCGGCGGAGGGCGAGCCACACGTCCGGCGGCTGAAGGCCATGGCGGAGCCGGAGCGACGCCGCGCCCTGCTCGCTCTCGTCCTCTCCCACACCGCCGTGGTGCTCGGGGACGTGACCGCCCAGGAGATCAGCCCGCACCAGGGGCTCACGGACCTGGGCTTCGACTCCCTGTCCGGGCTCACGCTCCAGGAGCGGCTGTTCGAGGCCACCGGGGTCGAGCTTCCGAGCAGCCTGATCTACGACCACCCCAACGCCTCGGCCATCGCCGACCACCTCTGCGCGGAGCTGGCCGAGGCGGGACCGGCCGCGCCCGACCTGGCTCCCGCCCTGGCCGAACTGGACCGGGTGGAGACCTTCCTCGCCACCTTCGCCGACGAGGCCGACGCCGCCGCCCGGGAGACCGTCGCCCGGCGGCTGCGGGACCTCGTCTCCCGATGGCCCGGCGAGGCGCCCTCCCCCGCGCCCACCGGGCCCCGTACGGCCCCGGAGCCGGACGCGTCCGGGACCCCGGACCTCGCCGAGGCGTCCGACGACGAACTCCTCGCGGTCCTGAAGCAGATGCGCTCCGCCGACGGCGGGCCGTCAACGAGCCGGCAGCACGGATGAAGGAGCGGTTGCACGTGTCGCATGAGTCATCGACCTCACCGTCCGGGGCGCACGGAGCCGCACCGGCCCCCGGGTCGCGGTCCGAGGACGCCGCGTCCTCCCAGCTCGACACCTTCCGCGAGCATCTGCGCTGGGCCACCACCGAGTTGGGCGAGGCCCGGCGCAGGGTGAGCGAGCTGGAGGAGGCCGACCGCGAGCCGATCGCGCTCGTCGGCATGGCCTGCCGACTCCCGGGCGGCGTCACCACACCCGAGGAGCTGTGGCGCCTGGTCCTTGAGGGACGCGACGCCATCGGGCCGCCTCCGGCCGAGCGGGGTTGGCCGGAGGAGGACCTCCACGACCCGAGCAGGCAGCGGCGCGGCACCTCGTACGTGTGGCAGGGCGGCTTCCTCGATCGGGCCGCCGACTTCGACCCGGCGTTCTTCGACATCAGCCCGCGCGAGGCGCTGGCCATGGACCCGCAGCAGCGGCTGCTCCTGGAGACCACCTGGGAGGCCGTCGAACGCGCCGGGATCGATCCGACCACGCTGCGCGGCCGCCAGGTCGGCGTGTTCGCCGGACTGATGTACCACGACCACGCCACCCGGCTCGGTGAGGTCGACGAGACCGTCGCGACCTTCCTCGGCAGCGGCAACGCGGGCAGCGTGGTCTCCGGACGGATCGCGTACGTGCTGGGCCTGGAGGGCCCGGCGGTCACCGTCGACACCGCCTGCTCGTCCTCCCTCGTCACGCTGCACCTGGCCGCCCAGGCGGTGCGGCGCGGCGAGTGCGAGATGGCGCTGGCGGGCGGCGTGACCGTGATGTCGACTCCGGACACCTTCGTCGACTTCAGCCGGGTGGACGGGCTGGCGCCCGACGGCCGCGTCAAGTCGTTCGCCGCCGCCGCCGACGGGACGGCCTGGGGCGAGGGCGTGGGCATGGTGCTGGTCGAGCGGCTGTCGGAGGCCCGTCGGCTCGGACACCCGGTGCTGGCGGTGCTCCGCGGCTCGGCCGTCAACCAGGACGGCGCCACCAGCAGCCTGTCCGCGCCGAACGGTCCCGCGCAGCAGCGCGTCATCCGGGCCGCGCTCGACGCGGCGGGGCTGTCGGCCGACCTGGTGGACGCGGTGGAGGCGCACGGGACCGGTACGACGCTCGGAGACCCGATCGAGGCCCAGGCGCTCCTGGCCACCTACGGCCAGAACCGCCCCGCCGAACGCCCGGTGTGGCTCGGCTCGCTCAAGTCCAACATCGGTCACACCCAGGCCGCCGCCGGCGTCGCGGGCGTCATGAAGATGGTCCTCGCCCTGCAGCACGGCGTCCTGCCCTCCACCCTCCACGTCGACGAACCCACCCCCCACGTCGACTGGACCACCGGAGCCGTCCGCCTCCTCACCCAGGACCAGCCCTGGCCCGACACCGGCCGCCCCCGCCGCGCCGCCGTCTCCTCCTTCGGCATCAGCGGAACCAACGCCCACCTCATCCTCGAACAGGCCCCGGAAGCCACGCCGCACCCCGAGCGCTCCGGACACCCTGCCGCCGGGGAGGCGGGCAGCGCGTCGTCAACGGGAGGCGTGACGGCCTGGCCCGTATCCGCCCGCACTCCGGAGGCCCTGCGTGCCCAGGCGGCGCGCGTGCGGGAAGCCGTCGCCGAGCATCCCCACTGGACACCCGACGAGGTCGGCCACGCCCTGGCGACGACCCGCACCTGGTTCGAGCAACGCGCGGTCGTCCTCGGCAGCGACCGCGACGAACTCCTGGGCGGCCTCGACGCCCTCGCAGCAGGCGAAGAGGCCCCCGGTGTGGTGACCGGCTCAGGCCGCTGCGCCGACCCGGTCTTCGTCTTCCCCGGCCAGGGCTCCCAGTGGACCGGCATGGCCCACGACCTCCTGGCCACCTCCGCCGTCTTCCGAGAGTCGATCGCCGCCTGCGAAGAGGCCCTGGCGCCCCATGTGGACTGGTCCCTGACCGAGGTCCTGCGCCGTGATGAACCCATCACCCGCGTCGACGTCATCCAACCCGTCCTGTTCGCCGTCATGGTGTCCCTCGCCGCCATGTGGCGCTCCCTGGGCATCGAACCCGCAGCCGTCATCGGGCACTCCCAGGGCGAGATCGCCGCAGCCGTCGTCGCCGAAGCCCTCACCCTCAACGACGGCGCCAAAATCGCCGCCCTGCGCTCCCAAGCCCTCCGCACCCTCAGCGGCACCGGAGGCATGGCCTCCATACCCCTGAGCCCTGAGGACACCACGGACCTCATCGCCCCCTGGGCCACCGACCTCAGCATCGCCGCCCACAACGGACCCCACACCACCGTCATCGCCGGAAAAACCGAGGCACTCGACCAACTCCTCACCCACTGCGAGGAAAAGCAAATCCGAGCGCGGCGGATCGACGTCGACTACGCCTCACACACCCACCACATCGAAACCCTCAAAACCCACCTCGCGACATCACTCACCGACATCACCCCCCAGCCCTCAAAGATCCCCTTCTACTCCACCGTCACCGGCACCACCCTCGACACCACCCAGCTCACCGGCGACTACTGGTACACCAACCTCCGCCAACCCGTCCTCCTCACCCAAACCACCCAACACGCCCACACCCAAGGCCACACCGCCTACATCGAAATCAGCCCCCACCCCATCCTCACCCCCGCCCTCGAAACCACCCTCGAAACCACCAACACACCCCTCCTCATCACCGGCACCCTCCACCGCAACAAGAACGCCTGGCACCAACTCCTCACCAACGCCGCCCACACCACCACCCACGGCATCCCCACACACTGGAACCACACCACCAACCAGACCAACCACCACCTCAACCTCCCCACCTACCCCTTCCAACACCAGAGCTACTGGCTCACCGCCACAAGGTCGGCCGGTGAGGTGGCGGCCGTCGGGCTGGACGCCGCCGGGCATCCGCTGCTGGGCGCGGCCGTGCCGCTCGCGGAGGGCGACGGACTGGTGCTGACCGGTCGGCTGTCCCGGAGCACGCAGCCGTGGCTGGCCGATCACGCGGTGTGGGACACGGTGATCGTGCCGGGGGCCGCGCTCGTGGAGGTGGCGGTGTGCGCGGCGGACCGGGTCGGCTGCGCCCTGGTCGAAGAGCTGACGTTGCACGCGCCGCTCGTCCTGCCGGAGAAGGACGCGGTACGGCTCCAGGTCACCGTGGGCGCGCCGGACGAGGCGGGACGGCGCACGCTCGCCGTGCACGCCCGGCCCGATCGCGCGGTGGACGATGCCGACTGGACGTGTCACGCCACCGGTTTCGTCGCCTCCGACGAGGCCCGGCCGGACTGGGACCTGGCGCAGTGGCCACCCGTGGGAGCCGAAGCGGTGGACGTGAGCGGCCTCTACGAGCAGGCGGCCGAGCTGGGGCTCGGGTACGGCTCCGCGTTCCGGGGGTTGCGTGCGCTGTGGCGACGCGGCGACGAACGGTTCGCCGAGGTCGCGCTGGCTCCCGAGCAGCGCACGGAGGCGTCCGCGTTCGGCCTCCATCCGGCGCTGCTGGACGCGGCCCTGCACGCCTCGCTCGCCGACAAGCCCGCCCAGGGCGACGACGCGGACGGAGGCGACGGGCCGGACGGGGGCCGGACGGTGCGGCTGCCGTTCGCCTGGAGTGACGTGCGACTCCACGCCGCAGGGGCGGAGACCCTGCGGGTGCGGATCGCGCCGTGCGGCCCGGACGCCGTGGTGCTCAACGCCGCCGACGGTACCGGGGCGCCGGTGGTGGAGGTCGGCTCGCTGCTGGCCCGCCCGGTCGACCAGGAGCAGTTGGCGGCGACCGCTTCCGAGGTGCCGGATGCCTTGTTCCACCTCGACTGGTCCGAACGACCCGTGCCGGACGCCGAGGCGCACGGGCTGGTCGTCCTCGGTGCGGACGATCAGCGTCTCGGCCTCCCCGTCCGCAGCACCCTGGAGTCGGTGGGGGGTGACGAGACGCTGCTCCTGCCCTGCTGGACCACGGACACACGCGATGGCGAGCCGGCGGACGACAGCGCGGTCGCCGCCGCGACCGACGTGCCGGGTGCGGTACGGGCGGAGGTGCGCCGCGTCCTCGACGTCGTCCGCGAGTGGTCGGCCGACGAACGGTTCACCGGACGGCTGGTGCTCCTGACCCGGGGCGCCGTGGCGGCCGGTACGGGCGAGGCGCCGTCGGACGTGGTGCGCTCGACGCTGTGGGGGCTGCTGCGGTCGGCGCAGTCCGAGCACCCGGGCCGGTTCACGCTGGTCGATCTCGACGCGCGGGAGTCGTCCCGGGCGGCGCTCCCCCGCGCTCTGGCCTCCTCGGAGCCGCAACTGGCGCTGCGGGACGGCACGATGCGGGTCCCCCGCCTCGTCCGGGCGGCGTCGGAGGAGCTGCTGCGGCCGTCTGGGGACGGGACGGCCTGGCGGCTGGACACCACTGGCAAGGGCACCTTGGCCAACGTGGCCCTGGTGCCGTGCCCCGAGGCGGTGGCCGAGCTTCCGGCGGGTCAGGTGCGGGTCGCGGTCCGGGCCGCCGGGGTCAACTTCCGGGACGTGCTGCTCGGTCTGGGCATGGTGGACCAGGACGTGATGGGGGGTGAGGCGGCGGGGATCGTGTTGGAGGTCGGCCCCGGGGTGCGGGATCTGGCCCCCGGTGACCGGGTGATGGGCATGGTGCCGAGGTCGTTCGGCCCGGTCGCGGTGGTGGACGCGCGGCTGCTGGTGCCGCTGCCGCCGGACTGGACGTACGCGGAGGGCGCCTCCGTGCCGATCGCCTTCCTCACCGCGTTCTACGGGCTGGTGGACCTGGCGAAGCTCCGCCCCGGCGAGTCGGTGCTGATCCACGCGGCCACCGGGGGCGTGGGGCTGGCGGCGCTCCAGTTGGCGCGGCACCTGGGCGCCGAGGTCTACGCGACGGCGAGCCCCGCCAAGTGGGAGACACTGCGGGAGCTCGGGGTGCCCGAGGAGCGCATCGCCTCGTCCCGGTCGCTGGACTTCGAGGAGCGGATCCGCGCGGCCACCGGGGGACGCGGGGTGGACGTCGTGCTGAACTCGCTGGCCGGGCCGTTCGTGGACGCCTCGCTGCGGCTGCTGGAGGACGGCGGGCGCTTCGTGGAGATGGGGAAGACCGACGTCCGGGACGCCGGTCGGGTGGCGGCCGAGCACCCCGGCGTCACGTACCACTGGTTCGATCTCATCGACGCGGGCCACGAGCGGATCGGCCGGATGACGGGCGAGCTGATGTCGCTGTTCGCCGCCGGGACGCTGCGGCCCCTGCCGACGTCGGCCTGGGACGTGCGGCGGGGCCCGGACGCCTTCCGGTACATGAGCCTGGCCCGGCACGTCGGAAAGATCGTGCTGACGATGCCGCCGGCCGAGCTGGACCCGGACGGAACGGTGTTGATCACCGGCGGTACCGGGGTGCTGGGCGGGCTGGTGGCCCGGCATCTGGTGGCCCGGCACGGTGTGCGGCGGCTGCTGCTGCTCGGCCGCCGGGGCGCGGAGGCCGAGGGCGCCGGGGAGTTGCGGGACGCCCTGGTCGCGGCGGGCGCCGAGGTGAACCTCGTGGCGTGTGACAGCGCGGATCGCGAGGCGCTCGCGGCGGTGCTGGCGGAGATCCCGGCGGCGCACCCGCTGACGGGTGTCGTCCACGCGGCGGGTGTGCTGGACGACGCCCTGATCGGCTCGCTGACGCCCGAGCGGTTGGAGCGGGTCCTGCGTCCGAAGGTGGACGCGGCGTGGCATCTGCACGAGCTGACCCGGGACGCCGACCTGGCCGCCTTCGTCCTGTTCTCCTCGTCGGCGGCGCTGCTCGGTGGCCCGGCGCAGGGCAACTACGCGGCGGCCAACGCCTTCCTGGACGCGCTCGCGGAGCACCGCCGGGCCCAGGGTATGGCCGGTGTGTCCATCGCCTGGGGCCTGTGGGAGCGGGCGAGCGGGATGACCGGTCACCTGGGCGCGGCCGACCTGGCCCGGCTGCAGCGGTCCGGTATGGGCACGTTGACGGACGCGGAGGGGCTGGCGCTGTTCGACGCCGCGCTGCCCGGTGGCCGGGCCCGGGCGGTGGCGCTGCCGCTGGACCTCGGAGCGCTTCGGCGTGCGGGGCAGCTCCCGCCGCTGCTGGAAGGGTTGGTGGGCCGCCGGTCCGTCCGGCGCACCGTCGCGGCGGCGACCGGCAGCGGGGGCGGGGAGTCGGCGGGCGCCGCACTGGTGCGACGGCTTTCGGCCCTGCCGGGCGCGGAGCGTGAGCGGGTGCTGCTCGACCTGGTGCGCGACCACGTCGCCCTGGTCCTGGGGCACGCCGGCACCTCGGTGGTCGGCCCGCAGCAGGCGTTCAAGCAGCTGGGGCTGGACTCCTTGACGGCGGTGGAGCTGCGCAACCGGCTGGGCGCCGCGACAGGGCTCCGGCTGCCCGCAACGGTGGTGTTCGACCACCCCACGCCCCAGGCCCTGACGGAACACCTGCTGCGCGAGCTGGTTCCGGCCTCGCCCGGCGATGCCCCGGCCGGCGCCCCGATCGACGCCCCGGGCGGCGCGGACGGAGCCGCCGACGAGGAGGTGCGACGGCTGCTGGCGACGGTGTCGCCGCAGCGGCTGCGGGCCGCCGGGCTGCTCACACCGCTCCTGGCCCTGGCGGAGCCCGGTGGGGCGCCGGAGGGCACGGCGGGTGACACCCGAAACCACGACCCCGGCGCGCCGGACGACGACGACCAGCTGGACGCGTTGGACGCCGACGACCTGATCGATCTGGCGCTCGGCGCCGACGGCCACTGAACCCGTACGGAAGGGCCACGGAGACGACCATGAGTGGAGAGCGAACCCCGGTGGGACAGCACGGACGGGCCGCCGACGCGTCGGGCCGGAGCACTTCCGGCGAGCGCAGCGACCGCAGCGACCGGATGACGGAGGCGCTCCGTCACTCACTGCGCGAGAACAAGCGCCTGCGCCAGGAGAACGAGGCCCTGGTGGAGGCCCGGCACGAGCCGATCGCCATCGTCGGCATGGCGTGCCGCTTCCCCGGCGGCGTCACCTCCCCGGAGGAGTTCTGGCAGTTGCTGGCCGAGGGGCGGGACGCCGTCACGCCCTTCCCGGCCGATCGCGGCTGGGACGTGGAGTCGCTGTACGACCCGGACCCGGACCGGCCGGGCCGCAGCCATGTGCGGCACGGCGCGTTCCTGCGCGACGCCGACCGCTTCGACGCGGCGTTCTTCGGGATCAGCCCGCGCGAGGCGCTGGCCATGGACCCGCAGCAGCGGCTGCTGCTGGAGACCTCCTGGGAGGCCGTGGAACGGGCGGGCATCGCGCCGACCGCGCTGCGGGGCAGCCGCACGGGCGTCTTCGTCGGGGTGGCCCCCCTCGGGTACGGCGACGGGGCGCTGGCGGAGTCGGCGGGGACCGAGGGCCATGTGCTGACCGGCACCACCGTGAGCGTCGCGTCCGGGCGCCCCGCCTACGCCCTGGGGCTGGAGGGCCCGGCGCTGACCGTGGACACGGCCTGTTCGTCCTCGCTGGTGGCCCTGCACCTGGCGGCGCAGGCGCTGCGGGGCGGGGAGTGCGAGCTGGCGCTCGTCGGCGGTGCGGCCGTGATGGCCCGTCCGCACATGTTCGTGGAGTTCAGCCGGCAGCGCGGCCTGGCGCCGGACGGCCGCTGCAAGGCGTTCGCGGGCGGCGCCGACGGCACGGCCTGGGGCGAGGGCGTGGGTGTGCTGCTGGTGGAGCGGCTCTCGGACGCCCGGCGTCACGGGCGTCGGGTGCTGGCCGTGGTGCGCGGCTCCGCCGTCAACCAGGACGGCGCGAGCAACGGCCTCACCGCGCCCAGCGGTCCGGCCCAGCAGCGCGTGATCCGGGCGGCGTTGGCGGACGCCCGACTCTCGGCTTCCGAGGTGGACGCGGTCGAGGCCCACGGTACGGGCACCCGGCTGGGCGACCCGATAGAGGCGCAGGCGCTGCTGGCCACCTACGGGCAGGACCGCCCGGCGAACAGCCCGCTGTGGCTGGGCTCGGTGAAGTCCAACATCGGGCACACCCAGCTGGCCGCCGGGGTGGCCGGGGTGATCAAGATGGTGCTGGCCCTGGAGCACGGCGTGCTGCCGCGCACGCTGCACGTGGACGAGCCCACGCCGCACGTGGACTGGTCGGCCGGGGCCGTGGAGCTGCTCGCCCGCGAACGGGAGTGGCCGACGGCGGACCGGCCGCGCCGGGCCGCCGTCTCCTCCTTCGGCATCAGCGGGACGAACGCGCACGTGATCATCGAGGAGTCGTCGCCTCCCGCAGGCGGCGGTCCGGCGACGGAGCCCGGCGGGCAGGGCGCCGCCGCCTCCGGAACGGGGGCGGCGACGAGCGGCTCCGGGCACGGCGGGACGCTGGTGCCCTGGCTGGTCTCGGCGGCCGACGCGGAGGCGCTGCGGGCCCAGGCGGACCGTCTGCACGAGGCGGTCGCCTCCTCGGCGGCCGGTCCCCGGGACATCGCCCACGCGCTGGCGACGAGCCGGGCGCACCTCACCCGGCGTGCCGTCCTGCTCGGTTTGGACCGGGAGGAGTTGCTCGCCGGGTTGGCGGTGCTGCGCGGCACGGAGCCGGAGGGCCCGGTCCGGCCGGTCGTCGGCACGGTGGCGCACGCAGCCGCCCCGGCCTTCCTCTTCACCGGCCAGGGCGCACAACGCCTCGGCATGGGCAAGGAGTTGTACGCGCGCTACCCCGTCTTCGCCGACTGCTTCGACCGGCTCTGCGCCCTGTTCGAGGAGCGCGCGGACCTGGGCCTGCGCGACGTGGTGTTCGCGGAGCCCGGCTCGCGGCGGGCTGAGCTGCTGGACCGCACCGCGTGGACGCAGGCGGCGCTGTTCGCGGTCGAGGTCAGCCTGTTCCGGCTCATCGAGTCGTGGGGGGTGCGCCCGGGCCACCTCATCGGCCACTCCGTGGGCGAGCTGGCCGCCGCGCAGGTGGCGGGGGTCTTCAGCGAGGCGGACGCCGTCGCGGCGGTCGCGGCCCGGGGCACGTTGATGCAGGAGCTGCCCACGGGCGGTCTCATGGCGGCCGTCGAGGCCGAGGAGGCCGAGGTCGTGGAGTTGCTGGAGAGCCGTTCGGGGCGGGTGGCCCTGGCCGCCGTCAACGGGCCGCGGGCCGTCGTCGTCTCCGGTGACGCGGACGCGGTGCGCGAGGTGGCCGAGGAGCTGCGCGGCCGGGGCAGGCGGGTCAAGGAGCTGCCCGTCAGCCACGCCTTCCACTCGCCGCACATGGACGGCATGTTGGCTGACTTCCGCGCCGTCCTGGAGACGCTCACGCTGCGCGAGCCCGTCCTCCCCCTCGTCTCGACGCTCACCGGGCGCCCGGTCACGGGGCCCGAGATCCGCTCGGTGGACCACTGGGTGCGGCACGCGCGCGAGCCGGTGCGCTTCCACGCCGGGGTCCGCACGCTGCTGGGCCACGGGGTGCGCCTCTTCCTGGAGCTCGGCCCCGACGGCGTCCTCTCGGCGGCCGTCCGGGAGGCCGCCGGCGCCGAGGAGACCGGGGACGACGCCCGCACGGCGGCGGCCGTCCCGCCCGAGGTGCTCGCGGTCCCGCTGCTGCGGCGCGGACGCGGTGAGGAGCGTACGCTCCTCACCGCGCTCGGCGAGGCGCACGTGCGCGGGGTTCCGGTCGACTGGGGTTCCTGCCTGGCCGAGGGCGCCCAGGCCCCGGCGCCCCGGCCCGTCCCGCTGCCGACCTACGCCTTCCAGGGGGAGCGGTTCTGGCCCACGGCCCCGGCCACCGTCGCGGCCGAGCCCGCCGACCTCGGCCTCACCCGGGCGGAGCACCCGCTGCTCGGGGCGCTGCTTGCGCCCACCGACGCGGCGGGCCCCGTCCTCACCGGCCGGCTGTCGGTCCGCACGCACAGCTGGCTGGCGGACCACGTCATCCTCGGGACGACGGTCGTCCCCGGCACGGCCTACCTGGACCTGGCCCTCCACGCGGCCCGGTTGGTGGGCTGCGACACGGTGGGGGAACTGACCCAGGAGAGTCCGCTGATCCTCACCGGCGACGAGGCGGTGCACCTGCGCCTGACCGTGGGGCCCGCCGACGCGGAGGGCCGTCGCCCGCTCGCCGTGCACTCGCGGCCGCACCTCCCGGACGGCGACCGCGACGAGCAGCAGCCATGGACGCGGCACGCCAGCGGCCTGTTGACGACGACGGACGGGACGGACGAGCCCAACGAGCCGTCCGAAGCGCCCACGACGGCCGGAACGTGGCCACCGCCGGGCGCCGTCCCCGTCGAGCTGACCGACTTCTACGCGGGCGCGGCCCGTGACGGCTTCGCCTACGGGCCCTCCTTCCAGGGGCTGCGTGCGGTGTGGCGGGCGGGCGAGGAGATCTTCGGAGAGGCCGTCCTGCCCGAACCCTTCGACGCGGACGCCGCCCGGTACGGCGTGCACCCGGCGCTGCTGGACGCCGCGCTCCACGCGGGCCTGGTCGGCAACACCCGGGGCGAGGTGCTGCTGCCGTTCGCCTGGAGCGGCGTCCGGCTGCACCGCGCCGGTGCGACGACCGTGCGGATTCGGCTCTCCCCGGCCGGCGCCGGGGCGATGAGGCTCGCGGTGAGCGACGAACACGGCGCGCCGGTGGCCTCGGTGGCGGCGCTGCGGGCCCGGCCGGTCTCCGTCGAGCAGCTGCGCGCGGCGGCCCGGGGCCGGTCCGCCGACCACCTCTACCACGTGGAGTGGACCCCGCTCACGCCCCCGCCCGCAGCCCCCGAAGGGGACGGACCCGACCTGGTCGTGGTGGGCCCGCCCGGAGGCGTCACCGGGGAGGACGCCGCCGCGGAGCGGTTCCCCGGCCTCGCCGACCTGACGGCCGCCCTGGCCGCCGGACGCGCGGTGCCGGACGCCGTCCTCCTCGACGTGCCCGGGGACGCCGGGCGGCCGGTGCACGAGGCCGCGCACACCACCGTGCACGCGGTGCGCGCGAGGCTCACCGCCTGGGCGCGGCAGGAGGCGTTCGCCGGGGCGCGGCTGGTGGTGGTCACCCGCAACGCGGTGGCCGCCACGCCCGAGGACGAGGTCGCCGGTCTGCGCCAGGCAGCCGTGTGGGGGCTGGTCCGGGCGGCACAGGCGGAGCACCCCGGCCGCTTCGTGCTGCTCGACACCGACGACGCGTCGACGGCGAGCGTCCAGGAAACGGCCGGCCTGCTCGCGACCCGTCCGGCCACGGACACCACGGACGGCGGGAGCGCGACGGACGAACCCCAGTACGCCCTGCGCGGCGGGGCGTTGCTCGTCCCCCGGCTGGCGCGGGCCCGGACGTCCGACGCCACCGCCGCGACCTTCACGGACACCGACGGCACGGCCCTCGTCACCGGTGGCACGGGGGCGCTCGGCGCACTCGTCGCCCGGCGTCTCGTCAGCCGGCACGGTGTCCGCAGGTTGCTGCTGCTCAGCCGGACGGGCGAAAAGGCTCCGAACGCCGAGGAGTTGACGGCGGAGCTCACCGCGCTGGGCGCCGAGGTGCGGATCGCGGCCTGCGACACCGCCGATCGCGCCGCCCTCGCCGCCGAGCTGGAGCGGATACCGGCGGACCATCCCCTCATCGCCGTGGTGCACACGGCCGGGGTGCTGGACGACGCCACCCTGGACGGTTCGACACCGGAGCGGGTGGCCGCCGTCCTCCGCCCGAAGATCGACGCCGCCTGGCATCTCCACGAACTGACCCGGGGCGCCCACCCCGTCCCGTTCGTGCTCTTCTCCTCCGCCACGGCTACGCTCGGCGGGGCGGGACAGAGTGGCTACGCCGCCGCCAACGCCTTCCTCGACGCCCTAGCCCGACACCGTGCGGCGCTCGGGCTGCCGACCGTCTCCCTGGCCTGGGGGCCCTGGGAGCAGGCAGGCGGCATGGCGGCGGATCTGGACGCGGCGACGCGGCGACGCATGCGCCGTTCCGGTGTCCTGCCCCTGACGACGGACGAAGGCGCGTCCCTCCTCGACACGGCCCTCGCGGCCGTGGGCACCGACCCCGGGCGGACGCCCGCCACCCTGCTGCCCGTCCGGCTCGACCTGGCGGCCCTCCGCTCGGCCGACGCCGACGTGCCGCCGCTGCTCCGGGCGCTGGCCGGGCCAGCACCCGGCGAGGCGTCGGCGGGCGCACCCGAGCAGGCGGCCGTCGCCGAGCTGCACCGCCGCCTCGACGGGGTGGACGCCGCAGCACGCCGAAGGATCCTGCTGGAGCTGGTACGCGGCGCGGTGGCCCGGGCGCTCGGCCATACACGCACCGCCGCCATCACCCCCGACCGCGCCTTCGACGACCTCGGCTTCGACTCCCTGACGGCCGTCGAGCTGCGGAACGAGCTGAACCGGGTCACAGGGCTGCGGCTGCCGGCGACGCTCGTCTTCGACCATCCCACCGCCGCCGCCCTCGCCCAGCACCTGGACGAAGCGCTGCCCCGCACGGACGTCCCGGCGGCCGACCCCGTCCTGGCCGAACTGGATCGCCTGGCGCAGAGCCTGGACCGCATCGGCCCCGACCATCCCGACCACGCCAGGGTCAACGACCGGCTGCGCGCGCTCGTGTCCCGCTGGGGCGAGGGCGCCCGTACCACAGCGGGCAACGGGTCGGAACCGGACGGCACCGCAGAGCTCGAACTGGACTCGGCGGACGACGAGCAGGTCTTCGACTTCATCACCAAGGAACTCGGCATCTCCTGAGCGGCAGGAACAAGAAAGGGTGGCACCACGGTGGCGAGCAGTGAGACCGAGGACAAGCTCCGGTACTTCCTCAAGCGGGTGACGGCCGACCTCCAGGAGACCCGGCGGCGGTTGCAGGAGTCGGAGGCCGTCACGGGCGAACCGATCGCCGTCATCGGCATGGGCTGCCGCTACCCCGGCGGCGTCGAGTCGGCCGACGGGCTCTGGGAGGTGGTGGCCGAGGGGCGGGACACCACCACTCCCTTCCCCACCGACCGCGGTTGGGACATCGAGGAGTTGTACGACCCGGACCCGGACGCACCGGGCCGCACCTACGCCCGCGAGGGCTGCTTCCTCGACGACGCGGCCCTGTTCGACGCGGCGTTCTTCGGCATCGGGCCGCGCGAGGCGCTGGCCATGGACCCGCAGCAGCGACTGCTGCTGGAGACCACCTGGGAGACCTTCGAACACGCCGGCATCGACCCGACGACGCGGCGCGGCAGCCGAACGGGCGTCTTCATGGGCACCGGCCAGCAGGACTACGCCGGGCTCGTCCAACGCGCCACGGAGAACCTTGAGGGCTACCTGCTCTCCGGCGGCGCGGCGAGCGTGATCTCGGGACGACTGTCCTACACGTTCGGCTTCGAGGGTCCGGCGGTCACCGTCGACACCGCCTGCTCGTCCTCACTGGTGGCCCTGCACCTGGCCGTCCAGTCCCTGCGGCGGGGTGAGTCGACGCTGGCGCTGGCGGGCGGGGCAGCGGTGATGGCCGCGCCCGGCATGTTCGTGGAGTTCGCCCGGCAGCGCGGACTGTCCGCCGACGGCCGCTGCAAGGCGTTCGCGGCCGCAGCCGACGGCACCGGCTGGGGGGAGGGCGTCGGCGTCCTGCTGCTGGAGCGCCTCTCGGACGCGCGCCGCAACGGGCACCGCGTGCTGGCCGTCGTGCGCGGCTCGGCCGTCAACCAGGACGGCGCCAGCAACGGACTCACCGCCCCCAACGGTCCGGCGCAGCAACGCGTCGTCCGCCAGGCCCTGGCCGACGCCCGGCTGACCGCCGCCGACATCGACGCCGTCGAGGCGCACGGCACGGGCACGGCCCTGGGCGACCCCATCGAGGCCCAGGCCCTGCTGGCCACCTACGGCCAGGATCGCCCCGCCGAACGCCCGCTGTGGCTCGGGTCGGTGAAGTCCAACATCGGCCACACCCAGGCCGCCGCAGGCGTCGGCGGCATCATCAAGACCGTCATGGCACTGCGCCACGCGACCCTGCCGAAGACGCTGCACGTCGACGCGCCGACGCCGCACGTCGACTGGTCGGCCGGAGCCGTCGAGCTGCTCACCGAGCAACGCCCCTGGCCGACCGTCGAGGACCGGCCGCGCCGGGCCGCCGTCTCCTCCTTCGGCGTGAGCGGCACCAACGCCCACGTCATCCTGGAAGAGGCCACCACCGAGGACGTCTCCCCCGCCACCCCGGAGGAAGCGACCGGGACGGCCGAGGCCGGGGCGGAGACGTCGGTGATCTCGTTGGTGCTGTCGGGGCGCAGTGCCCGTGCCGTGCAGGCCCAGGCGGGACGTCTGGCGGCGCACCTGCGGGAGACGTCCGACGACGTGCGTGAGGTGGCCGATGCCCTGGTCACCCAGCGTGCCTTCCTCGACCACCGCGCCGTCATCCTCGGCACCGACCGCGACGAACTCCTCCACGGCCTCGACACCCTCGCAGCAGGTCAGGAAGCCCCCGGGGTGATCACCGGACACGGACAGGCCGAACGACCCGTCTTCGTCTTCCCGGGTCAAGGCTCGCAATGGGCCGGCATGGCCCACGACCTCCTGAACACCTCCGCCGTCTTCCGGGAATCCATCGCCGCCTGCGAGGAAGCCCTCAACCCGTACGTGGACTGGTCGCTGACCGAGGTCCTGCGCAGCGACGAGCCCATCACCCGCGTCGACGTCATCCAACCCGTCCTGTTCGCCGTCATGGTGTCCCTCGCCGCCATGTGGCGCTCCCTAGGCGTCGAACCGGCGGCGGTCATCGGGCACTCCCAGGGCGAGATCGCCGCAGCCGTCGTCTCCGAAGCCCTCACCCTCAACGACGGCGCCAAAATCGCAGCCCTACGCTCCCAAGCCCTGCGCACCCTCAGCGGCACCGGAGGCATGGCCTCCCTACCCCTGAGCCCTGAGGACACCACGAACCTCATCGCCCCCTGGGCCTCCGAGCTGAGCATCGCCGCCCACAACGGACCCCACACCACCGTCATCGCCGGAAACACCGAGGCACTCGACCAACTCCTCACCCACTGCGAGAACAACGACATCCGGGCCCGACGCATCGACGTCGACTACGCCTCACACACCCACCACATCGAAACCCTCAAAACCCACCTCACCACCACCCTCACCGACATCACCCCCCAGCCGTCGAAGATCCCCTTCTACTCCACCGTCACCGGCACCACCCTCGACACCACCCAGCTCACCGGCGACTACTGGTACACCAACCTCCGCCAACCCGTCCTCCTCACCCACACCACCCAACACGCCCACACCCAAGGCCACACCGCCTACATCGAAATCAGCCCCCACCCCATCCTCACCCCCGCACTGGAAACCACCCTCGAAACCACCAACACACCCGTCCTCATCACCGGCACCCTCCAACGCAACAAGAACGCCTGGCACCAACTCCTCACCAACGCCGCCCACACCACCACCCACGGCATCCCCACCACAGCCCCCAAACAACGCCCCACCCACCACATCACCCTCCCCACCTACCCCTTCCAACGCAGGCGCTACTGGGTGGAGACGACCGGGAGCGGCCAGGTGGCCGCCTTCCGCTCCCCGGGAGTCGATGCCACGGAAGAGGACGGCGCGGACTCCGCCGGAGCACGCCTGCGCGAGCAGCTTGTCGAACTCCCGCCCGAGCAGCGGGAGAAGGTGCTCACGGACCTCGTCGTGCGGCATGCCACCGCCGTGCTGGGCGTGGACGAGGCCGTAGCCGCCGACCGGCCCTTCCACGAGGCCGGATTCGTCTCCCTGACGGCTCTGGAGCTGCGTCGTCGGCTCGTGTCCGCGACCGGCACCCCGCTCCCCGCCTCCATCGTCTTCGACCGCCCCACACCCGCCTTCCTCGCACGCCACCTGCTCGGTCTGCTCACCGACGCACCGGACGGAGCCGCCACCCCGTCGGCGGCCGAGCGGCACGCGGACGGGGGGCCGGACGAGGACCCCGTCGTGATCGTCTCGATGGCCTGCCGCTATCCGGGCGGCGTGCGGGGGCCCGAGGAGCTGTGGCGGCTGGTCGCGGACGGCACCGACGCCGTCGCCCCCTTCCCGCAGGACCGGGGCTGGGACACCGAGGCGCTCTACGACCCGGATCCGGAGCGTCCGGGGCACAGCTACGTGCGGGAGGGCGGCTTCCTCGACGACGCCGACCGGTTCGACGCGGCGTTCTTCGGCATCAACCCGCGTGAGGCGCTGGCCATGGACCCGCAGCAGCGGCTGCTGCTGGAGACCTCGTGGGAGCTGTTCGAGCACGCGGGCATCGATCCGGCCACGCTGCGGGGCTCGCGTACCGGGGTCTTCGCGGGGCTCAGTGGGCAGGACTACCCGCTTCTCCTCGGCCCGTCGCAGGAGGTGGAGGGCTACCTCATGACGGGCAACGCGGCGAGCGTGGTGTCGGGCCGGCTCGCCTACACCTACGGGCTGGAGGGGCCTGCGGTGACCGTGGACACCGCCTGCTCGTCGTCGCTGGTCGCTCTGCACCTGGCCGCGCAGTCGCTGCGGTCCGGGGAGAGCGAGCTGGCGGTGGCCGGGGGTGTCACGGTGCTGTCGACCCCTCAGGCGTTCGTGGGCTTCAGCCGCCAGCGTGGCCTGGCCCCCGACGGCCGCTGCAAGCCGTTCTCGGCGGACGCCGACGGCACGGCCTGGGGCGAGGGCGTCGGGCTGGTGCTGCTGGAGCGCCTGTCGGACGCGCGCCGCAACGGACACCAGGTCCTGGCCGTCGTGCGCGGCTCGGCGACCAATCAGGACGGCGCCAGCAACGGCCTCTCCGCACCCAACGGCCCCTCCCAACAGCGCGTTCTGCGTCAGGCGTTGGCGAACGCGCGGCTGTCGGCGGCCGAAGTGGACGCCGTCGAGGCGCACGGCACCGGCACGCCGCTGGGCGACCCGATCGAGGCGCAGGCCCTGTTGGCCACCTACGGCCAGGGCCGGGCCGCCGAACGGCCGCTGTGGCTGGGCTCGGTGAAGTCGAACATCGGGCACACCGCTGCGGCGGCCGGGGTGGCCGGAGTGATCAAGATGGTGAAGGCGATGGAGCACGGGGTGCTGCCGCGCACGTTGCACCTGAGCGAACCGACGCCCCACGTGGACTGGTCGACCGGTGCCGTCACACCGCTCACCGAGCCCGTGGCGTGGCCGGAGGACGGACGGCCCCGCCGGGCCGGGGTGTCCGCCTTCGGGATCAGCGGCACCAACGCCCACGTCATCCTGGAGCAGGCGCCCGACGCCCCGCCGACGCACCCCGAGGCACCGGCCGAACAGGACGCGGCAGAACGGGACGCGGCCGCGTCGGGTGCCGTGCCGCCGGTCCTGGCCTGGCCGCTCTCCGCGCGGAGTGCGGCGGGGCTGCGGGCTCAGGCCGAGCGGTTGCGCGCGCACCTGGCCGGACGGGACCCGGCGCCGAGTCCGGTGGCGGTCGGGCGGGCGCTGGCCCTGACCCGGTCGGCGCTGTCGCACCGCGCGGTGGTCATCGGCGCGGACGGGCCGGAGCTGGAGGCCGGACTCACGGCGCTCGCCTCGGGCACGGCGACCCCCGCCGTGGTGCGCGGTGCTCCGTCCCCCGGCCGGGTCGGGTTCCTCTTCCCCGGCCAGGGCAGCCAGGCGCCGGGTATGGGACGGGAGCTGTACGCCCGGTACCCGGTCTTCGCCGAGGCGCTGGACGCGTTGTGCGGGCTGCTCGACCCGGAGCTGGCCGATGCCGTCCCGGACGCGGGGCACGGCCAGGCGCCTGGGCTGCGTGCGGTGATGTTCGCGGAGGCGGGCACGCCGGAGGCGGCGCTGCTGGACGAGACCGCCTACACCCAGGCCGCGCTGTTCGCCGTCGGGGCGGCGGGGTTCCGGCTGCTGGAGTCCTGGGGCGTCCGTCCGGACGTGGTGGGGGGTCACTCCATCGGTGAGCTGACGGCCGCGTACGTGGCGGGCGTGCTGCCGACCCGGGACGCCTGTCGGCTGGTCGCGGCGCGCGGACGTCTGATGCAGTCCTCGCCGCGTGGCGCGATGGCGGCGCTGGAGGCGGCCGAGGACGAGGTGGCGGCGGTGCTCGCGGAGCGCGCGGAGCCGGGCCGTATCGGTGTCGCGGCCGTCAACGGCCCCCGCTCGACGGTCGTCTCGGGCGAGGCGGGCGCGGTCGAGGAGGTCGCTGAGGTGTTCGGCGGCCGGGGGCGGCGCACCCGGCTGCTGCGGGTCTCGCACGGCTTCCACTCGCCGCTGATGGACGGCGTCCTGGACGCCTTCGGGGACGTCGTCGGGCGCCTGGCCCTGCGGTCCCCACGGATTCCGCTGCTGTCGAACGTGACCGGAGACCTCGCGGAGCCCGGTCAGGTCTCCTCCCCGGAGTACTGGGTGCGGCACGTCCGGGAGCCGGTGCGCTTCCACGACGGGGTGTGCCGGATGCTGGCGGACGGGGTGACGACCGTCGTCGAGGCGGGCCCGGGCGGCGTGCTGACGGCGCTGGTGCGGGACGCGGCGGCGGAGCGGCCGGAGGGGAGGGTCGAGGCGGTGCCGCTGCTGCGGCGGGCCCGCCCGGAGGCGGAGAGCGCGGTCGCGGCCCTGGCCGCACTGCACGTACGCGGCGTGCCGGTGGACTGGTCGGCGCTGCTCGGCACCGGTCCGGCCGGGGCGGCCGTGGAGCTGCCGACGTACGCCTTCCAGGGCCGGCGCTTCTGGCCCGCACCGACCGGCGGCCCGGCGCTCACAGCTGCGGGCACGCCCGGCCGCCCGCAGGACGTGCACACCGTGGACGACCCGGCCACCGTGGACGATGGCGGCGAGGCGCCCGAGGGCACGGCGGAGCCGGGGACGCCGGTATCCCTGCACGCCCGGCTCGCGCCGCTGGCGGTGGCCGACCGGGAGAAGGTGCTGCGGGAGCTGGCGGCGGTCCAGGCGGCGGCCGTACTGGGCCACAGTGACACCTCGGAGGTCGAATCAGCCCTGGGCCTGCCCGAGTTGGGACTGGACTCCCTCACGGCGACCGAGCTGCGGGAGTCGCTGGAGGCGGCCACCGGGGTGACGCTCGCGGTGACGGCCGTCTTCGAGCACCCCACCGTCGACGCGCTCGCCGCCGAGCTGCACCGACTGCTGGTGGAGACGGGCCGGCTGCCCACCGAGCCCGGCCGGCCGCTCGACACCGCGCCCGCGCGCGGGGCGTCGACCGCCGGTCCGGACGGGGCGGGCCCCCCGACCGGGCCGGGACTCCTGACGGCGCTGGCGGAGCAGGCCGCGCGCACCGGGAGGGCTGCCGAGTTCGGCGCCCTGCTGGCGGAGGCCGCTCGGTTCCGGGAGACGTTCGACGCCACGGCGGCGACGCGCCCCGGAGCGGTCCGGCGTCCGGCACCCGTCCGGCTGGCGCGCGGTCCGGGCGGGCCGGTGCTCATCTGCTTCCCGTCGTTCGCGAGCCGGTCCGGCGCGCACCAGTACGCGCGGCTCGCGGCCGGGGCGCGCGGCGAGCGGGACGTGTGGGTGCTGCCCGCTCCCGGCTTCACGGCCGGGGAGCCGCTGCCCGTGGACATCGAGGCCCTGGCGCGCGCGCATGTGGCGGACGTCGAACGCTGCGCGGACGGGCGGCCGTTCGTCCTGCTCGGGCATTCGGCGGGCGGGTGGATCGCGCACGCCGTCGCTGCGCGGCTGCGGGCCGAGGGCGTCACCGCGTCCGGGGTGGCGCTGCTGGACACCTACCCGCCGGGCAGCCCGGTGCTCGACCGCATTCAGGACCATCTGGCGCGCCCGCCCGCCGACGACGCCGAGGGTGCCGTCGCGACCGGGGAGCCCGGCCGTGACGACGCGGTGCTCACCGCGATGGCCGGCTACGGGCGGCTCTTCGCCTCCTGGCGCCCGGACGCACCCGGCTGCCCCACGCTGCTGGTACGGGCGAGCGAGCCCCTGCCGGGGTTCCCGACCCAGGGATGGCGCGCGTCCTGGACCGGCGAGCCGGGACCCGTCGTCGTGGACGTCCCCGGCGACCACTTCACGATGACGGCCGAGCACGCCGCGACGACGCTCGACGCGGTCCGGCGGGCGAGCGCCCCCGACACCGCTCCGGCCACCGACACCACCAAAGCCAAAGCCGACACCGACACCGACACCGACCGAGGGTGAGCCCCGACATGACCGACGACCTCAACCGACCGCCGCTCGACCACGACCAGGCGGTGGTGGACGGCTACGCCCCCTACCACCGACGCGCGCTGGCCTTCTACGACTTCTTCGTCTTCCGGGGCAGCGCCCCGCTGTTCTGGCGCTGCTCGCCGCGCGACTTCGAGCAGCTCTACCACACCAGCGTCGGGGCGAAGCACGTGGAGATAGGGGTCGGTACCGGCTATCTGCCCTCCCGCGCCCGGTTCCCGGTGTCCAACCCCAAGATCACGCTCGTCGACCTGAACCCGGCGACGCTCGACTTCGCCGCCTCCCGGCTGCGCTTCTTCGAGACGACGAAGGTCGTCGGCAACGCGCTGGAGCCGCTGCCGGTGCCCGACGGGAGCCACGACTCCGCGGCGCTGTGCTTCCTGCTGCACTGCGTGCCCGGCAGCATCAGGGACAAGGGGGTGGCGATCAAGCACGCCGCGGCGGCCGTCCGCCCCGGCGGCACGGTCTTCGGCAGCACCGTGCTGTCCTCGGGCGTCCCCGTCACCCGGGCGGGCCGCAGCCTGATGAACAAGCTCAACGCGAAGGGCGTCTTCCACAACGACGAGGACAGCCTGGCGGACCTGACGTCCCAGCTGGAGCAGAACTTCTCCGACTTCGACCTCGTCACCCGCGGCAGCGTGGCCCTGTTCCGCGCGCGCAGGACCCCGTGACACCGCTTCTCCCCCTTCTCCCCCGCACCACCCGGAAAGGAACGTCATGCCCACACGCTGGTACCCGATCGAGGAGGCCGACGACTCGCTGTTCGCGACGGCCTCCCTGCACCACGCCCGCTCCGTCGAGGTGCCCTACTCGGCCGAGGAGACCTGGGCGGCGCTGACCGGCGACGAGGTGTCCAGCTGGACCAAGGGGATGAAGCGGCTCACCTGGACCTCGCCGCGCCCGTTCGGCGTCGGCACCACCCGCGAGATCGAGTTGGGGGGCGGGTTCCTGCTGCGGGAGCGCTTCTTCCGCTGGGAGGAGGGACACCGCAAGACGTTCTGCGCCGTCGAGACGACCCGGCCCATCTTCCGCCGGTTGGTGGAGGACTACGTCGTCGAGCCGACGGAGAGCGGCTCCCGGTTCAGCTGGCGCTGGGCGGCCGACCTGAACCCGCCCTACTCCTACTTCAAGGGGACGCTGGACCGGCTCGCCTTCGCGCCGACCGGCCGCTCCCACATCGACGGGCTGGCCACCCATCTGGCCACCACCCGCCGCTGACCCCGCCACGCGACCGGCCCGGCCACGTCCGGGCCGGTCCGCGCAGCCCCGAGCACCCCGACGAGCGAAGGAAGAAGACGCACATGTGTGGGATCACCGGATGGATCGCCCTGCGGCGGAACCTGGAGGAGCAGCGGCCCGCGCTCGACGCGATGACCGCGACCATGGGCTGCCGGGGCCCGGACGCCGAGGGCGCCTGGGTGTCGGGCCCCGCCGCGCTGGGACACCGCCGGCTGGCCGTGATCGACCTGGAGGGCGGCGTCCAGCCCATGACGGCCGAGACGCCCGACGGGCCGGTCGTCCTCACCTACAGCGGGGAGACCTACAACTTCCGTGAGCTGCGCGAGGAGCTGGTTCGTCGCGGTCACCGGTTCCGGACCGCGAGCGACACCGAGGTCGTCCTGCACGCCTACCTGGAGTGGGGCGAGGAGGTGGCCGACCATCTGGAGGGCATGTACGCGCTCGGCATCTGGGACGGCCGGGTCGACCGGCTGCTCCTGCTGCGCGACCGGCTCGGCATCAAGCCGCTGTTCGTGTACGAGACCGAGGACGGCCTGCTGTTCGGGTCGGAGGCCAAGGCGATCCTCGCCCACCCGGAGGCGGAAGCCGTGGTCGACGCCGACGGCTTCCGCGAGCTGTTCGGCTTCGTCAAGGAGCCGGGCCGGGCGGTGTGGGCGGGCATGCGCGAGGTGGCTCCGGGCACCATGCTGCTGCTGGACCGGAGCGGGCTGCGCGAGCGGGTCTACTGGCGGCTGGAGGTGGCCGAACACCGCGACGACACGGAGACGACGGTCGGCCGCGTGCGGGAGCTGCTGGAGGACAGCGTCCGCCGTCAGCTCGTCGCGGACGTCCCTCGCTGCGTGCTGCTCTCCGGTGGGCTGGACTCCAGCGCCCTGACGGCTCTGGCCTCCCGGCAGTTGGCCGAGCAGGGGGAGCGCGCGCGGACGTTCACCGTCGACTTCGAGCAGCCGGAGGCGTTCCGTCCCGACGAGTTGCGCGGCTCCCAGGACGCCCCGTTCGCCCGCGCCGTCGTCGAGCACCTGGGCACGCTGCACACCGACATCAAGCTCGACCACCAGGAACTGGCCAACCCGGAGGTGCGGCGGGCCACGGTCCGGGCGCGTGATCTACCCTTCGGCTTCGGTGAGGCGGACAACTCGCTGTACCTGCTGTTCAAGGCGATCCGCGAGCACTCGACGGTGGCGCTCTCCGGCGAGTCGTCCGACGAGATCTTCGGCGGCTACCCGTGGTTCCACCTGCCGGCCGTGACCGAGGTCCCGATGTTCCCGTGGGTCACCGCCTCCGGTATGGGACCCAAGTCGCATCCGACCAAGCTCATCGACCCCACCCTGCTGCTGGAGACCCTCGACGTGCCCGGCTACTGGGCGCAGCGCTGGGCGGACAGCGTCGCGCACCTGCCCGCCGTCCCCGGTGAGGACGCGCGCGAACGTCGGATGCGCGAGTTCTGCTACGTCCACCTCACCAGCCTGCTGGGCCTGCTGCTGGACCGGAAGGACCGGATGAGCATGGCGGTGGGGCTGGAGGTGCGGGTGCCGTTCTGCGACCACCGGCTCGCGGAGTACGTCTTCAACACCCCCTGGTCGATGAAGACGTTCGACGGCCGGGAGAAGAGCCTCTTGCGCGCGGCGATGCGCGACACGCTCCCGACGTCGGTGGTGGAGCGCGTCAAGGCCCTCTACCCGCACACCCAGGAGCTGCGCTACGTCGCGGCGTTGCAGCGCCAGGTCAGCGAGCTGCTGAGCGACGACCACGGCGCGGCGGACTTCTTCGACCGGGCCGCACTGGCCAAGGCCGCGGCCGGTGAGCCCGGCGCCGTCGAGCCGGACGAACGCGAGGCGTTCGAACGCGTCCTGGACCTCGCCGTCTGGCTCGACACCTACCGTCCGACGATCAAGCTGTCCTGAGCCCGGACGGCCTCCCCGCCGTCCCGCCTCTCCCCCACCCCCCGCGCACTCCCTTCCCTTCCTTGTCCTAAGGAGCAGCCGAGCCCATGGCAGTCGACAACGACGTGTACAACGAACTTCCCTGGTGGGACGACGACCAGCCGTTCGCGACGCTGGAGGCGTTCACCCCGGCACGATTCGACTACTTCCACGGTGTGCTCACCGGCCGTCTGCACCTGGACCCGGCGGGCCTGCGGGTGCTGGACATCGGCTGCGGCGGCGGGCTGCTCGCGGAGCGCTTCAGCCGCCTCGGCGCCCACGTCACCGGCGTGGACCCCTCGGGCCCCTCCCTGGCGTCGGCGCGTGAGCACGCCGCCCAGGAGGGCCTGACGATCGAGTACCTGGAGGCCGTCGCCGAGGAACTGCCCTTCGAGGACGCCTCGTTCGACCTCGTGTACTGCTGCGACACGCTGGAGCACGTCACCAGCACCGACCAGGCCGTCGCGGAGGCGGTCCGTGTCCTCAAGCCGGGCGGCCACTACTTCTACGACACGATCAACCGGACGTTCCTCTCCAAGCTGTCCATGATCAAGATGGCTCAGGACTGGAAGGCGACGCGTTTCGCACCCAAGAACCTGCACGACTGGAACAGCTTCATCAAGCCCGAGGAGCTGTACGCCCTCTTCCGCAAGCACGGCCTGGAGAACCAGGACACGGTCGGCTTCGCCTCCGACCGCCCGAAGGGAGAGCTGCTGCGGGCGATGCGCAGCCGGGCCAAGGGCCAGATCACCTACGGGGAGCTGGGACGCCGCTTCCAGCTCGGCGTGCACCGGGACACCTCGGTCGTCTACGGCGGCTGGGCCCGGAAGGTGCACCGATGACCGCACGCCCGCGAGGCGCCCCCGGAGCCGCCGGGACGGCTCGCGGCTCCGGGACGCACACACCCGACGTCCGCGTCCCGGTGCTGGTCGTGGGCGCGGGCCCGGCCGGGCTGACGGCGTCCCTCACCCTCTCCCGGCAGGGAGTGGCCCATCTGCTCGTGGACCGCCACCACGGCAGTGCCCACACCCCCCGGGCCCACCTCCTCAACCAGCGCACCGGGGAGATCCTCCGCGACCTCGGCCTGGAGGAGCGGGTGCTGGCCGAGGCGACCCCGAGCCCGATGTTCGCCAACCACGTCTTCATGTCGACCTTCGCCGGGCCCGAGGTCAGCCGTCTGGACGCCTACGGCAACGGGCCGGACCGGATCGGGGACTACCTGGCCGCCAGCCCCAGCCGGATGTGCAACCTCGCCCAGCACCTGCTGGAGCCGATCATGGTCGCGGAGGTGGAGCGCGCCGGTGTGGGGTCGCTGCGCTGCGGCCAGGAGTTCCTGCGGCTGGAGCAGGACGGCGAGGGCGTCACCTCGGTGCTGCTGGACCGGCGGACGGGGCGGGAGTGGACCGTACGGTCGGAGTACGTCATCGGTGCCGACGGCGGGCGCAGCCGGGTGCGGGAGAGCTGCGGCATCGCGCTGGAGGGCAGCGAGGGCCTGGCCCGGGTGGTGTCGGTGTGGTTCGAGGCCGACCTCTCCCGGCACTGCGCGGACCGTCCCGCGATCCTCTACGTCGGGGGCGTCCCCGGCCGGCCGCCCGAGGACGGCCGGGTGTTCGTGAGCGTCCGCCCGTGGCACGACTGGATGTACCTGCGCTTCCTCGACGCCGAGGGCGCCGCGTCCTTCGACCCGGACGACCACGAGGAGATCGTCGCGCACATCCGGCAGAGCATCGGCGACCCCGCGATCGACGTCCGCGTGAAACGCGTGTCGCCGTGGCAGGTCAACGCGGTGGTGGCCGAACGCTTCGCCGCCGGGCGGGTGTTCTGCCTGGGCGACGCCGTGCACCAGATGCCGCCGACGAACGGCCTCGGCCTCAACACGGCCATCGCGGACGCCTTCAACCTGGCGTGGAAACTGCCGCTGGTCCTCGGAGGGAGGGCCGGCCCCGAACTGCTGGCCACCTACGAGAGCGAGCGTCGTCCCGTCGCCGCGCAGGTCGTGGACCGGGCCGTGCGCAGCATGGCCGACTTCCTCGGCATCCCCGCCGCCCTCGGGTACACGGCGGGGCAGAGCGCGGAGGAACAGTGGGAGCTGCTGCGCTCCCTCGACGACGACACCCCGTCGGCCGCGGCCCGGCGCGCGGCCCTGGCCGAGGCCACCGCGCGGATCGACTACCAGGTCAACGCGCACGGGGTGGAACTCGGCTACCGCTACCGGGCGGGCGCGCGGATGGACGACGGCACGCCGGAGCCCCCCGCCGAACGGGACCCGGAGCTGTACTACGCGCCGACGACCTGGCCGGGCGCCCGGCTCCCGCACGCCTGGCTGGAGGACGGCCGCCGCCGGCGCTCCACCCTGGACGTCGCCGGGGGCGGCCGCTTCACCCTGCTCACCGGCCGGGGCGGCGACGCCTGGTACGACGCGGCCCGGTCGGCGGCCCGGGAGACCGGCGTGGACGTCACGGTCCTGTCCATCGGCACCACCAACGGGCTGCGTGATCCCTACGGCACCTGGGAGCGGCTACGCGAGGTGGACGCGGACGGCGGCGTCCTCGTCCGCCCCGACGCCCACGTCGCCTGGCGCGCCCGCACCTCCGCCTCGGCCCAGGACCTCCCGAAGATCCTCACCGAACTCCTCCACACCCCGTCCCACCCCTGACCCCGACCGTCCGGTAGCCCGCGACGTACGGCAACGGCCCGACGATCCGCCGATCGTCGGGCCGTTGCCCGTGCCGCGCTCAAGCCGGAACCGCAGCATGGGCACAGCGGGACCGGCGATGCGTACGCTCAGCCCACCGCGGACGTCGGCCAGAACCGCACGAGGTGGTGCTCCACGCCGTACGGAACACCCTCTCCCCTCCCGGGCACGGCTTCCGCCGAGGCCCTCGCCCGGTGAAGAACTAGGTGTGTTGTCCCGGCACGTTGGTGACGGGCGACACACCTAGAGGTTGTCCCGTAAGTGATCTTGTCGTGGGATGATCTTGTGGTGGCTGGTGTGATCACGGCGTCGGAGCCGTCCTGGATAGCCCCGTTCATCGGTTTGAGCCCGCGCTCCTTCGCCTAGCTGGTGGCGGCCTTGGAGCGTGAGGGTGCGGGTGCACCGGGTCGTGGGAGGCCATGGGGTCTGCCGCTGGCGGACCAGGTTTTGCTGCGGCAGCTGGCGCCCTTGTTCGGTGTCTCGAAATCGGCCGCGGACCGCGTCATCGACCACATCGTGCCGATGCTCGCACTCCAGCCGGTCCGCAAGCGGCGCAGGGACACGGTCTGGATCGTGGACGGCACCTTGGTGCCCACGCGCGACCGGCAGGTGGCCGCTTCCAGCAAGAACTACCGCTACTCCACCAACCACCAGGTCGTCATCGACGCCGACACCCTCCTGGTCGCGTTGATCGGCCGTCCCCTGCCGGGCAACCGCAACGACTGCAAGGCGTGGGAGGAGTCCGGGGCCAAGATCGCCGTCGGCAGCGCAACGGTCATCGCCGACGGCGGCTACATCGGCACCGGCCTCCTCATCCCACACCGCCGGGAAGCGGGCCGGGAGCTGCCCGGATGGAAGGAGGAACACAACGCCTCCCACCGTCAGGTACGGGCCAGGGTCGAGCACGTCTTTTCCCGCATGAAGAACTGGAAGATCCTCCGCGACTGCCGCCTCAAAGGAGACGGCGTCCACCAGGCAATCCTCGGTGTTGCCCGGCTGCACAACCTCGCACTGCCGGATAGGACCGACCTCCCCGCAGCCACAACCAACCCGCAGATCACTTACGGGACAACCTCTAGTGTCCTGAGTCGTTAGTTCGTGTGCAGTATGCGGCGAGGGTTTCGAGGATCTCATCCGCGCTCTTGGTCCACACGAACGGCTTGGGGTTCTTGTTCCACTCGTTGATCCAGCCGCGGATGTCCCGTTCCAGCTCGACGACGCTGCGGTGGGCCGAGCGGCGGAGCTTGCGGCAGGTCAGCTCGGCGAACCAGCGCTCGACGAGGTTGAGCCAGGAGGCGGAGGTGGGGGTGAAGTGCAGGTGGAAGCGAGGGTGTCGCAGCAGCCACTTCTTGACCGCTTCGGTCTTGTGGGTGGCGTAGTTGTCCAGGACCAGGTGCAGGTCCAGGTGCTTGGGTACGGCGGCGTCGATGGTCTTCAGGAAGCGGAGGAATTCCTGGTGGCGGTGGCGTCGGTAGTGCTGGGCTATGACCGAGCCGGAGGCGATGTCCAGGGCGGCGAACAGGCTGGTGGTGCCGTGCCGGACGTAGTCGTGCGTCATCCTCGCCGGCGTCGTCGGCGACAGGGGCAGCACGGGCTGCGTGCGGTCCAGGGCCTGGATCTGCGACTTCTCATCCACCGCCAGGACCAGCGCGTTCTCTGGGGGCGAGAGGTAGATGCCGACCACGTCGCGGACCTTGGTCACGAACTGCGGGTCGGTCGAGAGCTTCCACGTCTGGACGATGTGGGGCTTGAGGCCGAACGCCCGCCAGACCCGGGAGACGGCCGACTGCGATATGCCCTCGGCCTGGGCCATCGACCGCGTCGACCAGTGCGAATCACCCGACGGCGGCGCTTGGCCAAGGGTCCTGGCGACCATGGCCTCGACCTGCTCGTCGGTGATCTTTCGGGGCGCGCCCGAACGCGGAAGGTCCACCAGACCCTCCAACCGGTCCGCGACGAACCTCGAGCGCCACTTGCGCACCGTCTCCCGCGAGATCCCCAGGTCATCCGCGACCTGCGCGTTCGGTCGGCCCTCGGCACACGCCAGGACGATCCTCGACCGCAGCGCCAGTGCCTGCGAGGCCGTCCGCTTGCGCAACCAGCCCCGCAGGACACGGCGTTCGTGATCGGACAGCTCCAGCAGCAGCGGCTTCGGACCAGGCATCGCCCCACCCTACAACCGCAACCGAACTAACGACTCAAGACACTAGGACAGGTTGCCCCCCTGCACTCAGAGCGGAGGACCATTCATGAAAAAGGAGAAGAGCCCCGTTTACCTCATGTCACTGGGGGTTCAATTGGCAAGCGCGACTGCCCTCCTCTACCTATGGATAGAAGCCCGAGAGCGCACGATCTGGTCATTTTTCTTCCTGCTTGTCGTGCTGCTGACAGTAGGCGGACTCACCTGTATCACTCAGGACGCAGCAAAACACCGAAAATGACACGCATGCCCGTCGACTTCAATCTCAGTGATGTTGGGGTGCCCCTGGCTCTCCTCCCTCCAGGTGGAGACGCCACCTTCGCGACACCTTTAGATCGACAGTCTCTTGAGCGCACCCATGCGCTGCAGCGCTGTGATGTGCTCGGCCGCGCGAATGGGGGCGGTGCCACCCCGGATGAGGGCACCGGCTTCAAGGTTGCGGCGAGCTCCGGCCTCAGTGAGGTTCGCACTGCCCAGAAAGAGGACACGCCGGTCGGCGACCGCCAACTTCGCGTGCTGACGCGCTCCCGGCTGCGACCGTGCTTGGGGTGCCCAGTGCCACAGTCGCAGCCCTGACACGGAGGTGAAGGCAGTCGCCGGCTCGGGGCCGTGCAGCAGACCGGCGGCACCGTCCAGGGTCTCCACGACGACGTGCGCCTCGACACCGCGTCCCACCGCTGCGGCCAGCGCGGTCGTAAGCGCGGCATACGGGCGTGCCGCGTACGTCATGGCCAGCAGTTCGCTCTTGGCCTCACCGATGACCTCCAGGAGGACGTGGGCCGTGGCTCGCACCGGCACTCCCGGCGTCGCGGGACCGCTCCACACGGTCCGCACATCGACCTCGTCACGACGGTGACGCCACGCTTCCACGTATCCGCGCAGATATGCCGCCGCTTCTCCCTGGGGTATGCGGACGGTCGCCATGGTCCGATACAGCTGCGATATCGCGGCGCTCGCGCCGGGGGACTGCATCACGGTCAACGTGTGCTCACGCCCTCGTCCGCGGCTCAGAAGCAAGGAGAGGTCGTGCGTGCGCTCCGCACCCAGGGCGTCAGCGACGGCATGGACCGCCTCTACGAAATTCTCCTCTGCACTGCTCATCCGAGCAGGCCGGGTGGTGTCAGGACCTGGTCCACACCGTGCTCGAGCGGTACCAGGAAACGACGGTCGAGGAAGCGATTGCCACGCTCACAGGTGGTTTCGGAGACGAACAGGCAAACGTGGCAGGCGGCGCCGTGCAGGAAGTCCTCCGGATCATGGGGCAGCCGCTCGGCACAGAGAGGGTCGGACGAACAGTGCGCCGCCTCCCGAAGTGCCCGACGCACGATACGTTCGAAGTGGGGGTTCTCGGCCAGCGAGACCAGGCCCCCCAAGGTGCCCTCCGAATCCGGCACCGCGGTGTAGATGAGAATCCCGCTCTTGGGAGCCGTCTCGTCTCCCGCGTAGATGCGCTCCGCCAGGCTCGCGGAGTTGTAGCCGCATTCCAGCGCGATGGTGCGGATCAGTAGGTGCGACAGAGTGTGCAGGGCCAGGTAGCGCTCGCCGGGCCAGCCCGCCATGGGGTCGAAGGGTCCGGTGATCCGGTCCGAGCGGCGGTTGGTCCGAAAGCGAGCGAACGCCTCCCGATGAGCGGTCATCCGGGGTGACTTCTCCATCCGTGCCACCCAGTCCGTCAGCAGATCCTCGCGCACACGCAGGAAGATCCCTTCCCCGCGAACCTCACTCGCGGGGATCCACTCCTGAGACGTGCGGGACAGCCGGACCGGGGTCGCGATATCGGGGGCCTCCGGATCCGGCGCGTCGAGCCGGGTGAATCCGATCAGGGCTCGTGCCTCACGCAGCCGCTCCACCTGCCGTACATCCGAGAAGAGTGGGCGCAGGGCGTCCGGCACCGTGACCGGAGCCAGCGCGAAGTCATCGGTCGGCGCGGCGGGTGGTGACCCGGACAGCACATCCCACTCGGGCCCGAGCAGATCGGCCTGGGCCTCCGGCGCCGTGACAGCCTGCCCGTTCTCACCCGCGTGCCGGGCCTGGATCGCGGTGAGCACGGCCGCCGCGTCGTACTCCTTGAGGAAGCCGTAACGCGGGATCCCGGCCAGGAAGTGGTACTGATCCGGCTGTGTAATGCCCTTCAGTTCGTCCCAGTGCTTCTCGACGAGCTTCCCGACATCTCCGTCCTTTCCCAGCGGCAGCGCGAGGGCGCTCAGCGTGAGCGGGAACCACTGGTTGGAGGCGCCGGCCACCATCAGGTTCGCCTCCCGATCACATCCCTCACTGTCATAGCTGCCGAGGTGAGCGTGGCGGCCGCGGCAGGCCGGGAGGTTTTGGCGCCCCCGTTCACCCATGGCGTCCCGGATGTTCCGCTTCCCGCCACAGCCGACACATTCAAGGGTGACGTTGGCCGCCTGGTTGCCACCGTGGTCCCTCATGCGCAACTTGGGGCGGGGGACCTTGGGGCATGCCCCACCGCCGTGGACGAAGGGGGTGTAGGGGAACTCGTCCAGATGGCCGGCGGTGCACACGAGGGTGAAGCGCGCGGCGACGGCCAGAGGTTTGCCGCGCTTGCAGTCGTGGACGAATTTCGCCTCGTGCGGGGCCCGTGGATTGTGGTTGACGAAGGTGAACTCCCCCGTGTCAATGGCGGCGAGCACATCGCATGCCGTACACCGCAGCCACTGGGGGAACGGAGTCACGGGGACTCCCACGCCCTGAGCGGCCCAGTCCTTGGGCGCGCTGTCGGCTCCTTCCGTCCAGGGCGCGGACCGCAGTTGAGTGACCTGGGCGCGCCCATAGAGCTGGAGCGAGCGATTGACGGCCGACCGAAGGCGCGGCTCGTCGATGTCGTAGCCGCTCAGCCCGGTGTGGCTCCAGGCTTCCAGGCCTTTGACCAGAACGGAGAAGTTGGGAAGGTCGATGAGAGCTCCCACACCGGCCGTGTACATCAGGTGGCTGGGCCGGGCCGCGCCGACCCTCCGGAAGTGGCGGTCGTTCATCGCTTTCCCTTCCCTCCAGGCGCCGGTGCCGGTGGATCTCCGTACTCATCGGCGTCCACGGGCGTAGCCGACGCGTCCCCCTCCTCGCGCCGCGAGCCGAACCGCCAGTCCGGGCCACTGCCCGCGGCTTCGTTCAGAAAGGCTCCCCCGCCCGGGAGCAACAGGTTGATCTCATTCTCCGTCTCGCGCATCGACATGGGCACAGTGAGCTCGGTCCATCCGGCACCGTCTGCCTTGCGCAGCAGCGGGGAGACCACCGTGTCCTTCCTCTTTTCCTTCCGATAGCCGAGCACGGCATTGCCGTCGCGTCGCTCGTCCCACTTCTCCTTGAGGACGTCGATGCGCTCCTTCAGGTACTGGCGGGCTCGGGTGCCGTCAACGGTGTCGGCTCGCTCCGCGCGCTCGAGCAAGCGGCGCTCGACCTCCTCCGCCAACGGGCCTTGGAGATCGAGGGAATGGGCGTCGGTGTTCCGAGAGTGCTCGTGGTGGGCCTGTCGCAGGGCTGCGACGTACGTCGCGGCTGTGCCCCGGTCCAGCGAGCGGCGGGTGAAGGGCGTGACCGAGAGTGCCTCCACCTGTCGGTAGAACGTAGCGTGATAGTGCTCGAAATCCTCGAAGTGGGCGAGGTCCCGCGGACGCGACCAGTTGTACAGGGTGACCACCAGGCCAGGGCGCCTGCGGTCACGCCCGACGCGCGAGGACGCCTGAATGTACTCAGCGGTGTTCTTGGGTTGGCCGACCACCAGCATCAGCCCGAATCGGGAAACGTCCACGCCGACCTGCAACATGGAGGTGGCGAGCACCACGTCCACCCCCTGCCGCGCGAGCGGGGTCATCCCCACGCGTGGCTCACGCTTCTCCTTGAACGCGGCGGCGTACTCACGGAGCAGGGCCCGGCGCCGCTCGGAGGTGTCGCGCTCCGGATCGAATCCGGTGTCGAGGCGCTTGAGAGTGGTGCTGATGTCGGCCGAAGAGATACGGGAGGTCAGCTCCTGGATGGACAGCATCCCGGACCTGGAAACGATGCGGTCGGCGATGGTGTCGTGCCCTTTGCGGCGGCCGTTGGAACGCACTCGCGTGGTGATGTCGTCATCCAGGTTGCGGCGCATGCCCGCGAGCTCGCGCGTGGCGTTGAAGTAGCCGACGAGGGTCATGTAAGGGTCGGCCGGTGCGCCGTAGGTGTCGAAGAGTTCCTGAGCGCCGAGCAGCAGGATTTCCGCGACACGGATCTCGGCGGCCTTCAGCCGCGTGCCGTGCGCACAGACACCGAGATAGCGGCGGCCGGGATGGTCACGTCCCAGCTGGACCTGCCGGGAGAAGAACGTGTCATGAGCGTCGAGCACCTGGGGCGGGAAGACGGCGACATCGCGGGCGAAGACACCGCGGACCTGGTCGGCGGCTCGCTTGGTGGTGGCAGTGGAGGCGATGATTTTGGGCCCCGCCTCACGCCGCGTGCCGTCGGCACCGACCACGGTCCAGGTGCAAAGCTGGTCGATGGCGGACTCGAAGAGTCCGACCGAGGTGCCGAGGGCACCGGAGATGAGGTGCAGCTCGTCCTGAATGATCAGGTCCGGGGGCCGAAGTCTGGCCACAGGCTGCGCGGTGACGGCGGGCATCTTTCCTTTGGCCGTGTGCCGGGTACGGCAACCTGTTTCACGATCCAGATCGTCGTGACGGTAGCCGTGGCGTGGACACCACTCGGTGACCCGGCCGAAGAGCAACCCGCCATACCCGTTCCACGGGAGCTGGGCGAACTTGTCGACGGTCGCGATGAGCATCGCGGGAGCCAGCCGGTAGATCTCCTCGTCGACGGTGAGCACCGGAATACCCTCCCCCGGCGCGGCGCGGCGGGAGAAGGGGCAGCGATCTTCACCCTCGCCACGCGGGCAGTACAGCAACACCCGGCGCCGGGCCTCGTCGTACTCCATGTTCTGGTGGGCCTTCAGCTCAGTGCCGCACCAGGGACAGCTGAGCACCTGGATGACGCGGGCGTGCTTGTCGCTGGCGCTCTCCTTGGCACCGGCGATCTGCTCCCTCGCCTCACCGAACCAGTTGGGCGACACCGTTGTCCCCACCCACAGGCCGATACGGAAGGGGGTGGTGCCCCAGCGGACGTCACCGGCCGCTACCGCCTCACGTCGCAGTACCTCGCAGGCGCTGACCAGCGCCGCCGCCCGTTGGAACTGCTGGGCGGTCAACAAGCGCAGGGTGTAACGCATCAGCACCCCGACACCGGCTTCGCCGCTGCGGGCCTCCGTGCCGGTGCCGATGACGCCCTGGAGACGGCGCAGCCCGAAGGTGTAGGCGGCAAGCCCCAGATACGCCTCGGTCTTACCGCCTCCGGTGGGAAAGAAGAGCAGATCGACCAGTGCCTCCCGGCCGCTGCTCCGGTGCGGGTGGTCCGGTTTGCTGAGCGAAGCGAGGTTGAGCAGGATGAAGGCGAGCTGGAAGGGGCGCCAGCTCGCGGATTCCTTGCCTTGGCCGTGAACCTCGGCGTAGGCCTGGTTGTAGGAGGCCGGGTCCTGCTCGCTCCCCGTCCGGGCAGCGGCGATGGCGGTGTTGCGCCGCTGGAGAGCCATAGCTTGATTGGCGAATCGGAACGCGTCGAGCGCGACGTCGTCGGCACGGAGCGTGTCGATTCCGAAGGCGATGCGGTGACAGACGTCCTCGGCCTGTTCCATGGCCGCCTCGGCGGAGGCCCGGAGGCCCTCGGGGAGCGAGCGTGCCTTCTCACGCTGCTGGGCGAGCCAGGAGTGATAGCCGTCGGCGAGCGGAGCCAGAGCCTCGGTCAGCTCGCTCCGGCGGGCGGGCACGGCGAGGTCGGCCAGTTCATCCATGCCGAGCTCCAGCCCGGCCAGCAGGGGCTGCTCGTCGGCCGTGGGCGCTGTGGTGTCCCGGACGTCGTACTCGGGCAACCACGTGGTGGTCAGCCGGTACGCGCGCCGTTCTCCCTGCCTGGTCCGGGCATGCACGGCAACGTTCCGCCCCTGGGCGTGGCGGAGGCTGTCCCGGTACAGCAGCCGCAGACGTCGGTCCTCGGCGTCCTCCGGCCCGTTCTCGCCGGAAGCGGGTTCCAGGGGATCATCGACGGGCAGGAAGACCGAGGCACGCTCCTCGGGGAAAGCCGTCACATCGATTTCGGTCTGAAAGAGCCAGTTTGCGTCGGGACGGTCACCGACCGTCTCGTGCAGTCTGTTGACCAGCGACAGTTCGACCACACGCAGTTCCTCGCGCCTCGCCCGGGCCGGGCGTTTGCGCACCTGGACGTCGAGGCAGACGCGTGGGCCGCCTGGCGTTCCTTCCAGGACGCGCTCAGCTCCGCCCGAGCTGTGCACGTCGATGTCCTCGCGGTGCTGCACCTGTTCGCGCGCCCAGACCCGGCGGCTGCGACCGTCCTCGGCTGGTGTCTCACGCAGCACGTAGCGGCCCCACCGCAGCGTCACAGTGAGCGTGCCGACGGAGGCCGGCACCACGAAGGACAGGCCCATGGACGACGCCCAGAGACGCCCCGCCGCCTGCGGGGTGAGCCGCTCATGCTGTTCCGCCTCGCGCTCGCCCTCGCCTCCCGGCTCCGACTCGGCCAGTTGAGCGGCGGCGCGCGCGATCTGCCGCGTGGTGCCGGCGGCCGGTTTCGGGCCGAGCATGCCGACGAGGTACCGATCACGCGGTCCTGCGGAGCGGTGCGGCAGGGTCTCCTCCTCCCCGTCCCACGGGCCGAGGAGGTCCCTGCGGATGTAGTGACCGAGGCCGTCCCGCACGTCGTAGGAATCGCCGGGCAGGAAGGTCTGCGGCACGTCGTCGATCGGGTGCGGTACGTCGGTTACAGCAGACTGAGGAGGCATAACGACAGGGGACCTTCCTGGGGAGACCAGAACGGCACGGTCAAAGTGCACCGTACTGCTCCCCACTGACACGAGTCAGGGACGCCGTCAGGTTAACTTATATGGGGCGTTGACTAAGTTCACATCATTGCAATGCAGGCAATCACCGTGATCGGATGGCGCGGATCACGGCATGCCGGACGCGGCCGTCCGCCGCGCTGTACTCCACTCGCTGGCCCTGCGGCCGCCACATCAGGGCCTGCCCCAGGGGTGATGCGGGTGAGACGCACTCGACTCCCTCACCGGCCATCTCGGCGATGGTGAACAGGCTGTCGTCCACCTCCCCGTCGAGCTCCAGCGTGAGCAGTGAGCCGGGCACCACCACCGTGGCATCGTCCGTCTCGGCACTGCCCGACACAGCGTCGAGGAAGGACCGGAGGAACGCGGCCCGCTTCTCGTACCGGTCGCGGCGCTCGCGCTGGGTCATGCGGTAGAAAACCAGGTTGGCCGGATCGACGTCCCCGGGGTCCTCGTCCGGACGGGACAGCACACGCTGGAGTTGGTGCAGTTCCCGCAGCACGCGCTGATAGCAATCGGGGGCCACTTCGGACACCGGGAATCCCTGACGGCGGCCGGTGAGCGGGGGCGGAGCCGGCTCTCCCCCCTTCGGTTCCGGCTCGGGTTCCGGCTCCAGAGCGGCGGCTTCCTCCGGGGCGTCGTACCCGGATCCGACCACCGCTCCCGTCGTCGGCGTCTCCATCGGTTCTGCCGGTTCGGACTCGATCGGCTCGATCAGCTCGATCGGCTCGGCCTCGTCCGCAGGCTGGGTCCGAACGGCGGCCTCCGCCGACTCGACGGATACGGTGGCCGGAGTCGAGGAGTCCGTCTCCGGGACCGGTTCGATGCCGAGCCGGTCCAACGCCGCCCAGACCGGGTCCATCGCCTGCTGACGGTCCCAGTGGAAGCGGCTGCCCCGCAGGCGCACAAAGGTCCAGTCCACCCGCTCGAGGTCGCGCTGGCGGGCCGCGGCCGTCGCGGCATCCTCACCCTCGGCGAACTTGTCGCCGTCACACTCGACGGCGAGCCGCCGGGTGCCGCCTTCCACGACGAGATCGATCGCGTGCCGACCGACCTGGTACTGGGGCCGGACCCGGTAGCCACGTCCGGTGAGCTCCAGATAGACGCGCTGCTGAAAGAGGTTCTCGAACGCCTCGTGACGCTGGTCGGGGTGGACCTCCCCGCTGACGACCGCCTCGGCCTCCTCGGCCGGGCGGGTGAGGTGGTCCAGGTAGGCACGGCGCAGATCGTTCTCATGGAACTGCTCGGTGGTCGCGCTGTGAAAGACCCACACCTGGTCCCGGGCCCGGGAGGCCGCGACGTTGATCCGCTGCTCGTACGTCTTGCCGCTGTAGCCGCCCCGGACACTGCCGGCAGAGGTGGTGGCGGAGTCGAGGCAGGACAGGAACATGATGTCGCGCTCGTCTCCTTGGAAGTCCTCGGCGTTCCCAACGCGGATGCGTCGGTCTTCCCGCTCCTCGTACGGCAGTCGGGCCACGAGCAGGTTCTCCAGTTCCTGGATGTGGGCCTTGCTGCTGCGCAGACTGATGACGCCCATGGTGCGGCCGGCGTAGGAGGGGTCGGCACTACACGCCACGAGCGCCGACACCAGGGCCTCGGCCTCGGCCTGGTTGACCGTACGTCCGCTGCTTCCCATCGCCTCTCCGTCGGGGACATGGACGGTGCGCACCGGGGGCAACCGGTCAGCCCCGTACTGCCGTAGCGGCAACAGGTCTCCGTTGTAAGCGAGTTCGTTGGAGAAGGAGATGATTTCCGGCATGCAGCGGAAATGCTCCTTGAGCATGAGCGTGCCCCGGCCGCCCGCGAGGGCCTCCGCGAGGTCGAAGAGGCTGGTGTCCGGCCCGAAAAGGCTCTTGCGACTGCTATCGAGGCCGGTGAGATGCTTGTCCTGCAAGCCGAAGTACTCATCCTGCCGCAACCCGACGTGGGACGGGCTGACCTGCTTGCCGTCACCCACCACCACGATGCGGTCCGCCAGCCAGGTCAGCAGCATCGCCTCCAACCCCGACTGACTGGCCTCGTCCACGATCACCACATCGAAGACCCCGGGATGCTCCATGGGCACGGTCTCGGCGACCTGGTGGAGCGGCATGATCCAGGCCGGCACAGCGGCCTGTGCGTCGCGCAGCGCTTCCTGGGCCGCCTGCCGGTAGCGGTGCTGATACTTGCCGCGGATGCGCCCGGCGGCCTGCTGATAGGCCTTGAGCGCGGTGGTCTGGTCTCCCGTCAGCACACTGAGCGATCCATGCCACGCGCGGGCGGCGGCCAGCCGACTCAACATGATGCGCACCTCGGCGTCGGCCTCGGCGAGGCGGGCGTGACACGCACGCTCCACCTCGGGGTCGGTCAGCCTCTCCAAGCGCTCCCGCCAGGCCGACCAGGCCCAGGCGTCGGCGAGTCCCACGAGCCGCTCCTCCCACTCCGGCTCATCGGGTGCCGCAACGATGCGCTTGGCCAGCGCGGGGAACCCTTCCTGGACCGGAGTGAGAGCCGACCCGTGCGCGGCCCTCAGCCGTGCCGCCTCCCGCACCTCGGCCAGTCCCCCGCACGCCGCGCGATAGGCGGCCGCGTCCACCGCCACGACCGCTTCACGGGCCAGAGCGAGGGCGGGTGAGGCGCCGGGACGGTCGGTCCACGTCCGCAGCAGGTCCTCGGCCTCGGCGATGAGACGGCGGGAGCGTTCGGCCTCGCGCAAGGTGACGCGTGCTCGCAGGAGCGCCCGCACGGCGCTCTCCACCGCACGGTCCTGCCAGGGCGCGGCGGCCAGTTCCGGCGAGGTGGCCGCCGCACTGATCACCTCGGTACGGGCCGCGCCGAGTTCCAGCAAGGCGTCGAGCGTTTCCGCGTCCTGGCGAAGCCGCGCCAGCCGTGGCCCATGGCTGCGCCAGGCGGACGTCCCTCCCCCGCCCCATTCGCTTTCGACCTGGTCGAGGGCGAGTTCGAGCCGCACTCGGGCCAGTACCTTCGCCGCGCCCTCGACATCCTCGGGTGCCCGGCCGTCCACCCGGACGCGCTCGGCGAAGGCACCCACCGCTTTGGCCAGTTTGGTGCGCGTGCCGAGTACGCCCCGAAGCCTGCGGCCCACGCTCAGCCCGTCGTGAAGAGTCGTGGCCGAGGCGAGCGCGGCCGGAGGCTCGTCGTCCTCCAGCCCGGTGACGAGTGCCGGACCGAGTTCCCCGAGTGCGGTTCCGGCGGTGTCCAGAGCGGCGGTGACGGCCTCGTGCCGCGTCCTGACCTGCCAGTCCTGGCCGACGAACACCGCTTCCAGCGCTTCCCCCACCCACGGCTCGGCAGCCGCGGCCATGGCCGCGGCACGGACACGGGCGGCGGCGAAGACATCCAGGGCGGCGTCGAGGCGCTGCTGTTCCTTTTCGGTGAGTCGGTCCACCGGCTCGTCGTATGCGGACGCGCCGGGTTCCCGGGCCGCGGCGGTGTGCGCCTCCTCCGCCGTCCGCACCACGGCGACGGCCTGCTCGAAGTCGCCCGGCGAGGGCAGCTCGGCGGGACCTGGCACCTCCGCCGCCAGGGAGCGCAGCTCGGGGGTGTACGCACGGGCCGTGTGGAGCAGCCGCAGCGCCTCCTCGGCGGTGACGGCGGGCTGTTCCTGGGGCACCGATCCGATCCAGGAATAGCTCGGCGCCTCGGCGGCCAGGCGTTCGGCGATCTCCTGGAGGCTGCCGCTGTAGTCACCGAGGTCGGCGGTGAAGCGCCGGGTCTCCTGCTCGCGCAGCGTGGCGAGTTCTTTCAGCAACTGGTGCTGGGCGTCCCGGGCGGTGGCCAATCGCGCCTCGAACCGGGCGATCTCGCTCTGCGCGTGGCGGGGGTCGAAACCGGAGTACTCGCGAAGGATGCGTTGGACCGAGGCCTCCAGTTCCCGTTGGGCCTGACGGCCGTCCTCGGTTCGGCTCACGCACAGGTCCCGTACGTCCCGGGGCAGTTTGTCGCGCAGCACCCGCAGTGCGCGCGGCGTGTGGCTGGTGATCAACACCCGCTTGCCGCGCGCGAGCAGATCGGTGACGAGGTTGGCGATCGTGTGGGTCTTGCCGGTGCCGGGTGGCCCTTGGACGACGACCAGCCGGTTCTCCCGCAGCCGTTCGGCGATGGTGCGCTGCTCCTCGTTGGCGGGAAGGGCGAAGTACACCTCACCCGCCGTGCCGTCCGGTGCCCGCCGGTCGGCGGCGGTGAAGGCGCCTTCCGCGCCCGCCAGGTAGCGGAGCAGCTCGGTGGGCCGCTCACCGCCCTCGATGCGTCCGGCGATTCCCGACAGCGCCTCAAGCGTGGCGCGCCCGGTCCGTTCACGCAGCACGAGCGCCGGGGTGAAGCCGACGACGGGGGTGTCCAGCGTGTGCGGTCGCTGAAGCGCACCGTCGCGCTCGTACCGGCCGGCGCTGTGCGCGGCGTTGACCCAGCTTTCCAGGGCCGTGTGCAGGCACTCCAGATGCTCCGACCGGGTGGCGTCCGCCGCCTGCTTCAGCGCCTCGCGGATCTCGTCGTAGACGTCCTGGGGAACGTGCTGGGCGGCGTCCAGCATGGACTGTTCCAGCTGGAGGCCCAGCGTGCCACCGTCCGGCGCGGCGGTCAGCGTGCCGGTGGCGGAGTCGAGGTGCAGGGTCGCCCGGTGGGTGACGAGGTGCCGTTCCACCCGGGCGCCGTCCGGGGAGCGCCAGGTGAGGCGCCCGAAACCGAGGACGAGCTCGAAGGACTCGCCAAGGTTCCGTGCGTCGTCGTGCATCTTGTGCAGCCGGTCGTACAGACGCACCAGCGGGTCGACGTCCCGGCGGCGCTCCGCCCACTGGTACCAGCTCGCCTTCCACGCCGCGTAGCGCTGCTCGATGTCCTTCCGGTCGGGATGGTCGGCCAGCTTGGTGTAGGTCTTTTCGAGGCTGACGCCCCAGGTGCCCTCCGGAGGCGCAGCCTCCCTGCTGCGGCGCAGGTCAGGGGCGTGCCGCGCGGTGAAGTCGCGTACCCGGGCCAGGTCCACCCAGTCGGTGAGCGATGACGGGAGCGTGGGCGGCTCGTCGAGTCGGGGGCGCCGCACGGTCAGCCACGCCGGCTCGCTCCCCGCGTCCTCGGTCCACGGCAGACCGGTGACCCTGGGGTCGTCGGGCAGATCGGCGAACCAGACCACCCCCAGCGCTCCGTCCAGTGTGCGCACCGGGCGCACCCGCGACTCCTCCGCCGCGGCCAGGAACCGAAAGATCTGACGGATGCGGGCCGACTCGTCCGAGGTCCGGCCGGCCTTCCGCGGGTGCGGGAGGGGTCCGGTCCTGTCCGGGTCGGGATGAGCCGAACCGGCCTCTTCCGTAACGCTGTCAGCCTCGTCGTGCGCGCTCATGGATCACCCCACCCGTGCGGTCCGCCATCACCTGGCGTAGGAAGCCCTCATCGCAGCTCCCCGGAGCACCCGTTCGACGGCGCGCGACGGCACCCGGGCAACTCTGTGAACTGAGTACACGGAGACATTAGCAGTAAGTCGTGTTAGTTTCCCACGGGCTGCTGGGATACGGTGACACTTCGTTACACCCCAGCGCCACCATCGCGACGCGAGCGCTCACGTGAGAATTCGGGGGGAGACCCATGCGCGCCCAGGAAATCACCTTCCTCAAGCTCGTCCAAGGCGAGAAGCAGTTCCAGGTGCCGCTGTACCAGCGCACCTACAGCTGGGGTCGCGAGCAGTTGCAACGGCTGTGGGACGACATCACCGAGCTGGTCGAGCAGCAGCTCTCCGGCCAGTCGCCCGCACCCCACTTCCTCGGCTCCGTCGTCCTGGCGCCCGGCCGCCTCCAGGCCGGGGGCGTGCAGCGCTGGCTGGTCGTGGACGGCCAGCAGCGCCTGACCACGCTGATGCTCCTGGTCACCGCCCTTCGGGACCACCTCAAGGAAGCGGGCGACGACCGCGCCGTGGACCGGGTGCACCGGCAGCTGCTGGTCAACGAGTTCCACGAGGGGTACGACCACTACCGTCTGCTGCCCACGCAGGCGGACCGGGACGCCTACACCGCGTGCGTCGAGGCCACCCCCCTGGCCGGCGGCGCGGACAACATCGGCGCCGCCTACCGGTATTTCCGCGGTGTCCTCGCCGAAGGGGCGACCGAGCGGGACGAGACGTGGTCCGGCGCCGTGGAGACCGTACTGAAGGACCTGCTCTCCATCGTCGAGATCACCGCCGAGCGGGGCGACAACGTCTACCGGATCTTCGAGTCGATCAACAACACGGGCGTCGGTCTCAGCCAGAGCGACCTGCTGCGCAACTACCTCTTCATGCTGCTGCCCCAGCGCGGGGAACGCGTCTACCACGAGCTGTGGTTGCCGATGCAGCAGCAGCTCGGACCGAAGAACCTGGAGCTGCTGGTCTGGCTGGACCTGGTGGTCAGGGGCAACGAGCGGGCCAAGCAGGGGGACATCTACCGGGAGCAGCAGAAGCGGTTGGAGCCCCTGGCCAAGGACGAGGCGGCACTCCAGCAGGAAATCGCCCAGCTCGCCGAACGCGGCCAGCGGCTCCTGCGCATCCTGGAACCGCACCGCGAGCCGTCCGCGCCGCTGCGGACCGCCCTGGAGCGGCTCGCCGCCTGGGGCGGCCAGACCCACTACCCGCTCGCGCTGCACCTGCTGAACCTCATCGACGCCGGCAGCACCACCCCCGAAGAGGTGGCGGAGGCCCTCGGCTACGTCGAGTCGTACCTGGTGCGCCGACTGATCTGTCAGACGCCGACGACCGGCCTGAACCGCATCTTCATGGAAGCGCCGAGGGGCCTGGAGCAGGACCGCTCCCCCGCCGAGGCGGTGCGGCGCTTCCTCTCCGGCCGACGCCGCCGGTGGCCGAGCGACGAGGAGCTGCGCGAGGCGATCGCCTCCAAGCCGTTCTACTGGAGCGGGCGGCCCATCCAGCGGACCTACATCCTGCGGCGCCTGGAGGAGAGTTACGCCTCCGCCGAACCGGTGGACTTCACCCAGGCGTCCCTCACCCTGGAGCACATCCTGCCGCAGCGCCCGGCCCAGGCGTGGTTCGAACTTCTCGCCGAAGAGACGGAGGACGGGCAGACCCCCCAGGAGCTGTACGACCTGCTGGTGCACACCCTGGGCAACCTCACGCTCAGCGGGGAGAACTCCAAGCTCTCCAACCACCCGTTCCGCCGCAAGCAGGCGATCCTCGACTCCAGCGCCCTGCACATGAACCAGGAGATCGCGGCCTCCGGGGACCGCTGGGGCAAGAAGGAGATCCTGGAGCGGGCCGGCCGGCTCACCGAGCGCGCCGTCCGCCTGTGGCCGGGCCCGATCGGTGCCGTCGCCTCCGTCACCGAGGAGTCTCCGGACTGGGCCGACCTGCGGGCCGCGCTGGTCGCGATGCCCAGCGGCACCTGGACGACGTACGGGGACATCGCCGAGCTCATCGGCCGCCACCCGCTGGTGGTCGGCAACTACCTGGCCAACACCCCGGGAGTCCTCGGGGCTTACCGTGTGCTCACCTCCGACGGCAAGGTCTCACCGGGCTTCCGGTGGCCCGAAGGCGGGCGCACGGACCCGCCCCAGCAGATCCTGGAGAGCGAAGGCGTCTCCTTCAACTCCACCGGTCGCGCCGACCGTTCCCACCGTCTCGACGCCGCAGACCTGGCGACGCTGCTGGGCAAGGACGTCCAGCAGGAGACCGTGCACGACCCGCTGCCGGAGGCGGAGAACGCCGAGGCCGCGCGACGCTTCGAGGCCCAGCTGAAGGAGCACCACCCCGACGCGGTGGACGGCGTCCTAACCGCACTGGACTTCTGGCGGCGCCAGGGTGGCTACCTCAACTACGGCCGCCACGAGGAGACGAGTTGCTTCCCCGTCCTGGACGCCGGCACCGCGCGCCAGCCGCACGACCTGTGGCCGCTGGCGCTCTACCCGGTCTCCGGCACGGCCGAGGTCGTCTTCCAGGCCTTGAAGACGCGCAGCCCCTTCGACGACACCGAGCAGCGACGCGAACTGCTGCGGCGGCTGAACGAGATCGACGGCATCGAGCTGGCCGAGGCCAAGCTGGAGCTGCGCCCGTCCTTTTCCCTGCACGTCTTCGCCGAGCACGGTGAGGAGATCAGCGCGGTGCTGGAGTGGTTCGTCCACACGGCGGCCCTGGACCTGGCGCGGCGGGGCTGACACCACACGGGCGGCGGGAGCTGGGTTCCGGGCACACCTTGCTCGGCACGCCTGGCGGGCCATGCTGGACGAGCGAACCCCACCGAACCGCGTGGACGAGGTGAACGACCTTCTCGACGGCGAAGGCCGCTACGCTCCGGGGGAGGACGACGAGTACAAGTGGGTATGCGAACATACCCACCACGGCCTGGGCAGTAGCCCTTGCGGGTGCAGGTATTGCCCACCGCCATACAAGTGCAGGGCGCATGGGCAAACACCGCCGACCCGATCAACGCTTACGCCCATGCGACGTCGGCCGCCGATGGACCTCTACCGATGCCACGGCCCCGTGCAAGGCAGCACTGGACACCTGCGGCCCAACGAACCGCACGAGCCGTTCGGGCACGGACGCCGACTTCGGGGCGGCCCAGAGGTATCAACGGAATGCGTGGCACCGCACGAAGGACTTGAGCGTCTCGCGCCTGCCCCGGCGCCGCGCCGGGCTGCTGGCGAACACCGACTCGGAGGCGACCGAGGTCTCGCTGGCGCCGTAGCCCATACCAGTGCCGATGTCCTCGGCGAAGGTGTCGGAGACGGTCGCCAACAGCATCTCACGAACCTACCCGACGACCTTCAGTTACCTGAAAATAGTGTCGGACACCTCCGGCATGCGACCTTAAGAGAGTTCCTGTGATCAGCGAGAACCGCCCCTCGGCGTCACCAACAGACCTTGCTCGTCTGAAGCAGCACTTCGGTGGCGCGACGCCTCCAACGTCGCACACAGCCCCGGTGCGATCACCCCATCTGTCTGGTCAGTCTGGTAACGCGCTCTACGAATACGCACACATGGGGAGAGTTCGATCGAGTGCCAATCTTCGTGAGGGCACTGGTGATCCCGACCTCTTCGACCGCTTGGCCGACATCGCGGAGCGCGAGAACTGGGACGGGAGGGAGGGGGACTCGCCCGGCGGCAACCGCATCCTTCGCAATTACGTCCGATGGACGTTCGAGCGCGCTCACCAGCAGGGCAAGATCTCGACGAGCAGCGACGCGTCCTACTCCGCCTTCAATACAGGACTGGCAGCTGCGCGACAGGAGACCATCTACGGGCTCTTCCGTCGCAACGACCGGTCCGACAGCCAGCCGTGGGTCTTCGTTGACTGGTGTCTGGAGAGCAAGCGTGACTTCATGGACCATTTCCCACCCTCGCTCCGCCCCGACTTCGTGACCTACACCGAGAACCCGGCGGACTACGTCTACGACTGGCGTCGAGAAGTCGTTGTCAGCGTGGACCACATCCTGGACGATCAGGGCAACCTTGCCCGGTTTCCCGCAACGCTCCAGGCCAACCCCCACCTTGCACGTATGGCCCTGAAAGGCGCCGTCGACGGAGCAGTGGGCCGAGTCCGCCGCAACTACAAGGCAGCCGTACCCACCTGGTATCCGGCGCAGGACACGGTTCAGCTCCTGCTCCCGCTGTCGCTCCTCGAGGCCGGCATGGTGGACCTCGCGCTGGTGGTCTCCCGACAAGGAGAGTTCTATCGTGGCCACACAGTTCTCACGACCGCCATGGCATACAACAACGCTCGGCTGCTGGCTCGCCCCGACAGCGACTGGCTGCAACCCGCTGCCGACGAAGAGGCTTCGTCGTAGCGAAGCCCGGCCACAGACGCTGCGGGAACACCACAAGGGTGCCCTGGCGGCCTCCTGCAAAGGGTTCGTCGACCCCCCTGTGCCCCGCCCGGCAAAACCGCATGTCCAACGTGGTGACGTGGAGATGCCGCGCATCAGCGAACCCGGCGCGACGCTGACACGGCATACCGAGGATCTGTGGGCGCTCAACCCTCAGACGGCGGTCGTCCGCCGCTCAAGCCGCGCACCCCTGACAGCAGCCCCCAACCGAGGTACGGCGCAGCACCCGTGTCGCCTCCCCGGCACGGGGACGGGGCGGCGACACGGACACGGCTCAGAGCCGGTTGGCGCTGACGGCCTGGACGAAGGCGTTCCAGGCATCCGCCCTGGTCCGAAAGCCGGGAACGACGACGTCCTTGGAGTCCCGCACGGCGAGCCCGCCGGGCAGGTCGGCGACCTCGACGCACTCGCCGCCGTTTGCGCTGTAGGACGACTTGCGCCAGGCTGCCGCGCTCAGACTGACGGCGTGCACGTCGCGGTTGTGATTCACAGCATGCTTCCTTCCATGATCTTCCTGATCTTCTCCCGTGAGTCGTCCACGGGCAGCGCTGCGGCGACAACCCGCTCGAACGCCATCTCGAAGACCTTCACGTCGTCGTCAGCTTCCACGAACTGGCCACCCCGCAGGTTCTCCAGGAACGCTACGGTCGGCCACGGCTGCGGAAAGCGAACAACCTCGAACAAGCCCATCATCCCAGGGTGCGCGGTAGCACTGAGTGGCATGACCTGAATGGTGATGCTGGGCACCTCCGTCATGTCGAGCAAGTGCCGGAGCTGCTCTCGCATCATCGACGGATGTGACGCCGACCGGTGGTACAGGGCGGCTTCATGGATCACGGCCCACAAGGTCAGCGAGCGTTGCGGACGGGTGAGCACGGCCTGGCGCGTCTTACGGACCTCCGCAAGCGCGTGCACCTCCTCGGGAGTCCGAGTGATCGCAGTCGCCGCGATGGCCTCTCGCGCGTAGGCGCCGGTCTGGAGCAGCCCAGGGACGAGGTTGGGCGAGTAGATGTGCGTGGACTCGGCGTCCTCCTCCTGCGCGATGTAGTCCCGATAGCCGTGTGCGACCACGCTCCCGTAGGTCTGCCACCAGCCACGCTTCCCCGCGTCCTTGGCCAGCCCCTCCAGGGCTCCGATCACCTGCTGGTCCTCGACCCCGTAGGCGCTGACGAGCGGTGCGACCTCGTTCGGCTTGATGTGCGCCTTGGCGTTCTCGATTCTCGACAGCTTGGTGGCATCCCAGCCGACGAGCGCTGCCGCTGCTTCCAGCGTGTACCCGGACTGGTTTCGAAGGTCACGCAGATGTCCTCCAAGGCGCCGTCGGCGCAGGGTGGCAACAGGCTTCACGGTCGGCATGAGCGCTGAGTCCTTTGCGGGTATCGAGTGCGGCGGTTCGGGTGCTGAGACGGCTCAACCGGGCGTCTCTGGCGCCCTGGTGGGTGAATTCTGCCTCGAATAGGGTCCGCAAGTCCATCGAACTAGTTTTCTTTCTTTGGGAGTTGAGCTCGCAATATTGCGAGACTCCGATTCAAAGGTGCATGATTTTCTCGGATGCCCGACCAACTGGCAGACAGCCAGTGGCGTCCGTTCTGAGCGCGCTCACTTCTCCTGAATCCCACGCGAATCCAGAAGTCAGTTCGAAAAACCGGGAGATCCATGAACCCCGTCCAACCTCGAACGCAGCCACCCTTCCCCGTGGCCGAAGTGCACAGTGACGCATCGCTGGCCCTTCTTCTCGCCCACTTCGGCCGAGCGCACGGCGAACTGATCGACACGTTGCGGCGTCGACTCTGCACGTACGTGCACGCGCTGGCGCCTGCCGCCCTTGCCTGGAGTGCCGGTCACCCGGGGGCGACGGAGCAGGAACGGCACGCCGCGATTGTGCGGAAAGCCGTTGCCCTGGCCCGTGCCGACGGCGGGACCGACCCCGACCCCGCACACTCCCTACGGCTCTTGGCGAAGGCCGCCGACACGGTTGCCCGGATGGCGGCCGCTGGAGCCAGGACCGCATCGGGGGAGCACAACGGATGCTGATTCCACACCTACAGGACCAGAACGCGGACCGGCCCGAGCCGGTGAGCGGCTGTATCACCTGCGCACATCTGGCCCGCTGCCGGGAACGGGCCTACGCGATGGGCGACGGATCGGCTGTGTCGGATGCAAATGTGCGCATGCGCCGACACCAACGCAGCGAGCACGAGGAGTAGAGGCAAGCGGCCCACCGGAAGCGGCGGGCCACCGGCCCCCGTGCGGCGCTGTGCGGTCAGAACAAGGCGTCGTCGGGTGGGAAGAGTCCGTCGTCGAAGCCGGAGGGAGTGGTCGCGCTACGGCCACTCCCCTCAGCTTTCCGACGGCGGGCCTCAGCCGAGGGCGGGGGCATGTCGGGGTGCTTCTTGGGCTTCTTGTGCAGGCCCAGGAACACCTCGTCTGCGTATGCCTGGTGATTGAGCTGACGCAGCCGGTCGATGATTTCGGTACGGGCGAGCAAGCCGATGGTGTAGCGCGTCCCCTGGTCGGTCTCGTGGAACCCGTGGTCGAGGGGATGAGTCTCGTGCGTGGGATCGGCAGGCGGGGTCTCGCCTGTCTCGTCCAAGAGATCGTGCCAACCGTAGGCAGCAACCGTCGCACGGTCGATCTCGACGTGAATACGCCGGAGTTCCGCGATGTCGTCGTCCTGGCAAGCCCGGTCGTGCACGAGATTG